>JAFGLP010000194.1 GCA_016927965.1 Dehalococcoidia bacterium
GGCAGAGGATCCCAGCACAAGGTAGGCGAAGGCTGAATAGTGTAAGGGAGGTAGATGGTGAACCGCAAAACTGAGGTTACTTGGGGCGTTTTTTTATTCTAGAATTGCTATAAAGGGTAAATTTCGGTATTTTCCCTGGAAATCCAGACCATAACCAACCACAAATTCATCAGGTATTTCATATCCAACATAGTCAAGGCGCACATCTATTAACCTGCGTACCCTTTTATCCAGGAAGGTGCATACTCTCAGGCTGGCCGGGTCCTGCGTGCCAAGATAATTCAATACGTAGTTTAACGTCATTCCCGTATCAACTATATCCTCTACCATTAAAACATGTTTACCTTTAATATCGATGTCAAGATGCTTGGTTATTTGTATGGGCGACACAGTATTATTGGAGGGGGTCGATATAGCCATAAAATCGATAGATACCGGTATAGATATATACTGCATGAGATCCGACATGAAGCATACAACCCCTTTGAGGATACCGATAAGAACCAGGTCTTTATCCTTGTAGTCATTAGATATTTGCTTGGAAAGGGACCTGACTCTTCTCTGAATTTGAGTTTTGCTGAACAGATATCTTTGAATACCCGTCATTTTGTTTTCGCCCAGCGGGATAAAACCGAATTTGGCAAACAACCTCAGATAATCGGACTTATTAAGCAATTTGATGTTAACATCGGGATATAGTTCCTTGAGCAAACGCACCTTTCGATTTTTCTCGGTTATTAGACTCTGTTTGGATGTTGTTAATTCTATATATAAATTGATTTCAGGAAGATAAAAGTCAGGAGTAAACATCTCTGTTACCTTATTGTTAACAGACGATAGTGGAAATGAACGTGGTTCATATAACCATTCTACCTGGTAGAAATCCAGGAGACGGGAAAACTCCTCTTCACTGGGATGGCTGAAACTGGTTTGTCTGATCGGTGTAAGTGGCAGATATGAGAAGCTGCTTAATTTTTTTTGCTGGGTAACGTTATCATCGTGACGTGTCTGCAGGTACTGTTTAAGTTCATTTTTCTCCAGTAAAGATGCCAGCAGATTAGCTACGGTAGACGCGAAATCCTTTTCGTGTGGTTTAAAGTGCTTTTCAGCATGAGTGTAAATCCTGACTTCACCTATTACTTCACCTTGCTGGATGATAGGTGCGCCTAACAGAGATTTGAGGTTTTCTTTTAAAGCTTCCCTTGGATATTGAGTTCCCTTATGGGTACAAATATCTTCAACGGTAACAATTTTACCATCAAGTATATCGGGATAACTTTTATGCGCGTTGATTGGTCCTTTACGCAGGTATATATCACTGAGTCCCAATGCGCCTATGATATCGAGGTACTCTTTTTGAGGATTGAGAAGGAGGATGGCGCAACCGCTTGCTTGAAGGGCTTTAGCAGTACTGCTGGCAATAGAATTCATCAGCTTTCGCAATGGCAAGTCACTGTTAGAAAGCTTTGCAATTTGTTTGAACGCGATTGAATAACGGTTCTCAGTTTCTTCCATACCACAACCCCTTAAGATACATTGTATCTTTTAACCACACTTAGTATACCCGCAACTGGGACATATATGGCAACCTTCTTGATAAACCAGCAAATTACCACAGTCAGGGCATTGCCCGGAGAAACCGCTATTAGCAGAATAGCTATGTTCCGCTGGTACGAGATTATCATCTTCTTTTTTTACATATTTTTCCAACACGCTACCTATGGCATCCGCGCAAGAAAGAATCGCCCGGCCGTTTTCCCATGAGACGGATGGACACCTGATAGCCCTCAATTGCTTTATTACCGACCCGACATCGATGCCTGACCTGAAAATCAATGAGATCAATCTGGATGTTGCTTCCAACTGGGCAGATGCGCATCCACCTGCCTTGCCAAGGCTGGAAAATACCTCGCATATACCTTTCTCATCGAAATTAACTGTAACATAAATGTAACCGCATCCGGTAGTGACCCGTTCTGTTATGCCTCTTGTTATCTTGGGCCTTTGGCGGGGGGCCAACCTGGCTTCTACATCAATTTCCTTCGTTTTTTCATTGGATTTTTCTTTTCCTGTATTCAGTACCTGAGTATCACGGCTTCTATCCCTGTATATGGTGATACCCTTAAGCCCCGATTGATAAGCAAGTTCATAGACTTGTTTAACATCGTCAACAGTTGCTTCATGCGGTAGATTGACTGTTTTAGAGACAGCGCTATCGGTGGATTTTTGAAAAGCCGCTTGAATTTTTACATGCCACTCTGGAGAAATATCATGCGAAGTGACAAAAACGTTTTTTACCCATGCAGGTATATCTTCAATATTGACGAGTTTTTCTCCGTCTGCCAGCTTTTTCAGGAGGTCAGTGGAATAGAATTTCTCTTGATTTGCTGTTGATTTAAAAAACGGGTTGACCTCGATCAATTTTTCACCGTCAAGAATATGGCGGAAATAACTCAGAGCGAAAACCGGTTCGATGCCGCTGGAGCAGCCAGCGATGATACTTAAAGTACCGGTAGGGGCGATAGTAGTACGGTTGGCGTTACGCAAGTCAGGTCCCTTTTGGGATGAGTAAACGCTGCCGCCAAAGGCCGGGAAAACTCCTCTAGCCTGGGCCAATGAAGCTGATTCAGCGGCTGCTTCATAAGAGATAAAGCTCATAACCTTCTCAGCGATTTCAAGTGCTCTGTCAGAGTTATAGGGGACACGCAGTTGAATCAGCATATCGGCGAACCCCATTACCCCAAGGCCTATCTTTCTGGTTTGCCGCGTCATATCATTGATCTGTTGAAGAGGATATTTATTGACTTCAATAACGTCATCGAGGAATCTTGCAGATAGCCGTACAGTATCTCTCAGTTTATCGAAATCAATTTCAATTTTACCGTTTACCGTTTTGGTCATCTTGGAAAGATTGATGGATCCCAGGTTACATGATTCGTAGGGTAATAAGGGCTGTTCTCCACAGGGATTGGTGCATTCAATTTTTCCGAGATTCGGAGTAGTGTTATATTGATTTATACGGTCAATAAAGATTACACCAGGATCCCCGGTCCGCCATGCCATGTCTACTATTTTATTGAATACTTCCCCGGCGTTTAAATGTCCAACAATTTCACCGTTGTGTGGGTTGATTAGATCATAATCAGACCCATTTTCTACTGCGTTCATAAATGCGTCCGTGACAGCCACGGATATGTTGAAGTTGGTAAAGGCCTTGGGATCATCTTTGCATGTTATAAATTCAAGAATATCAGGATGGTCGATGCTCAATATCCCCATATTAGCGCCGCGACGCATACCCCCCTGTTTAATGACATCTGTAGCACAATCGAAGGCTCTCATAAAGGAAACTGGTCCGCTGGCTACTCCACCTGTTGATCCCACCCTATCCTGTTTTGGTCTGATTCTGGAAAAAGAAAAACCAGTTCCTCCTCCACTTTTATGGATTAGAGCCGTATATTTTACAGCATCAAAAATCGATTCCGTGCTGTCTTCAACAGGGAGGACAAAACAAGCAGATAACTGGCCAAGTTCACGTCCGGCGTTCATGAGCGTTGGGGAGTTAGGTAGAAATTCCAGGGATACCATCAGCCTGAAAAATTTATCCTCCCATTCTTCGACCTTGGCATTCTTATCAAAAATAAGCTCTGCAGCAGCAATATGTTTACTTACCCTGCGGAACATTTCTTCAGGTGTTTCTGTGACATTCCCTTTTTCATCTTTTTGCAGGTATCTTTTCTGAAGCACCAGCAGTGCATTTTCTGTTAGAGTTAAATCAATTGGTAAATGGTTGGATGATGCAGTATCATCAGAAACTCTTAATTCTGATACCTGATCGGCTTTTACGTTTTCGACTCGTTTTGATCTCGTTGGGCGTAGAGATGAGGTATTCTCCGGCGGTACTTCCATGCTGATCTTTTCTGCAAGAAGTTCGGTGACTATAGATTCTATCTTTTCCTTAGCCGGCATTTTGTGAGGTGATGCTGCAACCAAATGTTCCATACCCGGAAAAGTTGGTTCAATCTTCTTTACTTTTGTATTCTCTTCCAATGACATATCTTTCTCCATTTTAGAAATAACATGCTTGATCAGACTCTCAAGTTCATTGCGATCAGACATGCCTAACGTCTGGGTATATGTAAGAACCGTTTTTGCAACGTAGTTTCTTACTGAGTCTGATAAATAATATTTAGGTTGCCTGCTTACCATATAGTTACCTTTGTTTACTCCGTCTTTTATGCTTAGCTATATCCGCAGCATTGATTAGGGTGAGTTGTCCGTCAAGCGGTGCGACTAACTTGCTATCCATTAGGGTGTCTACTGCCTGTTTGAGAGTAGTGATGTCAGAAAACTCATAATAAACACTGGCAAATCTAATATAGGCGATGTGGTCGATTTCAGCTAATTTGCTGACAACAGCCTTGCCTATATGGGAACTGGAAATTTCAATTTTACCCAGACTATATAAATCAGATTCAATGTTCTCAACCATTTTTTCTATGGTACCGGTTGGCATAGGCCTCTTTTCACAAGCTTTCCTGATGCCTGAGAAAAGCTTTTCACGATCGAATTCCTCTCTTCTTCCATCCTTTTTTATTACATACAGGCTTCTGTTCTGAAGCCTCTCATAGGTGGTGAATCGGGATTTGCACTTGATACACTCCCTTCTTCTTCTTATTTCATCACCCAGACTCCGGGAGTCGATTACCTTTGATTCAGGTTCACCGCAAGAAGGACACTTCATCGTACAACACTACACTATGTGGTTTAATGTGATAGTAACACAAGATATAGTGAGAGTCAATGGTTGACAGTACATAATAAAACAGGGCAGAGAAAATTTTCTCTGCCCTGTTTTATACGGATATAACTATCTATTGCTTAATTAACGAGGCATTCTGCTGAAATCTGGCTGGCGAGTTGGTGCACCCGCTTGCGCATTGGGATAACGCGAGCCTCTCCTCAAAAATGAGGGAACATCCAGGCTGTCTTCGGTTGCACCGCGCAGCAGCCTTCGCAGTTCTACCTCTGTGGGAACGCCGGAACCGTATTGGGCCGTAAAACCTGTTGCAATGATAGTTATTTGTACATCGTCTTCGAGCTGAGGATTATATACGACGCCAAAGATGATATTTGCATCTGGATCGACTGATTGAGCTATAACATCGGCTGCTTCATTGCATTCAAAGAGTGTCAGGTTGCTGCCGCCTGTTACGTTGAAAAGAACACCCTTGGCTCCGCTGATGGATACATCCAGCATCGGGCTGGCTAAAGCTGCTTTGGCTGCTTCAACTGCCCTGTTGGACCCTTTCCCATGTCCGACTGACATCCATGCCGGGCCGGAGTTCTTCATGATAGCCCGTATGTCTGCAAAGTCGAGATTGATAAGGCCGGGAACTGTTACGACTTCAGCTATTGCCTGCACACCAAGTTTTAATACGTCATCGGCAAGTCTGAAAGCATTATCAACGGTTGTCTTTTGGTCACAAAGTTCGATTATGCGGTCGTTGGGAATGATCACCAGGGTATCGACCTTATCACAAAGTTGTAAAATACCCTCTTCGGCAACTTTCATGCGGCGTGATCCTTCGAAAGCGAATGGTTTTGTTACGATTGCTATGGTTAACGCTCCGGATTGACGGGCAACCTCTGCTGCCACCGAGATGCTGCCGGTGCCTGTGCCGCCGCCCATTCCTGCGGTGATAAAAACCATGTCGGCTCCCGCTACTACTTCCTGTATAGCCTGACGGCTTTCTTCTGCTGATTTGTGGCCGATATTATGATCACCGCCTGCACCCAGTCCGCGGGTCAGTTTTTCACCTAACTGTACACGAATGGGGACTTCAGCCAGAGCCAGGGCCTGGGCATCTGTATTCATGCAAATGAATTCTACGCCTTTGATATTGTCACGGACCATGCGAGTGATTGCATTAGAACCGCCGCCGCCGCAGCCGATTGCCTTTATCTTTGCCGGTGCTGTTGAAAACATAGATTTTGACATATTTTCTTACCTCCTGCTATTTCAAAAATATTTTTATTATGCTCCGAAGAATTTCTTCAGAAGTCCCATTACGTTAGTTACTGTGCCGCCGTTGGATGGTTGACCGCCTTTAGCTTCCCAAGTAGGTTTGCCGCCTGTCTTAATAGCCCACAGCAGTAATCCTACGCCGGTTGCATTGGCAGGATCATGAAGCACATCTGTGATGCCATACACTCCCATTGGTTCCCCTATGCGGGTGGGGATGCGGATGGTACCACGTGCCAGTGCTTCGAGGCCAGCCATTTTAGAGCCGCCGCCTGTCATGACCAATCCGGCTGGAGCAAGTGAAGCATAGCTTGTATCAGGCATTTCCAGTAGAATCAAACGCAGCAGTTCTTCCATGCGGTCCCTGAGAATATTTGACAGGTCCTTGTATGAAACGCTGTGCCCATCTTCCACGGTAAGCGTTGAACCCTCGTCCTTGGAACCAGTTTCAGGGTAGACATTACCATACTTCTTCTTCATGGCTTCCGCTATCTCGAAAGGAAGTCCCAGCCCGATTGAAAGATCGCTGGTGAA
>JAFGLP010000034.1 GCA_016927965.1 Dehalococcoidia bacterium
CCTCAAGCAACTTTTATATATTTACTGAATGCATCTTTAAGAAACTCTCGAATTTTTTTTATAACACAGTCTCTTCCATAAATTCAGGATAGAAAGAGCAGGAGCTGTTTTATCTCTTGATTGGAGAAAATGGCCCAGGGTAATCATCTCACCAGGTTTAACAACAATAAATTCATCATCCCATGACTGATTCAACATCTTTTGTAAAAGAACGGTTGAACCTTTAATTTCTTCATAATGCAACTGAAAGTGTTGAGCCATATTCCTGGCATAATCCCGGTAGGGCTTTATTTCATATTGGCCAGTATTGATTAATACGACTCGTCTGTAGTTGGCAAGTATCTTTTGAAAAAGGCGTTCTGCCCTATCCCTGCCAAATCTGTTGGCTATATGCCAAAACTCACTTAATATTGTCCCATCGGCTTCGATCCAGCCTTTAGTAAGATAAAAGGAACCGGGTTCAATACTAACTTGCTGTTTATAAAGCTTATGCGAACCCAGGAATATGGCAATACAATCGTCAACACGCGGTAAAACAAGAGTGCAACGCCGTGCTTCTATACCTACCAATGCCTGCGAGCATAGACCATATCCCAGAAGGATAGTTAACTTACCTCTTTTTTTATCATTTCTGGATACCACTTCATTAATACTTGCCTGAATTTCTTTCCGCAACTTCTCAGGATAAGAATGAAGGCTAAACTCAATGATACGGTACTCTATATTTTCAGGCATCAGCGGCAGCATTTCTTCAATTACCGTGGAACATGCAATAACAGTTAAATGCTGGTCCGCCACATTAATCATATTAAAATTACTAATTTGCTCCACCTAAATCACGGCCGGCAGTAACAAAAGCTTGCATGTTTTCAGGTTTGGTATTAATAGGAGCATCGCAACCAGGACACAGAAGCAGTCCGGTAGTGCCTATATCACTTACCAGGTCCCGGACATAATTGTAAACGTCATCAGGTGTTCCTGCAGCAAATAGGCTGGATGGAACATCGCCAAGCAGAGACATTCTGTCTCCTACGATTTCCCGGAACTTACGTACATCTGTCATCCCGTCAGGATTCAATACCACCTTTTTAGCAGGCAGTTCCTGGAGCCTTGACAGGTCACGTGTCCAATCCTGGTCCCAATGCAGAACTGGCGTGTAGCCCTTGTTCACCATGGCATCGACATATTTTACAATATATGGCCAGACGAAACGATCCCATAGTTTTGGTGCCAGCATGGCACTGGCTGAGCGCCAGCCACCAACCCAACCGCCACCAATCATCCCGGGTCTTGCAGGTGGAGCAGCTTCAATAACAGCCAGACCCTCTTCCAGTGATACTTTCATTGCCGCCTCCACCTTATCCGGGATACGATATAGATCAAACATAAATTTCTGCATAGAACGCCCGCCACAAAAAGACTCAAAGGGAATGATGGGCATTAAACCACTATCCAGGATGCCCACATAACCGTTATCCCGATAAAGCTGCATTAACCTTGGGCCATTGTTTATGTTCCAGGATATTTGTTCGCCGAACTCTGCCATATCAATTACCCTGGGTAAATAACTCATCATGAAGTTATTCCAACCATTCTCAATGATCTTATCGTAATCATCTATGGTCATTACTTCAGCTTCTTCAATCTGCCACAGGCTATCATCGGGTAACTCTTTACCTGGTACCCTGACATGTGACAACCATGCTGCAGCCTGTAGGGCTGTGGGAGCTGAGCCCACCCACAGGCAACCATCAAATCCTCCAATTTTTTTCATGGTTTCAAGCCGTGCACTTATTGCTGCCTCGGGGTCTGAACAGTATTTAGCAATACTTATACCAGAAAAACGAGGCGCAAAAGCCAGACCCATATAAATAACCGGTACGCGATCTACGGGCTCACATCCGATTGCTTTTTTTATACGTGCAAAACTTTCCTGATATAAGGCTTCCTTGTCTTCTTTCATCATGCCACCCCCATTTCTTTGATCCATTGGTCACATAATGTTACAGCAACCTGGGCATTTGCGCCCATGCCGTCTGCACCTACCAGCACACGAACCTGCTCAGTTACCGGTCCGCCTCCAATCATTACCTTAACAGACAATCCAGCTTTCTTCAATGCTTCTATCGTTGCCTTCATTGAATCAAAAGCAAATGTCATTAAACCTGACATACCAACAATTGTTGCTCCGGTTTTCTTAACCGCTTCCACAAAATTTTCTGCGGATACATCAACCCCCAGGTCTTCGACTTCATAGTTGGCACCCTTTAGCATAGCGATGACGATATCTTTACCAATGTAGTGGATATCACCTTTGACTGTTCCCATAATCACTTTACCTTTTGGAGTATCCGTCCTGCCGCCTGCCAGGTGGGGCGCCAGTGTATCACCTACCTGCTTAAAAATTTCACTTGCCATGATCAGTTCGGAAAGAAAATACTCACCTTTTTCAAAACGTGTTCCGACTAAAGACATGCCTTCCCGGCATGCTTCCAGCACAGTTAAGGGATCACTGCCTTCTTCCAATTTAAGTTTAACTTCGGCTAACAGGCTTTCTTCTCCCAGGTCAGCCATCATTTGAGCTATTTTTTCCATAATTATAACTACTCCTTTCACTTCGCTTAAGGTATAAAACCGGATGATAAATCCATACCTCAAGACTATTACCTTTGGAAAATATTTACCAATTTGGTTTCTTTATGAATAATCTACCTCCTTTGTATTCAAATTTCTAAACACGCTACTCATGACCCGTTACATTGTTATTATTTGCAGGTTAATTGATAGTTTTTGATTACATCACCCCTTTCATCAATTACAATCATTGGCTTATTGCTTATGGTCATCTCTATGTTTGCAGCTATTGCTGATATCCAGTATCTCCTGACCAGCATCCCATTTTTGAGCAATAAAAAGAGCAGTTTCCTGTAATATATGTCTGGCCTCAAATATGGATAGCCCATATACAAGCATATTAAGCGACAGCACCAGCGTATTATAAGATATGGATTTTTCGGTTTTAATTTCCATATCAGAGGCATAATGCATACTTATCTTGCTGCCTCGCAAGAAACCGCCGTCCGGTAGCAGCGCAACACATTTAATGTGGCCAATCAACTTTGGGTTTCCTGCATTACAAGCCTGTGCCAGTTGTTCCAGAAGATCTTCAAACAGAGCTTGCCAGTATTCCAGCGACTGCTTTCTGGCAAACTGCCAGCGCAATCGGGAGGCAAAAGGTTCAAGTTTTAATTCCATGGCAGCAACTCCTTTAAGACATCTGGAGATCCTGGTTTCTGTGCAGACATAATCATCAGGCGGGCTTCTGGATTAACTTCAGCTGCGATCCTGCGTGCTCCGGCTAACTGTTCCTTTGTTGCCACATCGGCCTTATTGATAAGCAAATACTGAGCATTCGCCAGCTGATTGGTAATTAGTGGGGTCATAACCTCGTATAATTCAATTATACGTAAAGGATCCAATATAGACACTGAAGTAATACTCTCAAGGCGATTGCCCTTGTAGTAAGGCAAGATTTTCAGGATATTTCTTGGTTCAGCTACACCGGTAGGCTCCATTAAAACCAGATCCACATTATAACTCTGATCTATTTCTTCAAGGGCAGGTACCAGGTCTGCTGCCAGGGTGCAGCAAATGCAACCATCGTACATTTCCCAGATATTCAGGTCAAGTTGCTGCATAAGTTGTCCATCTATTCCGATCTCACCGATCTCATTTACCAGAATGGCCACCTGCCGTCCTTGATTGACAGCGGTCTGAGCCAGTTTAACAGCCAGGGTAGTTTTCCCAGAACCCAGAAATCCGGTTACCATTAATAGATGCATATCTCTTCTTTTAGCAAAATTTGAATTATGAGTGGTTTCAAATATTCCCTATATATATCTTAACTTATATAGGGAAGTATAATTAATATCCTGATGGTTGTCAATGGTCATTATGATTTATCCAGTATTTATGTAAAAATAATGGATATATAAACACTTGTTGAACAACCGGTGCTATTATCGACAAAAATAAAAAAATATTA
>JAFGLP010000195.1 GCA_016927965.1 Dehalococcoidia bacterium
GCCTTGCCACGTACCGCTATAGCCTTGAGGTTCTTGGAACCCATGACACATCCCATACCGGCACGCCCTGCGCAATGGCCGTCTTCGGTCATAATATTGGCAAACAATACGAGGTTTTCGCCTGCAGGCCCGATACACACTACACGTGTGCGTTGGTCATCATACGTTTTGCGTATATTGTCTATAGTATCGTAAGTTGTCTTGCCCCAAAGTTTTGCAGCATCCTTGAGCTCAGGTTTGCCATCTTTTATGTAAAGATACACGGGTTTGTCAGATTTGCCAGTGATAATAATCCCGTCGTAGCCAGAGAAACGCAATTCTGAACCGAAATGGCCTCCGCAATTGGCGTCAGCGTAATATGTGGTATACGGGGAACGTGATGCCACAACCCAACGGCTGAAGCTCGGTCCGCCCGTGCCGGTCAGCAGGCCAGCCATGAAAATGAGCGTGTTATCAGGTCCAAGAGGATCAGTATTTTCTTCTATCATATCGGCCAAATAGCGGCACGCAATACCGCCCGCTCCGATATAACTGCGGGCATACTGTTCATTAAGCATCTCGTCCTTTAGTTCGTACTTCGAGAGGTCAACTCCCAGCACTTTTCCCAAGTAACCGTTCATACTGGCTTCTCCTTAACTCAAATTTGATGAGTATTGTTCAAAAATCACAGGACTTGCCGTCATAGGCGCAGATAAATATTTTCTCCAGGTCGTCTGCTTCGGGTATCCTGGTAACGGCGATGGTCATGGCTTCATTCACAGCGCGGTCGATCAGCCCGTCCATGGCCGTCATATAATCGTCACGCTTGATACTTGTATCTTTAACCGCCAGCGGCTGTCCCACTTCCCCGGCCAGCTTGCGCACGGCATCAATCAGTGCCAAGGCACATTTCTTGTTTTCGCCCTGTGTTATATTGCAGTAGCGTGCTATCTCTGCAAAACGCATAACTGCCTCTTCAGAGCCGTGCACCAGATATTCCATAGTGTAGGGAAGGTAAAGCCCCACAGCTCTTCCATGCGGCATATGGAAAAGACCACCGATGGCATGTCCGGTGCTATGCCCCAGCCCGGCCATCCCATTGCCGAAGCACGTCCCGGCCAGAGACGCCGCATACATCATATCTTTGCGGACCTCCTCATCCTGGCCATTGTCGTAGGCCTTCTTGAGACTTTCGAATACCAGCCTGATGGCGATCAGGCCGGGACCGTCGGTGAACCTAGTGCGCCAGGTTGCCGTGTAGCCCTCGATAGCATGGCAGAGCACATCCATTCCCGTATCGCCAGTAATCTGCGGGGGCATGGTCATGACCATGCGCGGGTCGAGGATGGCTACATCCGGAAGCGTCTCATAAGAGCCAAGTGCTACCTTACGGTCACCTTCTGTATCTGTCAGTACGATAGCCCAAGTGGCTTCTGAACCGGTGCCGCTGGTGGTTGGGATGCACACCAGTTTGGCCTTGGAACGGATGTTGTAGAAATCAGAGGGTGACATGTCGAGAGGGCTGATGTCTGCCGCGTAGCAGACCAGTGTTGATTTAGCAGCATCCATAGATGAGCCGCCACCCAGCCCGATTACCAGGTCCGGCTGATAATCCACAGCTATTTTAGCTGCTTTCTCGACCGTCTGGATGGATGGATCGGGCTCAACCTCATCGAATATTTTGTAATCCACGCTGGCTTGTTTTAGTTCACCTGTTACCAAATCAGCGAGGCCTAGACCGGTAATGTTTTTATCTGTAACAATAAAGGCGCGTTTAACTTTAATCTCATTAAGATAGGAAAGCGAGTCGTCACCGAATACCGTGAAGGGAACACCGAAAAACTGCATGGTCAAGCCTCCTCAACTAACACTCAGAGTAATCTGTTTTACAGGATACTGATATGCTACTCGGGGTACTCGGTTTTGACCTGGGTTACGCAGTTGACCAGTTCCTGTGCAGCCTTGACTGCACGCATGACCTTGCCCATGTTGCCGGTGAGCTTAAGCTGGCGGGTAACAATGGCCTGGATGGGGTCAACTTTCTTTTCTGCTACCTTGCGCCAGGTAGCTATACTGGCCGTCATGGTGAACTCAGGCTTATATTTGTCCTTGTCCGCCTGTGTGATCACGTCTACCTTGCGGCACTTGCCATGCCACAGGTCTATATACTGATAACCTGGTTCCTTAATTGAACCGCCCGGCTCGATGATAAAATAAAAATCACCCTCCCATGTTTTTGCCGCTTCCTCGTAGGCTTTGCTGTTGTTGATCGCTTCCATGAATTGGGTCGCCCACTCCAATGTGCCAAACATCGCCATATCCTTCACCTCCAAATATTGCTGTGTGAACGTATTATAGAGTTATAGAATTTTTGTGTCAACGGGAAAAATTACTGACAGCGCATGATCAATTAGTGCTACAATTTCAAATAAAAAGTATATAGGCAGGAGGTATGTATCATCACTGTGGCAATAATTATCGCTGTTTGTTTGAGCAGTACGAAAGGTACAAGCAAAATACCAGTTGAACAGGGCATAGTAAAGACTGGATTTGGGCTTGAGGGTGACGCACATGCAGGAGGCGCTGAAATAAGGCAAATCAGTTTGCTGGCGCTGGAGAGCATTGAAAAAATGAATGCCGGCGGCTTTTCCTTTAGACCAGGCGACTTTGCAGAGAACTTGACTACACATGGAATTGACCTAGTGTCACTCCCGATCGGAACGCGGTTGATGATAGGAAATTCGACAATACTTGAAACTACACAAATTGGTAAAAAATGCCATAAGGGATGTGATGTCTATAAGCAAGCAGGCTATTGTATTATGCCTCGCGAAGGCGTGTTTGCCCGCGTTATTAAGGGTGGAACAGTCAGAAGTAATGACCTTATTACGGTCATGTAGTTTCCATAGCCATTTGGGTCTGCCAAACCATGTTTAGCATAAGATTACCTGCAGAAATACAAATTGTATCGGTTATTCATAAAAGATTCCTGTGATGTACCCAATCACTGTTACTCTGTAAACCTGTAATTTATAATTTTTTATACGGGAACGAGTGCAATGAACATTGAAAACGAACCAGCCGACAGATATTTCAGACAGGAGATGTTTAAAGGAATAGGGAAAAAAGGACAGCATAACTTGGAGCGAAGCAGTGCGATAATTGTGGGCTGTGGTGCACTTGGATGTAATATCGCCAATTTATTAGTACGTGCGGGCGTTGGCAAGGTAAGAGTTATCGACAGGGACCTTGTTGAATATCAAAACTTACAGAGACAATTGCTTTTTACTGAAACTGATATTGAAAATCGCTTGCCTAAAGCTGTTGCAGCAAAAATGCATTTGCAGGAAATTAATTCATTCGTTGACGTTGAAGGCGGTGACCGTATTTCCTGACGGGCGGGCTATTATCAATAATACGCTTGATGAATCAATAGCAGAAAAACTATATATGAAATATATCGCAGCATACAGCAGGTAATAACAATGGCATTAATTAATATAAAGTTCAATGGTATCTGGAAACTCTATTTGGGGATAGATAGGGCTGTTATAGAAGCAACTGATATCGATTCTGCTTTTTTGCGGATAGAAAAAAAGTTCGCAGTTATAATTGAAAAAAAGTTGAAGTAACGTGGCGTCAAATTAAACGGCAGTGTCCTTGACTATTCTTATATTACGATAAACGGCAAGAATGCAAAGACCATAAAAGAGCGGTCAGTTCAGGATGGAGATATCCTGAACCTGCATGTCGCAGTTCCCGGCGGATCAATGTGCATGTACGTACTTCCTATCCAATTAAATCTGTAGCTTGCTATCTTTAGTCATCATGACCTCCTTTCAGCCATACTTCCAACCCCCGATCAATTGTATCAAGACCAAATTGAGGGCACCCCTTTTCTATGCCAGCGATAATGCTAGTTTTGCAGGAAGTATGAAACAAGTCTACGCGCAGTTAGATTTCATTTGGGAGGTGGCACACGAATTCAGTTATCACTATTTTGAGATCATCTAAAAAACATGGACATCTGCAGCTTTAAAGGTTAAAAAGACTTCCATCCCCTGTTTTAGGTCCATATCTAGAAACGAGCGTTTGGTAATTGCTGCAACAAGGGTAATGCCTACCTCTACAGTGATTTTTATAATCATCCCTGCATCAGAAATGTTTTGTATCTTCCCCTGAAAGGAATTTTTGGCGCTTGACTCAATTGGTATGAGCGATACAAGAATATCTTCCGGTCTGATCGATGCATAGATCTGCCCACACCTAGGAACTGCAGATGCAACTTTCAGCCCATTGATGTTAATGTAAGCTATTCCATTATCAATAGTTGATTCTCCACGGAAAATATTGGTCACTCCCAAGAATTCCGCAGCGAACTTACAGTTAGGTTTCCTAAATACCGCGCTGGGTTCACCTACTTGCACAATCTCCCCTTGGTTCATTATCGCCATCTGACTACCCAGCAAGAAGGCTTCATCAAAACTGTGAGTTACGTGTATCATTGTGGTATGAGTAAAAGAGTGAATTTTTCTCAGCTCTTCGCGGAGCTTTGTCCTTGTTTCACTATCCAGAGCGCTCAGCGGTTCATCCAGCAAAAGTACTTCTGGCTCCATGATTAAGGCGCGAGCTATGGTTATTCTTTGTTGCTCACCGCCGCTTAACGTACCCGGGTAACGATGTAACAAATGGGTTATATCCAATAAGTCAGTGAGCTTGCGTATCTTTTGTGAAGTTTCTTCTTTACTTAGTTTTTTCGACCTCAATCCGTACTTGATGTTTTTTTCTACTGTCAAATGGGGGAAAAGCATATAGTCTTGATACACCATACCGATGTTACGTTTTCTGGGAGGTAGTCTGGTGACATCCCGATCATTTAAATAGACTTTGCCTTTATCTGGACGATATATACCGGCTATCGTCTCCAAGAGGATTGTTTTACCGGCTCCAGTCGGTCCCAATATCATTAGATATTCGCCATCAGCCACATCTAGAGATATGTCCTTTAAGAAAAATTCACCTAGATATTTTGATATATTTTTAATTCTAACCATCTATATACCTGTTAAAAGATTAAAAGACATGAGCGTGATCACTAAATTTTTCAAAGATAAAAAGCGAGACAAGTGAAATCAGAATCAGGATAGTAGCAGCGGCAATAGCAAGCGGCAAGTCGCCAGTGGACATGTTAAGATAGAGTGAAATAGGCAACGTCTCTGTCAGCATCCTGGTAGAGCCGGCTACCATAAGCGCAGCACCAAACTCACCTATTCCCCGGCACCAGGTTATTATAGAGCCAGCCATCAGTCCATTCTTTGACATGGGTAACGTTACTCGCCAAAATGCCTCCGCCTCAGTGGAACCGAGGGTCTGGGCTACATATTCATATCTTGGATTTATCCCCTGGAATGTTGACCTCAGCACACGAAACATAAATGGCATATTAACAAAGAACTGGGCAAGGATTATCCCCTGCGGGGTAAAGACAAATTTAATTCCAGCTTCAGCAAGACCTTTCCCAAACGACGTCGTGCCAAACAGGATCAATAAACCAACACCGGCGACCAGAGGTGGTAATGCTAATGGTACATCAAGTATTGTATTGAGTATATTCTTACCCTTAAAATTGTATCTAGCAAGGGCATAAGCCGCAGGCACTGATACAACCATGCACATGATCGTAGATGTGATGGAGGTTATGAGACTTAGCCTAATAGCAAACTGTATCTCGCCAGAGAAAAGACTGGTTATCAGAGCCTGGGGTGTAGTGTGAGTAACAATACCTATGAGCAAAGCCACAATGAAAATGGCTAGAACCAGACCGAACAATAATGTTATTATCTTGAAACTTGATTCCCTTAATCTGTTAAAAATCTTCAAAGCTCTGTGGTACCCCTTTACTCTGCTCGTATTCGCTTCTGTTACTAGCGTGCTTGTACCATCCAGTCCTCACATTAAGCCTGTTATCAAAATCTGGCACATAAGGCTTTATATCCAGTAATGGTGTGCCATCAACAATATCAACCTCACCAATCTCCAACAAATTTCCCTTGACCGCATACAGGCGAACAACAGAAAGGCCGATATTGTTTGGGCGCTTGAAATGCCGTACTGCGAAAATACCTTTGCTTTCCTTGTCCAGAAATGGTTGAGCTAATAGAGAATAGCCCTCCGCCAGATGGAAGTGGTAAATGAGAATGATGTGAGAAAAACCACTAATATCCTTCAGTCCATCAACATATTGGGGAAAGACTTCCACTTCTCCTTTACTATCAGGGGCGAAAACACCTTGAATAGGAGTATTAACCTGTTTTTTAAACGGCGTATATATTATTCCTATAGGTTCATACTTTATCTTAGCCACTTTTCCCCCGCCTCCAGAAGTTGCCTGCTTGCGAACGATTGCTATTACTTAATCCCGTATTCTGGGTTAGGGTAAGCAATAAAGCCACATTTTTCGAATATAGCCTTACCCTCGCTGGAAGCACAGAAATCTACAAATTTCCTGGCGGTCTCCGGGTGTTTAGAAAAGGTAGTTACCCCGATTGGTATTATCTCTATAGAGTTCTGCTCTTTGGATATCTCTACAACTTCGATGTCTTCAACAGCTTTTACTGTATCCCACCAGTTTATGGATGCATCAGCCTGGCCCAGGGCTATTTGCACCATAACTTCATTCATGGTAGGTAGAGTGGCAATAACATTTTCCCACGCTGCTTTATAAAGGCCATTTTTCTCAAGTATTCCCTTAGCAGTTTTACCAGTGGCTGCAACCTCTGGGTCTCCAAAAATCAATTTTATACCCGGCTTGGCTAAATCTTCCAGACAGGTTATATTGGCTGGATTTCCCTTTGGCACAGTTATAATTGGTATGTGGTAGCAGACAAGTTGTTGGTAATCCGTAAGTCCCTTTTCCTTGGCAATCTCAATATACATAGTTTCGCCGGGCATATAAGCATCGCCCTCTTTGGTAAGTTCCATCTGGCTTAATAGGGCATTTGACCCGGCGTAGTTGTACGTAACCTGTGTGCCGTATTTCTGCTGGAAAACTACACCTATTTCGTCCATAGGTTTCCTCATCCCTGCACCGCTGTATACCATTATCGACTGAGCCTCTTGGGATTTAGATGTGCAGCCTAATACACCGATTGTGATTAGCAATACTGCTATTGCTATGGCATTGATTGAAAGCATAATATTCTTCATATTGTTCCTCTATTTATATAAATATATAAAAATGTAGGACGCTGTTCATTTAGAAGAAATAGCAAACTATTTCTGGTTAGAAATCTGATACGCTGAAAAACTGCTATTGTCAGGATTGAGAAAACAAAAAAAGAAAACGCTTTAATAATAAGCGCTTCTTGATGACAGACCACATTATTTCTCCTTCCCAAACACGGGAGGCACCACCATTTCTAGTGATACCCTCGGGGCTTATGCCCACCGGCCCAATACCATATCATGAAGATTAAGGTATTTTAGCTCGGAGCTTGTATGTTTCTGTATACTATACCTTGGGTGATTAAGCTAGCACAGATAGGATTGCTTTGTCAATAATCTTATCGTGTGTCAACTAGATAATCGTCCATTTTCTTCACATGCTCGGCACTATAGGGTTAAATAACCTTGGCATTAGTTTTAGCTACCTTAACCTTTGAGAAAAAGCTATACAGTAGATATCCCTCACGGTCCAATGGAAGAAAGTACGAAGTACCAGAAATAATGATGTATCGTTCGTTTAGAGGCTTTCCGCAACGATGATTCAGACTCATTGCCAGATTTATCCCAAAGACCTATTTCAAAACTGAGTTACCCAAGGAATTCTCTGATATACCACTCATCCAGTATTCGTACATCGTAAGACCAAACGGCTTTATCACCATATCAAAAAAACCAAGCTAATATGCCTTGGTACTACTAAATAGTATTAGGACTTGACCATCCCTTTTGCTGAATAAGGATGAATCCGTGAACCAGAGATTTCAGTGATGCGTCTATAATATAGTTCGATTCGACAGATGTAGTCATCTATTCATTTCGCGGTCCCACCCTGGAAACCATGGGGTTTTCCTTATACGCACTTTATCTTTTGCTTTTTCCAAAACCATGACGTCAAGCGTCCAGATTTTGTATCTATGGTCGGGGTGAGTGGATTTGAACCACCGACCTCATGGTCCCAAACCATGCGCGCTAGCCCCTGCGCTACACCCCGTGGATGAAGAGTATAGATTACACGCAGAACCGCGTCAAGAAGCGTAAAAAATGAGGCTGTTACTATCCCCGGCAATTCGGACAGATATCGAAAAATCCCTTGGGCAGATTTAACTTTTTCCGAATATATTCAAGCTGCTTGACAGGGGCCCACTCAATACCACATTTTTCACACTTCTGCAGCCTGTATTTAACATTCCAATTATAGATATACCGATATCCATTTTTATCTTCCATCTTGATAGCGTTAGTCGGACACGCATAAAAACATGAGCCGCAACCAATGCAATTATCCGCAACCTCAAGAAACGGCGCAGCTGGCTCCCTGGAAACCCCACGATTGACCAGGCTAATAGCGCTAACGCCCACTACCTGCTCACATACCCTGCAGCAAAGGCCGCAGACAATGCAGTCTTCCTTAGTCCAGTATTCTTCATCGTAGGACGGTTTATCAAGACCATATTCCGCTGCCAGTTCTTTTATGACCTTATTTTCAGAGCACCTGGCATAGAGCAAATCAAGCAACATTTTGCGGTTCTGATGTATCCTGGGAGTATCAGTCTGGATAATGAGCCCTTCTTCCACAGGATAAAGGCACGAAGTAACAATGCGTGTCCTTGCACCCTTGGTTACTTCCACTATACATAGCCTGCAAGCTCCATAAGGTTCAACCCCATCAAGATGGCACAATGAGGGAATTTTGATGCCATGTTCCCTAGCGACCTGCAGAATATACTGCCCTTTTTCTGCAGTGTACTTATTTCCATTTATAGTGAGAGTAACTGTTTCACTCAATCTTAATAGCTCCCATCTTGCATACATCGTAACATGTACGGCATTTGATGCATTTAGACTGATCCAATATTACAGGTTGCTTTTTCCCTCTCGACGTGATTGCCTCGGAGGGACATGCTTTAACGCATAAACCGCATCCCGGGCATTTATCCTCGATAATTGAAAATGTAATGAGATCCTTGCATACACCAGCACGGCATTTCTTTTGCTGTATATGTTCCTCATATTCTTGGCGGAAATACTTTAATGTGGTTAAAACCGGATTTGGCGCAGAACCGCCCAACTGGCACAGCGCACTGTCCTTCAAGCAGTTGCAGGTCTCTTCCAGGATCGTCAAATCACTTTCCTGCCCTTTACCAGATGTGATTTTATTTAATATCTGCCGCATTCTCTTAATGCCTTCACGGCAGGGAACACATTTTCCGCAGGATTCTTCTTCAAGGAATGACAGGTAATACTTGGCAATATCAACCATACAGTTGTCTTCATCCATTACAATCATGCCGCCAGACCCCATCATTGAACCTACTTTTGTCAGTTCATCAAAATCAACCGGCAAATCCAGCATGCTGTCAGGCAAGCAACCGCCAGAAGGGCCACCCGTCTGTACTGCTTTAAATTTCTTTCCACCTCTGATACCGCCGCCAATGTCAAAAATGATTTCCCGCAATTTAATGCCCATTGGGACTTCAACCAGACCGGTGTTATTAACCTTACCAGTCAGGGAGAATATCTTGGTGCCAGTGTTGCTTGCCTCGCCTATATTGCTAAACCAGTCAGGACCATTATTAATTATTTGAGGGATATTGGCCCATGTTTCCACGTTATTGAGATCACTAGGCCTGTCCCACAGTCCTTTCTCAACAGTATGAGTATACTTGGCACGAGGTTCCCCTACCCTACCTTCAAGTGACGCCATCAAAGCTGTAGATTCACCGCATATGAAAGCACCACCTCCCCTGTTGATTCTCACCTGAAAATCAAATCCAGACCCGAGAATATTTTTCCCCAGCAAACCCAAATTTTCCGCTTGCTTCATGGCGATAGTAATATTTTTCAAAGCCAACGGGTATTCGTTACGTACATAAATATAACCTTGCTGAGATCCAATGGCAAACGCACCTATAATTAGCCCCTCTAGGACGCTATGAGGATTCCCGGATAGCAATCCTTCATTAGCATAAGCACCTGGGTCGCCCTCATCTGCATTGACGATAACGTACTTGATATCGCCCTGAGCTTTGCGGCAGCTTTCCCACTTTATGCCGGTAGGAAAACCACCACCCCCACGCCCTCTCAAACCTGATTTCTTTACTATTTCAATAATCTGGTCAGGCTGATAGTCAAAAAGAGCTTTTGCTAGTGCCGCATATCCGCCTATAGCAATATAATCTTCGATCTTTGTAGGATCAATACGGATATTATTACCTATAATAATACGGCTTTGATTTTTATAAAAAGGAAGATCATTTTGTGCTTTGATATCTTCCTTTGTTTCACTGTCCTTAAACAGCAATCTGCCTATGACCTGCTTATTTAGAACAGTCTTTTTAATAATCTCAGGCACATCTTCCGGTTTAATCTTCTGATAAAAAATGTTCCCGGGTTCGATAATGGCAATAGGCCCTCTTTCACAAAATCCATGGCATCCCGTGATCTTAAAATCCACCTGATCCCCTATTCCCCTTTTCTCAATCTCCGCCTTAAAAGCTTCGACAACTGGGTTGCTTCCATAAGGACGGCATGCTGTGCCATTGCATACGGAAACCCTAGGCTTATCTATATCCAATGCCTTTACTAATTTATTATGTAGAGCTTCAAGCGCTTTAGAAGATTTTAATTTAGTTGCCATTCCGATAATTCTTCATTTTCTGTATTTATTAAGCATCGACTCAACTTTATCATTGGTCATATGCCCGAAATATTCATCATCTATCTTTACCACCGGACCGGTGGCACAGCACCCCATGCAATTAACGCTCTCCAGTGTGAAATTCAGGTCCTTCGTAGTCCCGCCTGTCTTTACATCAAGCTGCCTTTCTAAAGTCTCCAATATTAACTCACCGCCACGCACATGGCATGCAGTACCTAGGCATACATTGACCAGATGTTTTCCCCTTTCTTTCAAACTGAAAGCACGGAAAAAGGTGGCCATGGCATAGACCTTGCTCAAGGGAATGTTCATTTTTTTACTAACTTTCTCCAGTGCAGTGCGCGGCAAATAATTATATTCAGACTGTATATCCTGCAGTATAGAAACCAACTGGCTCTTGTCACTGCCGTATTTACGGATTATAGCTGCTACCTGGTCTTTCATCTGATCTTTTTCCCTGCAAGCTGTTTGATCTTATTATATTCAGCCAGCACATGCTCCTGGATTTCTGCTATGTTTTCCTTAGTAAGATGACGGAATCTACCCTGAGTCTTTAAATAATCCTCAACCGGCCTAAGTTTAGGATAATCAAAATTTAATGTATACTTGCCATTCTCTATCTCATATACGGGGAAAAATCCAGTTTCTACTGCCAGTCTGCCCACAGTTATTGTCTTATTGGATGGTGAACGCCAGCCCGTAGGACAAACCGATAATATATGTATATAAGAAGGCCCCTTAATCTTTTTAGCCTTTTCAATCTTTGCCATTATGTCAAACGGGTGACTAGAGGTCGTAGTGGCTACATAGGGTATATTATGTGCGGCAGCTATCGCAGCCATGTTTTTCTTCTGTGTATGCTGTCCGATACTGACTTTACCTGAGGGTGCCGTCGTAGTCGAAGCGCCATAAGGGGTCGAACTAGATCTCTGGATACCGGTATTCATATAAGCTTCGTTATCATAACATACGTAAATAAAATCGTGCCCCCGCTCCATAGCACCAGACAATGCCTGCAATCCTATGTCCGCCGTACTCCCATCTCCTCCCATAGCTACTACTTTGGCATCCCTGCTATCACCATATTTCCGTTTCATAGATTTCAATCCAGATTCAATTCCAGATGCTACAGCCGAAGCATTTTCAAACAAAGTGTGTATCCAGGGTACTTCCCAAGCAGTTTCTGGCAACGGAGAGGACACAATCTCCATACATCCAGTAGCCATTGAGATAATCGTATTACGCCCCAGAGCTTTACATACAAAGCGCACCGCCAACGCTTCACCACATCCTGAACAGGCACGATGACCCGACGCAAAGTAATTCTTTGTAGTTACCAGCTTAGGGGCATATATTGATAGCGTTTCCACTATTCTCTTACTCCAAACAAAATAGTATCCTGCGTCTGACCCGTTTGAGCTTTTTCTAAACCCAATTCGATAAGGGACACAAAGTCACTGGGGGAAATATCGCGCCCCCCCAGACCCCCTATTACACTAACAATACTAGGTTTTTTATCCAAGTGATAAAGTGCAGCCTTTATTTCAGAACAGACAGGCCCCGGCCCTCCCATTGACATAGCACGATCCAATACAATAACATTCTTCACTTCAGAGAAAGTATCTATGATATCCTGATACGGGAAAGGCCTCCAAAGCCGTGGCCTGACAAGCCCGATTTTTTTACCTTGCTCATGTAACTTATCAATAGCCATCATGGCATTTTCACTAAAACTGCCGAGGGTAACCAATACCGTTTCTGCACCTTCAGTTTTGTACTTCTCAACAGGGTTATAATACCTGCCCGTTAAATCACCGTATCTTTTCCACGTATCCACAACCACGTTTCTTGCTTCTCTTAAAGCGTTATCGACAGCTTTTCTACATTCTGTATATAGATTAGGCATGGCAAAACAACCCATGGTGACGGGTATATCCGGATCTAACGGATGGGGATACTTACAAGGCGGCAAAAAACCATCAACTGATTGCTGATCTAATATATCAATCGGCTCTATAACATGTGAGACATGGAAGCCGTCAACATTTATTAACGTCGGCAATAGAACATCAGCATGTTCTGCTATACGAAATGAGCAAAGGGTCTGATCAAAAGCTTGCTGCCCATTTTCCACGAAAATCTGTATCCAGCCCGCGTCTCTGATAACCATAGCATCTGAGTGATCCCCCCATATACTGAGCGGCCCTGACAACGACCTGTTGACTACCGCCATCACAATAGGCAATCTTAGTGTCGCTGCTACCACTAACACCTCATGCATCAATATCAGGCCCTGACTGGCCGTCGCTGTAAAAGTCCTGGCGCCTACAGCACTGGATCCAAGACAGGCACTCATTGCAGAATGCTCAGATTCAACCGGAATATATTCAGCATCTAAATGTCCGTTAGCTACCTTTTCAGCTATGCTCTCAACAATATGTGTCTGAGGAGTAATAGGATAAGCGGCAACAACATCCGTATTGGCCAGTTGCACGGCTTCTGCAATAGCTAGGGACGATTCAATACCGATGAGTTTTGATGCCATCACTATGCTCCGTCCACCATCTTTATTGCCTGAGTCCAGCACTCATGAGCACATATTCCGCAACCCTTGCAATAATACATATCAGCCCTAAATTTTCCTTCTTTATCCTGGCTTACACAGCCTTCCGGACAAAAGAGCGAGCAGATACCACATTTTATGCATTTCGAATCATCCCATTCAGGATGCTGCGATTTCCAATTACCTGTACAGAATAGCTTGGAATTTCCTGGTTCCGTTACTACACTGCCAACCTTCAATTCTTTCCAACTTAACGCTTTATCGGCCTTGAAAGATTTTTCATTTTTGGGACCTGAAGTCGTTATCTCACTTAACACAATATGGTCATAAGCTTTAACACAAGCATCATAGTTTGATTTAGCACGTGCACCAAACCTTTCTTTCAGCGGCTCCTCCAACGATTCAAGTTTAATAACGCCCGTAACCTTAATTAAAGCTCCCAGCATGGTCGTATTAACAATGTTCACCTTCAGCAACTCACGGGCAATTGACGAAGCATCCACAACACCAAACTTCCAATCACCACTGAATTCTTTCTGTAATTCCTCAATAGACTTGGTACTGTTAACTATTAGTGTTCCGCCCGGCATCAAACCCTCTGTTACATTAATGAGTGTAACCAATCCCGGATCGAGTACCACCACAATATCCGGCTTCGTAACACCAGAACGAACCCTGATGGCACCACCTGTACTTATCCTGTTAAAGGCCAGCACAGGTGCACCACGCCTTTCCGGCCCGAAGCTTGGAAAAGCCTGCGCTAATTTACCTTCATGAATTGCAGCAAGTGCTGTAAGCTCAGCAGAAGTAACAGCACCTTGACCACCACGGCCATGCCATCGGATTTCGATAGTATTATCCTGTTTCATACACTCTTCTTGTTAATCAAAATCAAGGATCCGACGCGCCCCTGGAGGGACTTGAACCCTCGCACCCGGCTCCGGAGGCCGGTGCTCTATCCCCTGAGCTACAGGGGCACAGAAGCCAAGAAAGACCTAATACCACTTCCGGATAAACTTCAGATACAAAATCGCAACTGGTTGACAGTATATCAATTTTAATTTTTAGTTTGCAAATTGACTGTATATTACATTTGAATACCCATATAAATTCTATAGCCGATATCTATTTTCCCTAGCTTGTTGGCAGCCTTTAATCGACAGCCATCACCTGAAGCTATGCTACCGGAAAACTTACCTAAGCTGTTATTATTCCTGTTGACCTCTGCATGGATCTGCTTTAACCAGCAATACAGGAATATTAACCGCACGAATTACCTTTTCAGCTATACTGCCCCAGAACAGTTTGGTAATGCCTGAACGCCCGTGTGTGGCCATTATTAATAGATCAATGCTGTTATTATAAATATACTCTACTAATGTTTCAGCCGGTTTCCCGCGCAATATCAACGGACGGGTTTGTATATCTGACTTACTCAGCCTGTCTATAATCTGATTCAAATACGTATGTGCGTCTTTTTCCTGATCTTTATATATCTGCTGCAGATCCTCGTCACTTAAAGCAATTTTTCCTTTTGTAGGAATATCTACAGGCTCAACAACGGTTACTAATTGAACCTCACATTCCGGCGATTTCGCCAAAGCTTCAATATGTGGTACCACACATTCAGCTAAAGGGGAACCATCCAACGGAACGACTATCCTGTCATACATTTGCCACCTCCAAAAAATAAGCCTGAATTATTTGTAACGGTAAAGCATTTATTTTCTTTTTCTACAATTTCGTGTATATTTATACACTTTACAGACTAATGAATGAAAATTATATCATCAGGCAGATACCAATCCAATTAATTGAATATAGAATTTGCCAGATGTAAAAAACTGATGGCAACCGGGTTTATAGACAGATAGCCGGATGCTATAATTAGCTAACAGCGGAGAGGTGACCGAGTGGCTTATGGTGCCGCTCTCGAAAAGCGGTGGGCGAGAGCCTCGTGGGTTCGAATCCCACCCTCTCCGCCATATTAGTTATTTTTGTCACGGAGAGGTGCTGGAGTGGTCTAACAGGCGCGCCTGGAGAGCGCGTGTAGCTTTGTGCTACCGTGGGTTCGAATCCCACCCTCTCCGC
>JAFGLP010000035.1 GCA_016927965.1 Dehalococcoidia bacterium
AGACAGGGGGCACGATCAATGGACACGTTTGTGACGCTGGTTTGGCGATGAGGAAGCGACGGACTTCCTGAGTAAATAACCGAAGTAATTGAATCAGGGGGTTGCTGGTTGCACATCCTGCACAGGTAGGAGTGGTCTCAAACATGCAAGGAAAGAATATATTTCATGTCCAGCCACACCACACAGGAGGATTAATATGGTGGTTGCGTCCGGGGCAAGTTATGGAGCCGTTTGCCACCGGACGCAGGCTTGCTAATGTAAGGTGTAGGGAGTTGGTGGATTAAAGCCGGTCAGCGATTGATCTCAATATGCACTGTCCGCATTCTTTATCCCACCATGTGCAATGGTTTTCCTTGCATTCCATGCAATCATCATCCAATGATTCCGCTGATGCGAAAGAACCCAATTGAAGTAATGGGCAAATCATTTTCTTTCCATCTCGTATAATTTATGTTAGTTAGTAGCTATAGGATTAACGGGATTAACTAAGATCAACTTACGCATTATTTCTGAAACCCGTCCTAAAGGAAGAAATGGTTCAAATAACCGTTCTTATATGCACGATGTATCAGACACGGTGAATATTTATAATCTTCCTTACATACAACAGGATATCATAAAGGCCTCGTGTAAGATGCGATATGTGCTTGCGTTACCAGGTTTAAGCTATAATTTCCTCCGAGGTTCAGGTGGTCAATAAGGATTTTGTCGATGCCGGTTGCTGCCAGCTGTGTGGTACTTGCTTATCCAGTTGTCCCGTTCTTAATTATAGTCAGGAGCAGGCGCGGGCTGAAAAGGACCGGCTCAACCGCTCGCTGGACAGTCGTGTGGTGGACAAATGCACTACTTGCTTTTCCTGCAATTTATACTGCCCTAATAGCTGCCACCCCTACGAGCTGATCCTGTTGCGATGGCATGAACGCTATCTGCGGCAGGGCCTGCCGGCCATTGCCCGCATGGTACTACCGGGTGATAAGTCATCGATATGGAACCAGTTATACCCGCTGCTGCCCGCCGATGAGAAAGCACAGATTAGAGCATGGAGAAGGACGGATGGCAAGCAGGGTAAAGATATCTTGCTGACCGGTTGCTTCAGTTCCTTTTCACCTTACCTGGCTGAAACCTCGATTCTCAGAGAACTCACTGTTTATGGCGACGAGCGTCTCTGGTGCAGCGGCGGGCATATCTACCAGCTCGGGTTGCTGGATGTTGTAGAGAAGGCCGGTCTCAGGGTAAAGAAAATCCTTGAGGATTTGCAGCCCCAACGCGTCGTGACAATGATGGCAGCAGAACACGCCATGCTGACCCGCATATTACCTGAGCGGTTCGGCATAAATGTAAAAGCCGATGTTATCACTCTCGAACACTGGCTGCTTCTGCAAATGCGTTCAGGTGGTTTACCGCTGACCTCACCCATAAAACTACGTGTTGCCATACATGATAACTGTTTCTCCAAAAGTGAAGGTGAGCCACTATGGCAGGCGGCCAGGGATATCGTATCAGCCTGCGGGGCCGGGATAGTGGAAATGCCTCATAACCGCCGTGATGCGCTCTGCTGCGGGTTTGGTGCCGCCGCCGGCAAATTCAGCCTGCTGGACCTGATCGAACATGGTTCCAGGCGGCTGAAGGAAGCCGAGCAGTCGGGCGCAGACTGCCTGGTGGTATACTGCTCGGCATGCTATTTTGTCTTTTCTGTAGTGAAGGAGCTTTATGGCAGCAGATTGGAACTGTACCATCTCGTTGAGCTGGTTGATCTGGCCCGGGGTGGAAAGACGCTGCACCGCACGCGCCAGCGGGCTTTTCAGATTATAGCTATCATCTCGGCCAATATCTTACGCATGCTTTTCCATGGCAGTGCCCGCCAGAGATTCCATATAGATATCCATCAGTTTGACCATGACCTGTCATCGGATGATATCAGCCTGGAACCGGCACGCATGGTTAAATTTTTCAGCTCCATATATAGCAGCCCTGTCTTTCAGAATCCTGCGGTTCTAAGCATGCTTCACTTTGCCTTCAGGCTGACTATTTATGTAAGAAGGAGGTTAAGCCGTGATAGAGACGGGAAAATACCAGTTTGGTAATGTGGACAATTGCATGTTGTGCGGGGAATGCCTGTCGCGCTGTCCGGAGCTCAATCTTCCGCTAACGGTTGCCAAACAGGAGAAGTTAAAAATTAACAGAGGAGAGATAAGTCGGCACGTATCACAGGCCTGCACGGGCTGTTTCAACTGCGATACGTACTGTCCGAATCAGGCCAATCCCTGCGAGACCATAGTCAATCACTGGTGGGAAGTTTACCGGAGCCGTGGTTTGCTGGAGCGGGCACGCTACTTTCAGCCGCTCGAGCAGAAGAACTTCCGCAACTATGTCACGCACCGCCTGCCCCCTGATGAAAAGGCCAGACTGTCCAGCTGGGACGACACCTCACCCTGTGAGGAATTCATCTACCCGGGCTGCAATGTCTGCACCGTGCCCTATCTTACCGATACATCCCTCCTTCCCAAAATACCCATCCGCGGCGGCCCTTCCTGGTGCTGTGGGGAAACTTACTTCCGCACTGGTTGTTATGACCTGGCAGAAGCCCAGGGCAGGCGCATGCAGGCCCGCTTTGCAGAGATGGGAGCCAAGAACATCCTTATGATGTGTACTGCCGGCACCTTCCTTTTTTCTAAGGTAATGCCCGAGCGCCTGGGCATGAAGTTCGATGCCAAATTTAAACCGCTGGTAAGCTACCTCTGGGAGGAGCTTGAAAGCGGCCGCATTAAAATCGAACGTAAGCTCAACCTGCGTGCAACTTTGCAGGATTCCTGTTACTCCAAGTTCCTGGAGCCGGATTACATTGAGTTGCCGCGCAAGATACTCCAGCATATCGGTGTTGAGGTGATTGAAATGCCGCGCAGCCGGGACAGGATGGTATGTTGCGGCATTGGCGCCGGGTTCAGTATTGAAAGCTGCTACAACACCATCGACCTCACGCGCTCCACTCTGAAACGGCTGCACGAGGCCAAAAAGACAGGCGCGGATATACTATGTGTTTATTGCGCGGGCTGCCTGCAGATGCTTGGTTCCGGTTCCCTGCTTTATCCGGGAACACGGCAGATCTATCACTTGCTTGAACTGGTGCAGATGGCAACCGGGGAGGTTCCTCAGCGCAGGATCAGGCAGCGTTCCGTAACCATGTTCAGCGGCATGCTGGTCAACCAGGCCCCTAAATTATTATCTCGCTCACGTTTCAAGCCGACTTTATAGCATTGTTGGCTCGTCACATACAAATATGCCTGCTGATAGCTTAAGGATACTAATAATACGTGCATAGGCCGAATCGGTCGGAGTTCTAAATAATTCTGGGGTGAGTGCTTAGAGAGGTGCTTTATGGATCTCATATTGCTGTGCCGCTTCGATTTCAACTTTCATCTTTTCCCAGTTTTTGGCCCAGTACCACCCTGGATAGGAAACACTGAAATAAAGCAGCACAAGAACCGCAGGCCAACCGAACAGGAAATCCAGTATCTTGCCTGTATCCAAATGCAGAATCATGATATAGCTTATTAATATTCCCTGGATAACATAAAATAAACCCCATACTATGTTAATATCGAACCATGCCTTGAAGAAATACTTGCTCTTTCCAAATTTTTCCTGTGTACGTTCGATGGTTTCTTTCCCTACAAGAGACATGACAAATGGCCTTGGCATAAGCATTGAGCCGATGAAAATAAGACCTAGTATGGTGTTATCGAGAGAGGGGATAAGACTAAAAAACGAATTATGCGGCGACAAAAATCCAGCAATGGTTTGAGTGACTATCATAATAAAAGTAATCAGGGCAAACATACTGATGGTATGTCTTGTAATACAAGATATGATAGTAACCAGAATAAGCCATGCCAGGGATATATAAACTCCTATCAGCGGGGCTCCAGCTACGGAGCTAATCTCAAGAATGAGCAGGGGAGCAAACATGCATAGCAGGAAATCTCTCCATGGAATCCTGGAAAGATTTAATTTAATATGATCCCAACTACTTCCCTGATTATCAGCCATATTCACTTCCTTTAGGATAGCTATTTAATCGGCCTTTTGAATAACCGGCCACGCATTCAATCCATGTGTTAAATTATACTTTAAAGCAACTTGAGCAGTTAGATACCTGGTTGTCTGCTAATCCATAACCACATGCCCTAAACCTCATTATACTGGATGTATTATTCTTGTATACCTCAGATCGTCACAGCCTGCATCTCCGCTGGGTAGCGTCATGGGGAGCGGCAGAAGGAGAATTAAATCTGGATGAACGTTTTGTGATGCAATAATGTTGCAGATAGCTGATATCTGGATATAGTAGTTTGGCTGTTTGAAGATATGAAACTCTTCCCCTAATATTCAAACTTGTTATACTGATTTTGCTAATAGCGGTTATCCAGTAACGTGCCGCAGGCAGGCATGCTTGTACAGGGTGTTTATGCTTTAGAGCCACTAATCAAAACGCGCGTGTGCAGCTGCTGCGACAACATCCTCAACCAGTTCAAATCCCAATATGCCGGTATCGAGAGAAATGTTGTATTGTCTGGCGTCTGTCCAGTCTTCTCCGGTAATTAAACGAAGATAACTGGCCCTTGAGTTATCCGTGGACTGTATCCTCTTCTGCGCTTCGGGCAATGACAGATGATACAGTTCCTGGATACGTTGCTCGCGGAAGGCAACATCTGCATGTAAAAAGATGCTCAAACGCCTGGGATGGCTGCGTAAAACATGGTAAGCGCCCCGGCCTATTATGACTGCTGAACCGTGCTTTGCGATATCCATGATAATGTCAGACTCAGCCCGGTACAGTTCTTTATCATCAGGTATATTTAGGGGAGGAGGGACATATGTATAGGGGCTGCCGAATACAGATTGTTCCAGCACAGATCGCCATAATGGGGTGACTCTCTCATCACGGGATATCAAGCTATCCTCTGATATATTAAGTTGTTGTGCCGCCCGACTCACGATTTCACGATCGACGTATGATATGCCAAGCTTGCTGGCCAATTGTTTTCCAATATAGGCCCCGCCGCTTCCTATTTGGCGGCTGATTGTGATTATATAAGGCGCAGTTCGTTTCTTCTCTGACATGTGGAAATACTATATGGTAAACCTGCTGAGTGTGTCAAAACATACCTGTGGCAGGAAGCAGCTATAAAAATCTACCTCCCTGAAGTATTTACAATAATTGAATATGGGATTGCGCCAAGAGGTAACAATATTAAAGATTTATATTTCGCCTGGGCAGAACAAAGCCTGTGTTTTTCATGTAATCTATATAGGCATCGCCATAGCGAATGAGCAGGTCTTTCTCCTCTGCCCGGCAAAATATGTAGAAGACAGGCAGCCAGAGCAAGGAGATTACAGCCAGAAACGGGGAGTTCAGCATAAACGCGGCGACCCACCATAAAGTAACTTCGCCTGCGGCCTGCGGATGCCTGATCTTCTTGTAGATGCCTCCATAGAGCGTATGTTCCTTCTTAGGGGTAAGGGATTCTTCACCTGCGTCTTTCAACCCTTTGATCATGAAATACCCGCCCGGAATTCCGATAACAAGTGCGATGAGGACTGATATCCAGTATTCCCAGGGAAAAGTAAGCGGTAGAGAAATGGGTAAAGGGTAAAAGAAGTATATTACGTAATTGAACAGAGCTATTAACTCAAATCCGGAGGCTATTAGCCTGTACCGTTTGCACTTAGCGTAGGCTATTTCACCTATTTTCTTTTCCAGGGCAGCCGGCCCTACACTTCTTACATAGAAGTACAGGAAGAGCAGGGCTGATACGATCAGCACAGCCAGGTTGATCCATGCTATCATCACTGTCAACTCCCTATTCAGACAGGCTGTATCCCGGTCAAGCAAAATTGGCGACTTGCCGGCAACACCGCCACGCTTGAGTTGATTTAAATCTTATCATACGTGGCATTTCAGAATATATTCGTTATGTCCGGGCATACCGCCATTACAATTATTACCTGGCTTTGATGTCAAATTATCACTGATTTGCTATGGCTGCCGGAAGATATTACCCCTGCAAAGAAAGGCATAAGTTCAGATAGTAAATATGTAGTAGCCTTTCTTAAGATATAAGCAGGAAGCGACCAGAGTATAAATAATTGCAAGGTACATCAGGAGTGCAAGCAGCAGGTCAGGCCCTATACCGAAAACCGCTATCAATGCTGGCGTTAGCCAAAACCAGTGTATAGCCTTGACCGTCATGGTGGGGCTAGGGAAGTCAAATATTTTGCTGCGGCGCTTCCATATGTAGGTGAAAATAGCCGCGAGCATTGTAACACTTGCACCTATCACTACTATTGCAAATGGGTAGGGGTTCCACGGCATCAGATGGTCCGTTCTTGCAAACAGACCTATAGATATTGCCAGAATCAGATTCGGGATGAAAAGTATTTGATCGGCAACCAGGTCGAAGAGTACCCCGCCCGGACTTGATTGCCCGAGCCTGCGAGCCAGAAATCCGTCCAGTCCGTCAGTTGACACGGCTATAATGATTACAATTCCCGCTGCCAGGAATTCTCCCTGGCATAGGAGTAGAGCGATTACCGGCGACAAGACAATCCTTATTGCGGTTATCGCATTTGGGATATTTAAAACTAGCCTCAATTCCTGTTGCTGTGGCTCGTTATTCATTTGCCTGATCTCGAAGTGCAGCAGATGCCCTGCTATTTTGCAGTCATGAAGGATAATAAGGATAACATTGTAAGGTTGTTATGGTCAATCGTATCTTAACGAAATGCAGAGCGTTCAACGTATCGATTTTATTGTCCCACGCACTCTACTCAATTCGGACCGAGTGTGTCTACCATGAACAGCCTAATGTTATCCTTGACCCTATCCATCTGTGAAAGCATAGCATGGCCGCCAGTATCGAAAATGATTAATTTTGACTGTGCAATCTGGCGATGAGAGTTCTCGGCGTGGCTATAGCTGACCAATGCATCGTCCCTGGCGTGCAAAATGAGCGTGGGCGTAACTATGCTCTCAGTTGAGATACCATAACGATCAACCATTTTGCCATCGTTGATCGTGCCTCGATACCTTAGACTAATGGGGTGCATTATGTCCAGCATTTCCTGAGCCAGCAGCTTTTGCTTGGGACTAAAGCTTTTGTACACATCATTTGGGACACCAAGAAATTCCAGAAAAGTTGACTGCATATAGCTGGCCATTAGCCAGTAGGCGTAGTCTGATTGCTGGATAGTATGGATGACGCCGGTGATGAAGGTATTCTGATCGCCGGGCGCTCTTCCCATGCTTACTGCGGACAATAGAATCAATTTCGAAGTCCGTTCCGGGTAGTCATTGACAAATTGCATCGCAGACGGTCCTCCGGCTGAAATGCCGATTACGGTAACCTTCTTGATGTTCAGGTGGTCCAGGAGAGCTGTGTACAGCGCAGCCTGTCCTTTGATTGAAGCGTTTTCCTGGATAGGCGTACGGAGGTAACCGAAACGCGAGACTGCGATGGTCTGATAGCTGTCGCTCAGGAAGACTTTTCCAGACCATAAGCCCTGGTCATAGCCTCCTCCTGCACCATGTATCAGCAATACAGGTGTTCCAGAGCCTGAAACCGTGTATTCGAGTATACCTTGTCCTGTTTCCAGAATCTGACTACCTGCCGTCAGCCGATACTTCGCAGCTTCCATTGCGCTGTGATATCGGGGATAGGTCAGAGCAAAAAATATCCCTATGGCAACGATAATAGCTGCGATAACTATTAGCACAGTCACGGATGGTCTCTTCATAATGATAATATTCTAATACCCTATAAGTTATGACGATAATATCAGGTGGATATGGTTAGTGATCTTTTATCCATTTAATCATGTCTTCCTTTAGGAAAACCCGTTTCTTGCCGATCTTGTGTGAAGGCAATCCCGCTTCCATGAGTTTATATATGGTCTGGTGGCTGACATCCAAGAATTCCTGAGCCTCGGTAAACGTAAAAAATATCCGTTCGATCTTTTTATCCGGTTTATCTTTCTTCATATGAACCCTTTGAAAAGATGGTATAATGCTGTCAGCATATAGGCACAGATAGACTATTATAGATGATTATTGACAGTTATTTTAACAGGCTCTTATTTAATGCACAATTATCGATGTACGGCTTATACAATTGATAGAGCGTTTATCACGGGAGCATTAGCAGTATTTGTTTCCTCTTAATCATTTTAATCATTAGCAATTACCAATCTGGATATGAAAGTGACTAATAGTAAATTTACGATTCAGTACCCTATCTTGATTATGTTTTATATTCCATTTAAGAGAAAATAGCTTGCTTGAGTCCCACCTCGAGCTTATAATTTATGACATGCTCTCTATCCTCATAGGTGCTGCTGGATATCTATTAGCTTATCCACTTGACTGGCTAAGCCTGAAAAATTTGCCGGTACTCAGACGAATAATTGGAGCGCTTGCAATATGTCTGCTAATCTATGCCACTGTGACCGTTTGTGTTAGCCCTTCCAAGCTTGATCTACCATTTATATTATTACCTTTAGGCATTTGCCTGCTACTAGTGTCATTCCCACTGTTAATTTATTCTCTGGCTATAGAAATACCGTTTCGCAGTACCTACTTAGAGAAGGGAACAGGCAACAAACTGGTAACCACGGGAACTTATGCTCTAACCCGGCATCCGGGAGTAATCTGGATGGC
>JAFGLP010000036.1 GCA_016927965.1 Dehalococcoidia bacterium
AAGAACAGCAAGCAAATCGTTGAACAGTTGGTCAGGCCGACCGGTCTGCTTGAACCGACTATTGAGGTAAAGCCAACCAGTGGACAGATAGATGATCTTATCCACGAGATCAAGCTCAGGGTTGAAAAGGGAGAACGCTGCCTGGTCACAACTCTCACCAAGAAAATGGCTGAGGAGCTGGCTGACTACCTGCGTGAGATGGCCGTTAAAACGCATTATTTACATTCGGAAGTTGATACGCTGGAAAGGGTGGAGATATTGCGTGACCTGCGGCTGGGTGTATATGACGTGGTGGTGGGCATCAACTTGCTGAGGGAGGGGCTTGACCTGCCTGAAGTAAGCCTGGTAGCCATACTGGACGCCGATAAGGAAGGATATCTGCGATCGAAAGATGCCCTGATACAGACTATGGGCAGGGCGGCCAGGCATATCGACGGGCATGTAATGCTGTATGCAGACAAGCTTACCGATTCCATGAAGAATGCCATCGAGGAGACCTACCGCCGGCGTAAAATACAGGAAGATTTCAATAAGCAGCATGACATAACTCCGCAGGGCATCAAGAAAGCCATTAAGGATATTACTGAACGTGTAACGATGGTGGTGGCGGAACAGAAGGCCAAATATAGTACGTCTCACGTGCCTCCCGAGGAGGTAGCCCGTCTGATAAAAGACCTTGAATCACGGATGAAGAAAGCTGCCAAGAGCCTGGAGTTCGAAAAGGCGGCGCTCCTGAGGGACAGGATAGTCGAACTGCGCAAGGACGAGGAGCTATTGTCCCCGTTTCGTAAAAAGAAGTAATTCTGTAGCCATAGGAATATAATAGTAAAAGAGAAAAATCGTAAAGGAAGGAGGTAAAGGCATGGAAAGACCCTGGCGTCCTCTAACAGCTGGGATATTGGACATGGTTGCTGGTGTGGGCATGCTGTTTGTATGCTTCTGGCTTGTGCTGGCGGGCGGCATCGTTACACTTGCCAGCGATGTGCCGCAATGGGTGCCAACGCTGTTGTTCGGCCTGGCTGTGCCGTTTACGCTGCTGGCTATACTTTCAGTTATCGGCGGTATTTTTTCCGTGCAAAGGAAGCTATGGGGATTGGCGCTGGCAGGCTCAATCGCCGCTTTCTTTTGCTGCTTTATACTGGGTATCGTGGCGCTGATACTGGTTTCAATTTCCCGCAGCGAGTTTAAGTAGTGTCATATACAGGCGGTGTTGCCCTGTGTACACAGGGCAACACCGCCTGTTGCCTATACCACGTCTATGCTCAGCGGGAACTTGGACATGAACTCGCACCCCTTTTCCATGATCAGGATGGGGTTTTCATAGCGGAAGCCGATATTCTCCTCGGGGCAGGCGTACTGCACAGCGCAGATAATCATCTCGTTCTTTTTATAGACGTGTTCAGGGTCGGTCCAGTACTCGAAAGGCCCTTCGTTCAAACCGATCCTCCATTCGTCACCCATCATGCCGATGCCGTGCTCGAAGCCCGGCACCATGTAGTCCTGGAAGCCCCGCTCCTCGGCAAAATTGAGCATCTCATCGGCCAGTTTAGTCGGGGAGATGCCTGCCCGGTAGGTTTTCAGGCATCTATGCATAAGGTCTACGAAATTTTTTGCGTGCCAGAGCTGCCTTCTGGTCGCCTTTCCCAAAAAGTAGTTGTGAGAATGGTCGCCCAACCCCAGCTTGAACATGGCATGCAGGTCTACCATCAGGGGTTCCCCTGCCTTCAGTTTACGGCGCGTCGCCGGAGTGCATGCTCCGGCCGCCAGACCCGTCCTGTAGCCGGAGGCGATCTCGTTGCCTCCCGTGAAAGACCATTCCCACTCACTGCCGGCTTTTCTCATGGCATAGGCGGCCAGCCCTGCTATCTCCGTTTCGGTCATGGTCTTGTAGCCGCCGTTTTTAACAGCGTCATAGACTGCCTTATGACCGATATCCACGATGCGGGAAGCCTCACGGAAGCGGTTGATGGTACCCTGGTCTTTTATCAGTGACAGCTTATCAACTATATCGTGAGCATTCTTAAAAGCAGCCTTGGGCATGGCGGCTTTAAGCATGACGAACTCGAACAGTGTGAGATGTCCTTCGGGCAGATAGTTACCCATTCCGGTTTCCATGCCGATGACGCCCTTGCCGCCTTTTAAATAAGGTTTTATCAGCATGGATAACAGTGCTACCTGGTCCTGACCTCCCATCGGCCCGTAGCCGATCACCTGGTCCTGGTCCAGCCACGACTCATCGGCCACGCGGGCCGCATCTATCACGAAAGTAACGGCTGTCGGCAATCCTGTCGGTGGAATAACGATGAATGACCTCCAGGGGCAGAAGGCGTCCAGCGTCCATGAAAGCGTCCGCAGGCGTGAACCGAGATAAACGTCGATACCCTGTGCTGCCATCTCCTTTTGAATGGACTTGATTCTCTTGGGGAAATCTATGAAATAGGGATCGTCTTTAGCCGGTTTCTTGGTTGGCATCTCGTTCCTCCCTTATAAATTAATAGTCGGTTGGTATCCTGGCGATGACCTCGTTGAGACGGTCGACCGTCGGAGATAGAGTGAGGGCTTTAACCAGATTGCCTTTCAACATCATCTTGCCGGACATCAGCGCCGCCCTTGCTTTGAGCTCTGCCCGGGAGATTTTGGCGAAAATATCGTAATCGGCGGTTATGGAGAATTCGGCCTTGGGCAAAGCACCTTCCACGATGGAAACTGTTTCGACCACACCGTCCTTGAGCTTATAGTAAATAGCTTTGGTCTTGCCGCCGGGGCATTTTGTGTTGATGGTCAGCATGGATGATGTGATGTTCTTCATCTTTTCTGGTGTAAGCTCTTTTTTACACCTTTTCGTCACCTCGTCCGCCCACTCCTTGCTGAGATACTTGAACTTTTTCTCAGGCATTGAATACCTCCTTATTGTTTTGACTATTGCAGAAAACCTATAACAAGGCTGTTGAATTTATCCGCCGCATCTACCTCGGGATTGTGTCCTATCCCCTCAAGCTGTTCGAACCGTAAACCCAGTATGGAATTTCTGATAGCCTGCACCATTTCCGGTGAGATGTCTTCATCGAGTGTGCCCCAGATCAGCATGACCTGCCTGTCCTGCTTGCCGACGGATTCGTAATCGGGGCGGTAGTCGGTTGTGGCATCGCTGCGGAACATGGCCAGCGTAGCGCTCTCGAACCCCTTGTAGCAGGTCTGCTCTCTGAACAGACTGATATACTTGCCGGTGTCGGATGATTTTGCGGTAAGCCCTGCCGCGCGTTTAGCCATGCTGTTGGTAGCCACCATCCGCATCATAAACTCTCCCCACACCGGCGGCCTCAGCAGCTTGATGTTTGTATCGTTCCTGATGGAATTGATCATAGGTGAAGCCAGTACCAGCTTTCTTACCCTCTCGGGATGGTTGGCAGTGAAGTCAACCACCAGCCCCCCTCCTATGGAAAGCCCTACCAGGTCGACCGGGTTTCTCATATCCAGATGGTCCAGCAGTTCAAGCAGCTGCCTGCGGTAAAACTCCTGGCTGTATTCGGCCTCCGGCCTGTCCGAGAAACCTTTGCCGTAGAGGTCGTAGCGCAGCACGCGGAAGCCTGCATCGGATAGTTCATCGATCTGGTTGTCCCATATATACATGGGGATGGTTGAGCCGTGGACGAGCACGACAACCTGTCCGTCAGCGGGCCCTTCAAGCTCGTAATGTGTCACACCCGAAGCGAGCCGGGCGAAGGAGCCTCCCAACTGGGCGCGGGTAATATCGTTCAGCTCCTTCTTTTCGATATCGGAGAGGGTATATATAACAAGGGGAATAACAACCACCAGGATAATAACAGCTACCAGTACCCATATCCATGGTCGTACAGGCTTCTTGCCAGCCTTCATGACAACCTCCCGTATGCAGCCTTGCGGACAGTCTATATTTGTTTATGCCGGACGTCAAGATACCGGCGCATGTGTATACTGCTGTAATTAAGGACTATTTTTTAAAACCCCCGAGGCGCTCCTTGGTATCGTCTATCTTGAACTCGCTGCCGAACTCAAGTTTCAGGCTTTCATCGAGGGTCATATCTTCATTATTGTTATAAAGCTGCTTGTAGGCGGATACTGATTGCGGACTGTTGGCCGTAATCTTTTTAACCATGGTTTGCAGGGCCTCTTCCAGCTTATCCGCCGGCACGGCCTGGTTAATCAGTCCGATACGCTCGGCTTCTTTGCCGGTTATGGCATCAGCCGTGAAAGAAAGCTCCTTGGCCTTGATAAAACCGACCCGGCGCGGTAGCCGTGCGCTCATGCCCCAGGTTGGCCTCAGGCCCCATTTGGCATGAGTATCGCCCATTTTCACGTCCTCCGCTGCAATCACCATGTCACAGGCCAGGAAAATCTCTAACGCGCCGGTGAAGGCAAATCCGTTTATGAGAGCGATGACCACCTTGGGAACCGAAAGGATAGCTTCGATGAGTGCCCGGGCGGGTATATCCAGGATATCGCCGACCTTGCCCCTCTCCAGCTTGCGGTCTCCCAGCGCCTTGAGGTCCACGCCTGCCGTAAATGCCTTTCCCTGCCCTGTCAGCACGATGACTTTTACATTATTGTCTTTACCTGCTTCCAGCACAGCGTCCCATATCTCTTTGAGCATGGTTGGCGTGATAGCGTTCAGCGCCTCCGGACGGTTTAATGTGATCCTGCCGATGCCGTTTTCCACGTTATAAAGAATCGTCTCGTATGCCACTGGTTCCACTCCTTCCATTTAATTCTTTGGCGGCCGTATGATCTATAGATAGAGGAGTTGCGATTATTAGTACTATATCACAACTTCCCCGCTTTGACACGGAGATCGAGTTTTGGGCATAATATTCTTTCTGTTGCTTTAAGGAGGCACCTGATGACTAATCTGCCAACACCCGATTTAAAATATTTATTTGAGCCGCGCTCAATTGCCTTTGTCGGGGCATCCGGCAATGTAATGAAATCAGGCGGTATGTTCTTGTATTCCCTGCTGATGGATAAGTATGAGGGCGCTATCTATCCTGTTAATCCCAAAGAGCAGGAGATCATGGGATTGAAGTGCTATGCGTCTGTATCTGATATTGAAGGTGACGTGGACCTGGCCATTCTGACCGTACCTGCCAAACTGATGTTGGCTGCCGTTGAGGACTGCGCCCGCAAACATGTTAAATTTGCCGTCGTGCATGCTGCAGGGTTTGGTGAGATAGGAACGGAAGGCAAAGAAGTGGAAGCCAAAATGGTTGCGGCTGCGCATGCGGGAGGCCTCCGTTTGATAGGTCCAAATTGCATGGGCGTCTTTACCGCAAAGGGACGGATGAATACGATCGTGCCCCATGTTAGGGTGCCATCCATTCCCGGGGGGGTGGCCATGGTCGGGCAGAGCGGTTGGACTGCAGAGGTTATGGTCGAGTTTGGGACTGTACGGGGCCTTCATTTCAGCGGTGTTGTCAGTATCGGCAATCAGTGCGATCTTAAGATACAGGACCTGTTTGAATACTGGGGTAATGATCCGGATACCAGAGTCATACTTGCTTATGTTGAAGGCATTAAGGACGCCAGGAATTTTATGGAGGTTGCCCGGAAGGTCAGTCTGCGTAAGCCTATTATCGTATGGAAAGGCGGGAGCTCCGAACGGGGAGCAAAATCATCGGCTTCTCACACGGGCGCGCTGGCTTTAAGCCATGAGATTTTTCAAGCTATGTGCAGGGAGACAGGCATTATCGAAGCCACTGGACTGGAAGATTTAATGGACCTGGGGGCTGCCTTTAGCTGCCCTGTCGTGCCTACAGGCAACCGGATGGGCATGGTGGTTGATGCCGGGGGGGGTGCTATCGCCTGTATCGATATCGGTGAAAAGCTTGGTTTGGAAGTTCCACGTATCTCCGCCGAGGCTGAGAAGAGGATAGTTACTTTCCTGGAAGGCAGGGTCCCGCCGTCCGCCAACCGTAATAACCCCGTTGATCTGGTTTGGATTTCCCTGGCCGAGGCAGCCAGCATATATTCCACTGCCCTTGAGAACCTCATGCCTGAAGTAGATTTCTGCATGCTGATTGGATATGCGCAATTAAAAGATGAGAACCTGCGTAAAGCACTTTCAGCGGTACGTGACCGTTTCAAAAAACCCATATTTTGGGCTGCGGGTAACCCGTCGACCCAGGTAGAGGGGACGGCTATGAATGTAGCAGACGGAAATCCATCCTATCTTTTCCCGGATAATGCCATGCGCTGTATAGGCGCCATGGTGCACAGGGAGCAGTTTCTTAAGAAAGCCCGGTCGGCAGACAAATAATTAACATTCTGGCGTGGATTACCAGGTATAAACGCCGGTTCGCGCTTCATTGAGCAATCGTCTATAATACGTGTTGACCGATGGAGAAGAAATCTGCGCGTAAAAATGTTCATACCAGCACCAGTTCCTTTGGCACGCCCGGACGTATCAGCCACGACTCGTCAAAATACTACGGCAGCAGGCTTTATGACGGCTTGGATGCGGGTGGGAAGATAGACTACCTGGAAAATCCCATACCCGCCAGATACACCAACAGGGTCTTCTGCAAAACAAGCGAGAAGATGAAGGAATTGCCCGCTTCCTCGGTGCATCTGATGGTCACTTCTCCGCCTTACAACGTCGGCAAAGACTACGACAGCGATTTGTCCATGGAAGAATACCTGGGACTGCTGAAGCGTGTTTTCGCTGAAACGTACAGGGTGCTGGTGCCGGGTGGCCGGGCGTGTATAAATGTCGCCAACCTTGGCCGCAAGCCCTATATACCGCTGAACAGCTATCTGAATGAGATCATGCGGGAGGCCGGTTTCCTCATGCGGGGGGAGATACTCTGGGACAAAGGCAGCAGCGCCAGCCCATCCACGGCCTGGGGTACATTTATGAAGGCGGGCAACCCCGTACTGCGCGATGTGCATGAATATATCCTTGTCTTCTGCAAGCAGTCTTTCAGCCGTCCCAACCCGGAAAAAAGGGAAAGCACCATCGCCAGGGAGGAGTTCCTGGAATATACCAAAAGCGTCTGGCGCTTTGCGGCCGAGCGTGCGGGTCCGGTCGGCCATCCCGCCCCTTTCCCTGTCGAGCTGCCTTACAGGCTGGTCCAGCTTTACACCTTTGCGGGAGAAGTGGTGCTGGACCCCTTCGCCGGCAGCGGCACCACCTGCCTGGCTGCCTTAAAGTCGGGGCGCAGGTATGTAGCCTATGACATCGAACCGGAATACTGCAGGCTGACGAAGGGACGCATCAAGGCCTGGTTTGAAGGGAACGGGCGCAGCCGTTAGGCTGCTTCAGTACATCCTCAGCAGGGAATCCAGTGCCGTGGCGCAGTCTTCAATCTCACCGAATTTCTTTATCTTGATTACGCCGTATTTATCGATAAAATAGAGGGCCGGCACCGTATCGGGCCGGTATTTGTTGTAGA
>JAFGLP010000007.1 GCA_016927965.1 Dehalococcoidia bacterium
CAATTTACTGGTGGTCAAAGGGTATTTTCGGGCTGAAAAACGAGAAGGCCTTTTTCCCGTCTCAATACTATAAATTCCTGGTATGGGATATCTACAACGGCCACAAATACACCAGGTGGATAGAAAACGGGCTTAACCATATCTTTCCCAAAAGTACTGCCATTTATTGCCGTAAACCACAATAATAAGTCATTTCTTGTTTAAAAGTATTCTGTGGTTCCAGTAATGTTCAACAGTGCATTTTGAACTAATTCACACGCAATGACATTTTGGTCAGTAATATTGTGTGTATGTTTTATACCAAAATCTATGGCAGATTCAAAACCAAACCGATGATAGTAAGCAGGATCACCGACCAAAAGCACGGATTTGTATCCCATTTCCCTTGGCAAACAGAAACCATCTCTTATTAATTTAGAGCCTATCCCCCTGTTCCGGAATGCTAATACAACGGAAACCGGCGCCAGATATAACGATTCATATCTTTTTTCTCATTTACTATAAAAGTCCGGGTTAGTAAAATATGCCCTACTAATTTGCCTTTTTCTTCGGCTACCAAGGCCAGTTCCGGAATATATTTATCGCTACTGCGTAACTCATGAACAAAATCCTGCTCTTTACCGTCCTATACCATGGCCGTTTGAAAGGCAACTTTAACAAGATTATATATCTCAGAAAAATCCTCCGGTTTCTCTCGCCTGATAAGTAGGTCCAGATCCACATTTATCTTAAGATCGCCGGAACTCATTTCCCTCCCAGTTCCCTGGCCCTGGTATAGGCAGCATCCACTGCGGATATCAGCAGGGACCTCAATCCGCCTATTTCCAATTTATACAACGCTTCGGTGGTCGTTCCGCCAGGTGATGTTACCATGTTCCTTAGCTCAGCGGGGTGTCTGTCCATTTTCTTCATAACTTCAACTGATCCAGTGATGGTCTCAATAACCAGCTTCTGTGCCACGTTCCTGGGCAACCCAATATGCACACCGGCATCGATCAACGATTCAATGATGAGGAACACATAGGCCGGGCCGCTGCCGCTTATAGCGGTGGCCATATTTATATATTTCTCATCTGTGAAATACTGTTCCTCGCCCAGCGATTTGATGATGCTGCGGGCTGTGTCCATGTTGGCATTAGTGATCTTTTTAGCACCAATCCAGGCAGTCATGCCTCTCCCTACCTGGGCAGGGGTATTAGGCATGGCCCTCACTACCTGGCTATAGTTTAATTTCGAACAAAGTGACTCCAGCGTAACACCGGCAGCAATTGAAATAACCAGTTGTGCTTTTAATTGCCCGACAAGCTGACCCAGCACGTGATCCATTTCATGCGGTTTGATCGCCAACACGATAACATCGGCCCTCTTCACGCCTGCAATATTATTGTCGGTCACGTTTAGTCCGTATTTTTTCTTAAGGTATTCGCGGCGGTCCGTCGCTACATCGCACGCAGTAATCTCATTTTTATTAACCAGCTTCTTCCTCAGCAAGCTTTTTATTATGGCCTCGCCCATGGTACCACCACCTATTAATGCAATTTTCATCTAATATCTCCTTTCGCCGAATATTGCCCTGCCCACCCTGATCATAGTGGCACCTTCCTCGATAGCCACCTCGAAATCATCGGTCATTCCCATGGACAATTGTTTAAAACCTAAGCAATCGTTTAAATTTTTCAATTCCCGGAAAACAGGCCTGACTTCTTCAGGGTCTTCTACGTACGGGGCCACAGTCATTAGCCCACTTATCTCTAAATCAGGTAACTTGCCTATGGCATCAACCGTTTTTATTAGATCTCCTGCGCTTAACCCGTACTTGGTTACCTCTTTTGCAACATTAACTTCGATTAATACCGGCACTTTACCCGTTGCCCGCTTGCTGATTTCATTTGCTAGGTGAATAGAATCCACGCTATGTATTATGTCAAATACCTTAAGGGTATCTCTGACTTTATTAGTCTGCAAATGCCCGATTAAGTGTAAAGTCAGGCCATTTCTTATATCTGCAATTTCCAGAGTTTTACTCTGCGCTTCCTGTACACGGTTTTCACCGAAATCTTTTAACCCGCAGCAATATGCAGCGTGGATTGCAGCAGCGGAAAAATTTTTACTAACTGCAATCAGTCTAATTTTCTCTACATCTCTCCCGCTGCGTGAAGCAGCAGCTTCCATACGCTTTCGAATGGATGTGACCCGAGAAGAAATATCCCGCTGTACGGCATCCGTATTTAGCTCATCCACTGTAGCTCATAACTGTCACTCATAAATTTTTTCGTCTGCAGCCCGTGCTTCCATAGCGTCATCCTCCACATCCCGTCCCTGCCTGACCGAGATAAGAGTCTCCCTGTAATATTCATGTTGAATTATCATGTTCATTATCTCGCTGGTACCCGTCCAGATTATTAAGAGCCTGGCATCTCTCAGCATTCTTTCAATCGGATATACATTAGTGTAGCCGATTCCCCCTACCACCTGCATGGCGTTATTAATCACTTCCCAGGCAGTCTCCGTGCCGAATTTTTTTGCCTCCGATACCAGTCTTCTTGTATAGCCAGTACTCCCCATATTATCGACCGCAACAGCCGCCCCATACACAAGTGAACCTGCTGCATCTAATTTGGTTATGCTATCGGCTATTTTAAAGCTGACACCCTCAAACTCGCGTATCCTGTGTCCGAAGGCCTTGCGTTTATCAGTATACCTGGTCGCAATTTCAAGAGCGGCTTTGGCAAGCCCCAGAGCCCCAGCAGCCGATGTCATCCGCTCTGGAATCATCATCTGGTTAAATACATCGGCGCCCCTGTTTAATCCCAGGATAAGATTCTCCTTGGGCACCCTGGTATTTTTAAATACCAGCCTTCCTGCGCCTCCGCCTCGCGTACCCAGCAACCCGTAAATATATTTGGCCTCGACTCCCATATCCCGTTCAACGATAAAAGCGCTTATCGATTTACCCGGCACCCTTTCCGTCCTGGCATACACCAGGAAAATATCCGCTCCTTCCGCTCCTACTACAAACCTTTTTTGTCCGTTCAAAACGAAGTAATTACCTTCCTGCACGGCGGTGGTTGTAGCGCCAAAAAAGTCTGATCCTCCCCTGGGTTCTGTTAATGCCTCAGCGCAAAATATCTTACCTTTCAATAACGGCTCAAGATATTTTTTCTTCTGGCTCTCAGTACCCAAAACGTTAAGGGCTTCCCCCACTATACTCACAAGTGAAAAAAGGCATCCCAGCGACATACCGAGAACACCTATCTCCCCCAATGCAATAATTTCGTCGGTCCACTTCAAGCCTCTTCCGCCATACTGAGGCAAAAACCTGAGTCCCAGCAATTTGTTATTGGCCAACCCGTTTACATACTCTTTGGGATACCTGATTTTATCAGCATCCATGTCCAGCAATAGTTGTCTGGGAACAAATTCTACAAACCGTCGAACCTCTGCCCTCAGCGTCCTTTGTTCATCAGTCATCAGACACTCCAGCATAATTGCACCCCGCTAATTAAGATCAACGAAATAATACCGGACAGTATTACTTGATAACAATATTGAGCAGCTTGCCCGGTACATAGATGATTTTTAATATTTGTTTGCCCGCTAAATAACCCTTTATCTTGTCATCGGCAAAAGCTATTTTTTTAGCTTCATCCTCACCGATATCCACCGGGACAACCAGTTTTTCACGTACCTTGCCGTTTACTTGGATGACCAGGGTAATCTCCTCATCGCTGGCCAACTCTTTGTCCCATTCCGGCCATCTTTGATTATGTATGCTATATGGATGTCCTGAATCGACCCACAACTCTTCCGCCATATGAGGAGCAGACGGCGCAATGAGGATTAACATGTTCTTGATTGCATCATCCCATGTCTTTCTACTGACGCTGCCAAGCCCAACAATTTTACCCAGCAGATTGGAATACTCCATCAATGCCGCCAGCATCGTATTAAATCGGAACCTCTCCATATCTTCGGTTGCTTTCTTGATAGTCTTGTGCATTACACGCAAGCATTCCTTTTCAGCTTCAACATCAATTTTTTTCTCAGCATATTCAGCAATCACCAGGTTCCAAACCCTGTTGAGCCAGCGTGACATACCGACAATCCCGTTATCATTCCAGTCACCACCCTGTTCCCAGGGGCCGACAAACATCAGGTAAACTCTCACTGCATCTGCGCCCGTGTCCCTGACGTAATCATCAGGTGTAACCACATTGCCCTTGGATTTGCTCATCTTTTCGCCCTGCTGAACAATAATGCCCTGGTTGAAAAGCCTGCTAAAAGGCTCATCAAAATTCACCAACCCCATATCACGGATAGCCTTGATAAAGAACCGTGAGTACAGCAAATGCATGGTCGCATGCTCGGCGCCACCCGTATAAAGGTCTACCGGCATCCAGTACTTCAGCTTCTCTTTATCAAAGGGGTGTTTATCGCTTCCCGGGCTTGTATAGCGCAGAAAATACCACGACGAGCACATAAAGGTATCCATCGTGTCCGTCTCACGCTTGGCCTTTCCTCCGCATTTGGGACAGTTAGTGTTTACCCATGACTCGCAGTATTTGAGAGGCGACTCGCCCGTTGGCCTGAATTCAACATTCGGCGGCAGCAACACCGGCAATTCCTTCTCAGGCACAGGCACTATGCCGCATTTGTCACAATATACCATAGGTATAGGTGCGCCCCAATACCTCTGGCGAGAGATAAGCCAGTCCCTCAATCGGTAGGTAATGGTTCTGCCTCCCCAACCCTTTTCAGCCAGGTAATCACAGATGGCCGACTTCATCTCTTCCATTGAAAGCCCGTTGAACTGGGCGGAGTTCACCATCCGCCCTCCTTCCACGTGGGCTGCCTGCAAGTCCTTCCCATCCCAATCATCCGGTGCAACCACTAATTTGATAGGGATATTATATTTCTTGGCCATATCGAAGTCACGTTGATCGTGGGCAGGAACACCCATTACAGCGCCAGTCCCATATTGAGGAAGAACGTAATCGGCAATAAAGATGGGTACCTTCTCACCATTTACCCTGTTGATGACATAGCTTCCCAGGAAAACGCCGGTTTTTTCGGCATCGGCGGCTGTACGTTCAAATTCGGTCTGCCGTTGCGCACTACGTATATATTCGTCTACCTCTTTTTTACGTTCTGGAGCCGTCAGCGCCGGCACCAGAGGATGCTCCGGCGCCATTACGAAAAATGTCACGCCATAGAGTGTATCCGGCCTAGTAGTAAAAACCCTGATCTCTTTCTCTTTAACACCTGGATGGTCCAGCCCAAAAGATATATCCGCACCATAGCTCTTACCGATCCAGTTGGCCTGCATGATGCGGATGCGTTCCGGCCAGTCTATACTATTGAACTCGAGCAGTTCATCAGCATATTTGGTGATGCTGAAAAACCATTGCTCAAGCTGTTTCTTCTCTACTGTGCTATCACAGCGCCAGCACAATCCATCTCCCACCACCTGCTCATTAGCCAGCACCGTCTGGCATTTAGGACACCAGTTGACAGCTCCATTCCCCCGGTAAGCAAGTCCGGCTTCATATAATTTAAGGAAAAACCACTCGGTCCATTTGTAGTATTCAGGAAGGCAGGTAACTACCTCACGGCTCCAATCATAAATGGCACCAATAGTCCGTAGCTGACGCCTCATATTTTCCACGTTCTGCATCGTCCATTCGGCAGGATTAATCCCTGTCGCTATGGCCTTATTCTCTGCCGGAAGCCCGAAAGCATCAAAACCAACGGGATGCAACACATTGTATCCCTGCATCCTTTTATATCTCGCAAAGACATCGGAAGGTGCTAGGGCATACCAGTGACCTATGTGTAAATCGCCTGACGTATAGGGAAACATGGTCAGGGCGTAGAATTTAGGCTTAGGATCGTTTTCCTTGACCTCGTACAGGCAGTCACTCGCCCATCTATCCTGCCATTTCTTCTCGATATCTTGTGGAATGTATTTACTTGCAGCGTTCATAATAATGGAAATTTTAGCTTTTGCACGTTCACCCGTCAACACGGATTCAATTAATTTCAAACGGCCGGATGTTTTATTATGTTAAAAATTGATATTATAAACCTAGACTAACTATCCGTATATGTACCACTATGGAACATGAAAAATTTGAGAAAATCGTCTTTGATGTTATTTCCAACATGCCCGATGAATTTAAAGAGCTCCTGGATAACGTAGATATTTTCATAGAAGACTGGCCAACCAGAGAGCAGCTAAAAAGCGTGGGACTCAGAAACAAAAACAGCCTTCTCGGGTTATATGAGGGCATACCAAGAACAAACCGTGGGCAAAACTACAATCTGGTCCTTCCCGATAGGATTACCATATTTAAAAAGCCGCTGGAAGCACATTGCAGTTCGGTCAGAGAACTAAAAGAGGAAATTGTCAGGACAGTCAAACACGAAATAGCCCACTACTTTGGTATTGACGATGAGAGGTTAAGCCAGATTGAAAACGGCAATTAGCATTAATTAGTATTGATTTAGATTTAATTTTAGAGTAGAGTATTACCAAGGTTACGTCGGTAAATATTTTGGAGGCTAAATATTAATGAGAAGGTTACTAATATCGTTATCGATTGCCTTGTCGATATTTATGACATTGTCATTGCCCATGGCTGCTAGTGCCGGAGGGCTTTCATTTGACGACCATTCTACATTTTTCGATGATCAGACAGTGACGAGCGGATTGACCGCTCGATTGCTTTTACCTCAGGATAACGTCACAGGTATACCCGCTGAATTGACTCTTACCAAAGGAGTACCTTTCATCTCCCCCAGCGAGGTCACTAAAGGAAACTTGGTAACCATTAAAGTCCGGGCGACTAATAGTAGCACCGAGCCTATTAGCTACAGTTTATCTTTGATGGTTAATGGAAAGGCTGCCGGCGCCCCTCAACAATTGTCTCTGGAAGCTGCCGAGAGCAAGGATGTTTCCTTCCAGATACAGGCCACCGATACCGGCAATAACGATGTCCAGGTAGGGAATCTCCAGGGCTTTTTTACGGTAACTTCCGGCTCGTTTTTTGATTCACTGCCCATCTATCTCTGGATATTCTTCGCCGTAATAGCTGTGGTAATAATCATGCTCATAGTATTAGTAGTGATGAAACCCCCCAAGAAAAAGGCCGGCACTTTAGCAGATCAGGGAAAGAAACAGGGTAAGTTAAGTAAGCCCGGCAAAGCCGGTGCCCGTGAACCCCAGATGCAGGGAGGACCTGGAATGCCGCGCCCCGGCATGCAAAATGCCCCTGAAAGTATGTTCGGCATACAGGGTCCGCCAGGACAACCTCAGGATATGCCCGGTATGCAGCAGTTCCCATCTCAGCCAGGCATGCAGCAGCAATTTCAAGGCCAACCGGGTATGCAACAACAATATCAAACTTCGCAGCCTGGTGGAATGCAGCCCGGTATGCAGCAGCAATTCCCCCCACAATCAGGAATGCAGCAACCGCAGTTCCCATCTCAGCAGGGTATGCACCAGCAGTTTCAACCTCCACAGCCTCCCGGTACGCAGCCACCTCAGCAAGGGATGCCACAACCGGGTATGAGAGGCCCTCAGTTTCCCTCAGCTCAACAGACTCCTCCCGGCGGTCCGCAATATCCTCCACAACCGATGCCGGGGATGCAGCCAAGCATGGGACCGGGGATGTCACAGGGTGGAGCTCAACCCGGAATGCCTTATGGTATGCAGGGGCAACAACCTCCTATCCCCCATATGCCTCCTCCCAGCATGCAACAGCCTATGTCTCCCACCATGCAACCACCAATGCCGCCGGGTATGCAAAGCGGAGCAATGCCAGGCATGCAGCCGCCTATACCAGGTGGGTACCAATCGATGGGCATGCCGAAGTTTTCAGTCAGTAACCTGACTATCACCCCTAATAACGTAAAAGTTGGGGAACAGATTAATATAAGCATTATAGTTTCAAATAATGGAGTCCAGACAGGCAAATACAGCGTAGTTCTGAGAATCGGCGGCGTTGTTGAAAATATCAGTGACCTGACCTTGCCTCCGGGGGCCAGCCAAACAGCCAGTTTTACTGTTATTAAGGATACCCCAGGTGATTACTATGCTGATATCGATGGACTCGGGGGATTCTTTACTGTCATACCTCTGGCACCACCATCATTCACAGTTACCAACTTCTCTGTGGGACCCGAGCGCGTCCGGCAGGGACAGCCTGTTATCATTACAGCTTCCGTGACAAACATGGGAGAGCTTACAGGCAGTCACACACTTATTCTCAGGGTAAAAGGGATCGCTGACAGCCAGAGTGAGATTACCCTCGGTCCGGGTAAAATGGAAAACATCGAATTCCAGGTTATCAAGGATACTCCAGGCTTCTATCCTGTAGCACTTGAAAACTGGACAGGTAAATTCGTAGTTGAAATGGACTGGAACGGATAATCATCGATTTGCCTGAAGTTATTAGAGCACAGAATCTGTTCTTACCAGTTTATCTGTATCCTGCAGGTAGTCTATATACAGAATACCATTCAGGTGATCAATCTCATGCTCAAAAGCCTGTGACAGCAAGCCCGTTCCTTTTTTACGGAATAGCTTGCCATGCCTGTCCTTTGCTTTTATTCTGACTGATTCAGCCCTTTTTATCTCGGCCTGATATCCTGGTACACTGAGGCATCCTTCGATGACAAGCCTCTCGCCGTTCTTTTCAATTATCTCAGGATTGACCAGCGTTATAACATCCTGATCAGGAATACGTATTACCACCACCCTCAGAGGTACTCCTATCTGGTTAGCAGCCAGCCCGACACCCGAGGATTTGTCCATCGTTTCAATCATATCATCTATAAGGCGTTGAACCGAGGCATCAAAGCTGGTGATTTTCTTTGCCTTTTTTCTCAGAACGGGATCTGGATTTATCTTTATTTCAAGCACTGACATAATAAATATTAAAGCATACCTTGCGGGTCAACGTCCAAAAACCAACCCCTGGATAAGTACATTTCATTTAATATTTCGTGTAGATGTCTGCCTAATAATATTATTTGCATCTGGTATTTGCCACGTAATCTTGCTATATACGCAGAGGTTGGACCAATTATTTTTATTCCCGGCATGCCCTGGGCATCAACTCTCGCTCTTATCATCTTGAACACTTTATTTGCCTCGGCTTTGCACTTTTCTTCATTCGTATGACTGTATACTAGTCTGATCATATTACAGAAGGGAGGGTATCCAAAACTCCGTCTATATTTTATCTCACTCCTGTAAAATCCAGCATAGTCATGCTGTCCGGCAAACTTAATAGCATAATATTCAGGATTGTAGGTTTGTATTACAGCTTTTCCAGTAAATGTGCCGCGGCCAGCCCGGCCTGCTACCTGGCAGAGAAGTTGAAATGTTCTTTCTCCCGAACGGAAATCTGGTAAATTAAGACCTGCGTCAGCATTAACAATGCCAACAAGCGAAACACTCGGGAAATTAAGACCCTTTGCTATTATTTGAGTGCCGACCAATATATCTGATTCATGCTTTTGAAAGCTTTTAACAGCGGTTTCATATTCACCTGTTTTCGACATCGTATCACTATCAAAACGGGTTACCCTCGCAGTGGGAAACAGCTTCCTGCATTCAGCTTCGACGGTTTCGGTCCCGATGCCAAAGTACTTAATATCTTCACTGGAACAATTCTGGCACTTCTTTGGGACAGGATAGACCTTTCTGCAATGATGACAAATAAGACGTTTACTGGCAGCATGATAAGTAAGTGCCACTGAACACCTTGTGCACTTGGGGATATAGCCACAATTCATGCATTCAATAAATGTAGCAAGCCCGCGCCTGTTGATAAATAAAACAACCTGCTCATGGCTATCAATGGCAGACTTAATGTGTGATCTCAGCAAACGGCTGAATATACCACGGCTGCCTGCTTTATACTCGTTACGCATGTTAATGATAGTCACCTCCGGCAAAGGTGTCTGTCCAAGAGGGGTAATACGTTCTGGCAATTCGACAAGCTGATATTCTGATTTTTCCGCTCTGTAATAACTTTCTACAGAGGGAGTTGCACTGCCAAGAATCAGAGTTGCACCGGTCAATGTTGATAGTTTCACTGCAATATCCCGGGCATGGTATCTTGGCATCTGATCCGACTGCTTATAAGCCCATTCATGTTCCTCGTCCACAATGATTAACCCTAAATCAGGCTGAGGAGCAAATATGGCGCCTCGCGGCCCGATGACAATATCAAAATCCTCGCGGTTGATACCATGCCAGACATCATACTGCTGACCGGGAGATAATCGGCTATGTAGCAGGGCCACCCGACCGGGAAACCGCCCCATGAAACGTTCAATAATTTGCGGCGTCAAGGCTATCTCAGGTACCAGACAAATACCTTTTTTACCCAATTTGATTGCATGGGCCAGCGCCTGCAAGTAGACCTCTGTTTTCCCGCTGCCCGTAACTCCATGTAACAGAAACATACCCGGCTGCCGACTACCTAATTCCGCTGTAATTGACCCACTTATCATCTGCCAGGCAGCCTGCTGGTCATTAGTAAACGTAAAGGGGAATTCTAATGGATATTCCCGCCCTGCCAACGGGTTTCGGTTAATATCGACACTCTCTTCAATCAGCAGGCCTTTTGCAATTAAAGCCCTGATAATACTCCGGCTGCATTTGAGAAAACGCTGAATTTGAGAAACGGGTATTGGACGGTCAACGCCCTGTAGGTATTCCAGCACTTCGGATTGTTTAAAGGCCCGTTTGCTTTTTAGCTCTGCAATCGAGCTCTCGATTAATCCCGGGGCCTGTTTCAATCTCAATACCGCCAACCGCTTTGTCTTAATCTCCTGCTTTCTCTCAAAGCCGGGGGGCAGCATTAATGCGATTGAACTGAAAACCGGCGCAAGATAATGATCGGATATCCAAAGAGCAAGCTGAACACGTTCAGGGGAAATCCGCGGAATTCCGTGAATCAGTCCATTAATTTCACGTACATCCGGTACATTGGAGATATCAGTCAGCTTTGTGACAATACCAGGTAATACCCTGGCACCGAAGGGAACATATACACCTGCCCCCACCTTAACATCCAGCGCAACTGGGATACTGTAAGTAAAAATATGACGATGGCCGCCAGGGGAATTGACGGCTACCTCAGCATATTGCATTCAGTCTATTTTATTTCAGTTTCCGTAGAGGAAGGCTCGTTGTTCTCAACTATCTCTGCAACAGCAGTTGGAGCGGTTGCCTCTGAAGCTTCGGCAGGGGCTTTTGCTTCTTCAACACGTTCGCGCCTTTCCTTTAGTCTGGCTTCTTTAGTACTGAGCCTCCTTATATAATAAAGTTTGCTTCGGCGCACTTTACCATGCCGCACAACTTCAATTTTCTCAAGTAAAGGAGAGGCCAGTGGAAAGGTATGCTCAACCCCTACGCCGGAGGTTACCCTACGCACAGTGACATTTCCTCCGGAAACATTCTTTACCAATTTAATGATCAAACCTGGAAATGTCTGAATGCGTTCACGGCTGGCTTCCTTAATTTTAAAGCTTACCCTAACGCTATCACCTGGAGCCAACTTCGGCAATTTCGCGCTAACTTTATTTTTCCCTAATACTGTGATATCCATTGTAGTCCCTTTCCTTATATTATATTAATTGTTCTGCAAACCAGCAGATTTTAACATTCTATATTCTGCTTCTGTCAAAGATGCCTTCTTTAAAAGGTCGGGGCGCCGTTTCGCAGTACGCAATATACTCTGCTGACGACGCCACAAAGCTATCTCTTTATGGTTGCCCGACAGCAGTACCTCGGGCACCTGCCAGCCCCTGAACTCTGGAGGCCTGGTATATTGGGGATATTCCAATAAGCTGCCAACATGTGATTCTTCATGCAAAGATGTTTGTGAACCAATAGCGCCAGGTAACAACCTTACCAGAGAATCCACAATTACCATAGCCGCTGTTTCACCGCCGCTGAGCAAATAATCTCCAATGCTGATTTCATCTGTTACACAATGCTCGGCAACACGTTCATCCATACCTTCATAATGGCCGCAGATCAAAATAATATTTTGCTGAGAGGCCATCTTTTCAGCAATTTCCTGTGTATATATCCTCCCTTGCGGCGTCAGCAGTATAATCTGGCAATCAGATTTATCAATACATGATTTGACCGACTCAACAGCTTCAAACACCGGCTCGGGCTTCATAATCATCCCCGCACCACCCCCGTACGGATAATCATCGGCAGTGCCATGTTTGTCGTGGGTAAAAGACCTGATATCATGCAATCTAACATCCACAAATTGCCGCTCAATTGCCCTGCCGATAATACTATGCTGCAAATAGCCGGAAAAAGCCTCCGTAAATAAAGTAAGTATATCTATCTGTAGCATCCTTAAATTCACCTTGAATACCAAAACGAGATGTTAATTCTACCATACACGTTATAAACCACAAAATATCTGCACTCATTTTTTTTTGCAGCTACGATTGCTTGCCATATACCACTATATATAGTATTTTCTTTGCCCTGAACCCTACCAATAGTGGTATATCTACGACTATCTGATTCTCTCTAAGAAAAATTTCGCTAAATGAGCTAACCGTTTTCCCTAAATAACTATTGACAAGTGGGGGATAAAGCGCACATAATGGTGAATAGTGGTAAAAAGTGGTAAAAAAGGGGAAAAGATACAAAGATGGTAATGGTTAGCAGTTATACAAAAATAGCCCATCAGGAGCTCATATCTTTTCTTAAAGAGAACCAGCTAACTGGTTTACGCTTAAAGCTGCTCCTATTCTGGGGAAGACATCCTCAGACAAAGTTCAACCTTGATTGTATCGCCCACGTTCTCGATGTCACCCACCACCACTTGCGTGAACTTATGAAGGAACTAATAGATAAAGGTATGGTCAATGAGCATTACTGCACCAGCGGGATAGCTCATTACTCTTTAAATTATGAGCATACTCTCAGCTCTCACATTCAGCGTCTTGCTGAGTTGGATTGGAGTGTATTAAAAAGCCTTGAATTTGAAGTTGAGCAAGAGGCAGTCCCGGCATAAGTGGGAGTTTAGCAGGTTTTTCATTATGTTTGTTGGTCAATATGAATATAAGGTCGATAACAAGGGACGTCTGCCCTTGCCACCCAAGTTCCGCAAGGAAATGGATGATGGATTGGTACTAACCATGGTTGCGGACAACTGTATTACCGCCTATACCAAAGCGGATTGGGCCAAAATGACTGCCAACGCCGCTCCCACCGGGTTTCTTGTTTCTGACAACACCAGAAAGTTGAACCGCTTCATATACAGCAATGCCAACGAAGTCAGTATTGATAACCAGGGCAGAATAGCGTTGCCTTCAACGCTACGCGAAAAGTGTGGAATATCAGATACTGCCGTAATAGCCGGCATCAATAATTGCTTTGAAATCTGGACCCCCTCCACCTGGAATAAGGAACAGCTATCGACAGATGAAGCCCGCCAGCTTATGGACAAACTGGAGGAACGAAAATGAGCCTTACATTAACTAAAATGGTCCACATGCCTGTAATGGTTAATGAGGCTGTTGAATCATTAAACATCCAGCCTGGCAAGCGCTACGTAGATTGCACACTGGGAGGCGGCGGACACGCCATGGCAATACTTGCGAAAAACGGCCCCTCCTGTGAATTACTGGGAATCGATTCCGACCCGGAAGCCATACGGATCGCCCAACATAATTTATATGACTACTTCGAAAGCACGGTAATTATCAACGACAATTTCTATAATCTCGAGAACATCTGCAGGGAAACCAATTTCCTGCCAGTGGACGGCATATTATTTGATCTGGGCTTATCCTCTCTCCAACTAGCCACAGCTGAGCGCGGTTTTAGTTTCCAGCATAGCGGACCACTTGATATGAGATTTAACCCGGATGAGCAGCTTACTGCTGCAGATATAGTTAATAAGCTACCCGAATCAAAATTAGCCCAGCTAATATATATCTACGGGGAGGAACCACTGGCCAACAAAATTGCAAAAAACATAGTATTAAACAGACCCGTTAATGACACTGCAGAACTGGCATCCATAGTCATTAACACCGTTGGGGAACAGCATGGAAAAATCCATCCAGCCACAAAGACATTCCAGGCATTACGCATAGCGGTAAATCGCGAATTGGAACATCTGACATCAGCGCTGGAACAAAGTCTGCATTGCCTGGCAAAGGGTGGCAGACTGGCAGTTATCAGTTATCACTCTCTGGAAGACCGCATCGTAAAGAATTTTATGCTTCGTGAAACCAAATCATGTATTTGTCCGGGAAATTTACCTGAATGCCGCTGCAATCACCTGCCGCAGTTCATATTAATCAATAAGCATCCCTTAATCCCGGACGATACTGAAATTCGCAATAACCCGCGTAGCCGGAGCGCCAAACTCCGCATCGCGCAAAAATTATAAATAGCAGGAGGCACAGAAAATGATAGGAGCGAAAAGATTCGGCACCATCCTGAATGGCGACAAAAGACTTCTGGCAATATTCGGGGGCATGGTTTTCGATGGCATCGTTTTCGTCAGCCTGATGATCGCTATCGCCATCCTATACTTCTTGTAAATGGTGACTGCCAATAAATTAATCAATAAGGTATTCAATTGAATCACAAAATCAAAGGAGGCATGGATAAATGACAAAGAGATTAATCACCGGTATTGATGTAGGTACAACCAAAATCTGCACTATCGTTGCTACACTTGATTCCGGCGGTGCGCTGCAGGTTCTCGGGGTCGGTCAGGTACCGTCTCACGGATTACATAAGGGAATGGTAGTAAATGTAGACGAAGCAAGGGATTCAGTTTCAGAATCCGTAAAACGGGCTGAACAGGCAAGTGGTGTTAAAATCGAGTCTGCATACATCGGAGTCACTGGCAGGCATATCAGTTCGGTTAATAGTCATGGAGTTGTGGCAATTCCCCGCACTGACAGGCTTGTCAGGCAGGATGACCTGGGACGCGTTCTCTCATCCGCTAAAAACATCAATATCCCTGACGACAGGAAAATACTTCACCAGATTCCCAGGGGTTACAGCCTGGACACCCAGGAGAAAATTAAAAACCCGGTAGGGATGCACGGCTTCAGGCTGGATGTGGAGACCCACATCATTACTGCATCTACAGCATCAGTACAGAACCTGGTCAAATGTGTACGCAGCATCGGGGTAGAAATAGATGACCTCGTACTGGAGCCACTGGCCAGCGGTGAATCCGTACTGACCCCGGAAGAGAAGGAAATCGGAGTAATTATGGCCGATATTGGCGGTGGTACAACCGATATTGCAGTATTCAAAGACGGCAGCATATATCACACTTCAATTATCCCCGTGGCAGGGTACCA
>JAFGLP010000196.1 GCA_016927965.1 Dehalococcoidia bacterium
AGGTATTTGAATTTAATCAGTTCAATTTAATAACCTTTGACAGTAAACAAGTAAACAAATATCATTTCTAACTAACTAAATATCTATATAAGGAGGGATTTCCCTGCATGTCAAAAAATTCTATTACTCTGGATAATGTTGCTCTGGGTATAATCGCAATTGTCGCAGGCGTGCTGGTTATATTTTTCTGGCATTTGGCTCAATATATAATCGGCATATTCCTGATCGTCTGGGGTATACTAAACGTTATAAAAAAATAAAAATATACTCGGAGTGTGCTCAATGGGAGGTGTTTAATGGCAGGTTCCGGCATATCCAGCAGCAAAATAGCGATAGGCGCAATTGCAATAGTTGCAGGTATCCTGGTTATTATCTGGGGTGATTTTGCCCGATACGTGATTGGTGCTTTTTTTATAGTCTGGGGCATTATAACCGTTATAAATAAATAGCTGTGGCGGATAGGTATGTTAGAGTTATGACTTTTTTAAGATGCGCTCCCCTTCATAGTGATATTTATACTTATAATGGTATCCGGCGTAATAAAGATGCTATTTACGGAGATACTGGGTTGTATTGAAGTGTTGTTCTTGAACGCATAAGGTTTTATTAGAGTTCCCTATGCGTAATTAAGAAACAACCAGCTTGCTGCCGTAAGGAATATAATAGATGTTCTATTGTGGAACCAGCGGCTTCAGCTATGATGACTGGTCAGGATTCTATTACCCGGAGCGCCTGCCGCGAAGAAACTGGTTCAGCTATTATGCACAGGAATTCAACTCCGTTGAGCTGAATTTTACTTACTATACTTTGCCGGATATCGCAACTATTAAATCTCTGGCGGCCAGAACCGGTGAGGGATTTCTTTTTGCAGTGAAAGCCCATCAGGAAATGACACATAAAAGGCAACCGGATACTGGTATATTTACGGCTTTTCGTAAATCACTGCAGCCGCTGGTTGATCAAAAGAAGCTGGGGTGTGTGCTGGCGCAGTTTCCCAATAGTTTTGGCCCAGCGTCGTTCAATTTTGAATATCTGAAAAATTTCCATGACTTAATGCATGGTTTCAATATTGTGATCGAATTCCGCAATGCCGGTTGGCTTAATCAGGAGACGCTTGCTTGGATGAAAGCTCAAAATATTGGTTTCTGCTGCGTTGATGAACCTCGTCTCCCTCGGCTGCTTCCTCCCGTAGCCGAAATAACCAGCAATATAGGTTATATACGTTTTCATGGGCGTAATGAAGCAAAGTGGTGGAACCATGAGCATACTTGGGAAAGATACGATTATACTTATAAACGTGAAGAGTTGGAAGAATGGATGCCGCGGATAAATAAAATAAGCAAGGTTGCTGAAAAAACCTTTATATTTGCCAATAACCATTGGAGAGGCCAGGCAGTCGACACAATCAGGCAGGTACGTTCAATGCTTGATCAGCTTGTGTTGTGATTTCCATAATCATAAGCTAGAATACATCACCTAAAGTTTGCATTTAATAATGGTGTATATTTAGCAAGCTTAGGTAAATAATATGTGTAGGTATTCGTATTAACAGAATGTATATGTCCGGTAACCGTTTGACATGGTGGAACGGGCTAATATTCCTGCTTATAGCAGCTGCTATCGTTGCCTTGGACCAGCTAACCAAGCAGTGGATCGTTGCGAACATACCTCTTGGTAGCTCATTACCGGCTATGGGGCCACTCAACATAGTAAACATACAGAATACCGGTTCAGCATTCGGGCTTTTCCCCAACCAGGCATTTCTGCTCAGCTTGGTGGCTATCGCTGGGCTAATAATGGTGCTGATGTTTTTTCGCTATTTCAGTGAGCTTGGATTTTTGGGCGGGATAGCGTTGAGCTTTATTTTTGCAGGGGCTGTGGGTAACCTGATCGACCGAATCAGGGTCGGATATATAACAGACTTTATTTATGTTAGATTGTGGGGCGATGTCTACTGGCCGGCGTTTAATGTAGCCGATTCAGCTATTACCATCGGAGCAATCTCTCTGGGTGTTATAGCCCTCGTTAAATTGAGGATAAGGGATGAATCAAAACCAGAGTCCGCAAAAAAGGATATTTGAGGCAGGGGCTGAAAGTGGGAGGCTTGATAAATACCTGGCTGACATATGTACAGATATAACGCGGGCTCAAATACAAAAGCTAATTGAAAACGGTAATGTTATGGTTAACGGCCGCATAGAACGTCCTTCCTATAAGCTGCACAGCGGAGAGTTGGTTGAAATGACAGTCTCGCCGCCTGATTCAATAGTGCTGGTGCCTGAGGATATACCGTTCGATGTAATCTACGAAGATCTTGATATTGTGATAATTAATAAACCAGCTGGTCTGGCGGTTTATCCTGCTCCAGGGCATCCGGGCCATACGCTGGCCAACGCGGTATTTAATCGATTTCCTGATCTGGCTGTATTTGGCAATTCATTGAGGCCTGGGATAGTGCACAGACTGGATAAAGATACTTCGGGCCTTATAGTTATTGCCAGGAATGAAAGGGCGCGCATTTTTCTTATCAATGAATTTAAGTCTAGGGCTGTTAAGAAACATTATCTGGTATTGGTTAAAGGGAAACTAATGCCTGAAAATGGGGCTATCGATGCTCCTATAGGGCGAGACCCAGCCAACCGTAAGAAGATGGCAATAGTCAGCAAAGGCAGGGAGGCTAGGACCGGTTATCGTGTCATTGAGTACCTGAATGGCTATTCGCTGGTTGAAGCGCATTTAAAGACGGGCAGAACTCATCAGATTAGAGTACATTTTGCTGCCATAGGCCATCCGGTTTTTGGTGATAGTGTATACGGAGTCAGATCAAAGCTGCTCAGCCGTCAGTTTTTGCATGCGAGTTATTTGGAATTGAAGCTTCCCTCTAACGGGCAGACACGTTCATTTAGTCTTGAATTACCTGATGATCTGAAAGACGTATTTAAAAAATTACGCAGATGCTGAGAACAAATTGTTTTGCTATTTATAATGCTGATGTGATAAATTTTACTCAAAGGAGAGAGTGCGAAAATGAGGCCACAGGATAGATTCGATCAAATAAAAAAGGATCATTTTAGCGGCCAGAACGACATCTATAACCAGATAGCTGCTCAACCTACGCAGGAAGATTTTTCAGCATTTGAGGCTGATTCGGCCATCAGGCGTAATGAGCTGCTGTTCAATATCACTACTCAGATTGAAGAGACTAAGAGCAAGCTTAGGCAGGCTGAGCAGCTTGTTGAGCGGCTACGGCAGAGCTTGAGAGAGTATGAAGAAATGTACAAAACTCTGACCAAGAGCAAGGGCAAAGAGAAATAGAATTACAATTCTAGGGTCCTGTTTTTTACAATAGATGTATTCTAGAAAGCAGCAGATAACCTTCCGCTATTAATTTAGTCCTGCGGCTACCTAATAAGGAATCAGTGTGAAAGATAAGAGGAAGGAGTACGCTCTCGAATACGCCGGATTTTGGCTCAGGTTTGCTGCCGGCCTGATTGATCTAATGATCCTGTTAGCTGGTCTTTATATACTTTACTGTGTCGTATCGCAATCGTTTTTCTGGATTTTTCCTCATGTTCCGCAAGTAATGTCTTCTTTGCAAGAAATACCTTCGGAGGCGCAGGTATCTCAAAGGATGATCTGGTTAATGGTAATAGTATTGCTCGTCTTCATCATTGGAAGTACGGTTTATTATGTAGTCTGCTGGGCTTCTTCTGGACAGACTGTAGGAAAGATTTGCCTGGGCATGAAAATAATTCGCACTGACAGCTCAAGCGTTGATCTTAAAATTGCCTTTATTCGTTTTCTGGGATCCTTTTTATGTATTGCTACGCTTGGTATTGGTTTTATTTTAATTGCTTTTGATAGCCATAAGCAGGGCCTGCATGACCGTATAGCGGACACATACGTGGTGAAGCTCCCGGTGAAGCAAGTTATGCTTGACGGTTCTTTTGCAGGAGGCAGAATTGGATAATAAATCTGACCAAGTCAGAGTACGTTTCGCTCCCAGTCCTACGGGATATCCCCATTTGGGAAATATCAGGACGGCTTTATTTAACTGGCTGTTTGCAAGGCATACAGGCGGTGTTTTCATATTACGTATCGAAGATACAGATCAGGCCAGGAAGGTGGAGGGAGCAGTCGAGATAATTATGGATAGCTTGAAGTGGTTGGGTATGGACTGGGACGAAGGGCCGCATTTTCAGTCGCAGCGGATTGATATGTATAGTAAATATGCGGATCAGCTCATTAGCGAAGGAAAAGCATACCGTTGTTTTTGTACTCCTGAGCGGCTTGAGCAAATGAGGCAGGCTCAGATTGCACGCAAACAGCCTCCGGGGTATGACAGGCGCTGCCGCAAACTGACAGACGAGCAAATAGAAGCAGCCTTGGATACTGGCATAAAACCTGTAGTGCGATTTAAATCACCGCTTGAGGGACATACTACAGTAACTGACCTTATCCGTGGAGAGGTAGTTTTTGATAACAGCACATTAGATGACTTCGTATTACTGAAATCAGATGGTTATCCTACCTATCACCTGGCCAATATTGTCGATGATCATTTCATGAATATTTCCCATGTTATGCGCGCTGAAGAATGGCTTTCCAGCATGCCCAGACATCTGCTGCTGTATCGTGCATTTGGATGGCAGGAGCCTCAGTTTGCTCACCTGCCGATGATTTTGGGGCCGGACAAATCCAAGCTCAGCAAAAGGCATGGTGCGACGGCTATTAATGAATACCGGGACAAAGGCTACCTTCCTGAGGCTATGATTAATTTCCTGACGTTGTTGGGCTGGTCGCTGGACGATAAGACTGAAATCATGGACCGTAGCCAGATCATTGAGAGTTTTTCTATTGAGCGGGTCAGCAAAACTGCAGCAGTCTTTAATATGAATAAACTGGAGTGGATGAACGGTGTCTATATCCGTAATCTGGCCCCTGAAGAGTTTGCCGTCAGGTGCCTGCCCTTTGTAGAACGCGACCTGTCGCGTGAGATTAGAAGACCTATCGATCCGGTTTATCTCAAACAGATAACCCCTCTGGTGCAGGAAAGGGCCAAAACGCTGGGTGAAGTAGCAGGACTGGTGGATTTCTTTTTCACTGACAAGCTGATATATGATGCTGCTCTTCTACAGGGTAAGCTTGAGAAAAGTCAAGCTGTGATTGTGCTGCAAAAATCTATTGCTGTACTGGATAGCATGCAGGATTGGAAGGCCGAACTGATGGAAGCAGCAGTTAGGCCGCTGACTGAAGAAGTCGGCCTTAAAGCAGGTCCTCTCTTTGGGATATTACGTGTTGCTGTCACCGGTAGGACTGCTTCGCCACCACTTTTCCAGACGATGGAAGTACTGGGCAAGCAGTGTAGCATGGAACGGCTGCAGCAAGCTCTTAAATTACTGACTTAGACTTGTAAGGAGGTTCGAATGCCCCGGCATCACGATTTGCAGGCTGAATTTGCCCCAATTTTTTATCCGAAATCTATGGCTGTTGTCGGAGCTACGTCTGGCGAGGTTGGCAGATATAATGCCGGTAACCTTTTTCTAAAGGCAATTGTTGAATTCGGATATTGTGGAAGTTTATATGCCGTAGGTAAAAGAGGTGGAATGCTTGGAGATATGAAAGTTTATACCAGCGTAAAAGAAATACCTGGTGATGTGGAGTTTGTCACCGTTGCCATACCCAACCGGTTTATACCGCAACTGGTAGAGGAATGCGGGCAGAAAGGCGTTAAAATAATGCACCTTTTTGTATCCGGTTTTGGAGAAAGCGAGGATAAAGCGGGGACTGAGCTTCAGGATGAGATGATGCGCATTGCTCGTAAATATAATATACGCATTATCGGTCCCAATTGCATGGGAGTATACTGCCCTGATTCGCATATGACGATGGGGATTAATTTCTCAGATAAATCCGGGGATGTGGGCTTCGTGGCGCAGAGCGGAGGCCAGTGCGTGATGGGTATACGGGAGGCCAATCAGCGTGGCATATATTTCAGTAAGGCGGTTAGTTACGGTAACGCGGCTGATATTAACGAATGTGACCTGATCGAATACCTGGCCGATGATAACGATACTAGTATCATCACGGCTTATATCGAGGGGACATCCGATGGGCCCAGGCTGCTTCATTTGCTAAAACGAGCATCGCAAAAAAAACCGGTCGTTATATTTAAATCTGCCAATACGGAAGGCGGAACGCAGGCCGCTATTTCCCATACCAGCGCAATAGCCGGATCCAATTTCACTTGGGATTCTTTGTTGAGGCAGGCCAACGCCATCCGTGTGTACAGCATTAAAGAGATGTTTGATGTGGTTACAGTGTTGAAGCGATGTCCACCGCCGCAAAGTCTGAGTACTTTAGTAATTGGCCAGGGCGGTGGACTGTGCGTGCAGGCCGCGGATGAATGCTACCGAGCCGGCCTGAAGATGCCCCTATTGCCCGAAGACCTGAGGAGAGCACTGATTGAAGTCTATTCGTCCGATATAGGCAGCATTTTTAAAAATCCGCTCGACATCAATTCGTTTGATGGGCTTGATAAGGCCTGTCAGGCTTTCAACGTGGTTGCTGGATGGAATGAAGCAGATATTATTTTATTTCAAATGAGTCCGGAGCAGATGCCGCTTGTCCCGCCTGAACTTGAACATGCGGTTCAGACAAAAACATTATTGGAGCTGTCCAAACTCACTTCGAAACCGAATCTAATTGTTTTAAATACTAATACTGTATCTACTACCGATGGACTGGCGGAGAAGACGTTTAGAATATTTATAGACAGCGAGCTGGCTGCTTTCCCTACGGTTGAGCGTGCTGCTACTGCCATAAACCGCGTGTATCAGTATTATAAGCGGAGTAAAAGTAGAAGTTAATTGATAGTAATTCTAAATTTCCTTTTTCATAACAGCTACTTATAGTACTCATTATCGTTTTGTAAGACTAATGTAATTTTTCCCTGACCAGCGGGATTACTACCGGCATAAGTATTATAATGCAGAGCAGGAACACCCAGACGGCCCCTCCCAATCTTTCAACAATAGTATATTGTCCCGGCAGTGTAGCAATAATAAAAAGCCCGGCAATGATCAGTGAAATACCAGCGTAAATAATTGCGCTGACCAATCCGATATTCTTCATACTAAGGTCCGTTTATTTTGTAATTTAATTACTGCAGACAATTATTTTTTCCATCCCTGCTACATACTGCGGGAACAAAGCCCCGCATGCGTAGCGTGTTCAGTGTTACGGACAGTGAGCTCATTGCCATTAGGAGAGCTGCCAGCTCCGGGCTGACCAGCTGTGCAGTGAGAGGATAAAGCACACCCATGCCGAAAGGTATAGCCAGGGTGTTATATCCGAAAGCCCATGTCAGATTTTCCTTTATCTTATGCAGGGTTGCCCGTGCAATCTGTATGCCGGCCACTACATCAATCAGGTCATCTTTGACGATTATTACATTGCCCGTTTCCTTGGCTACATCGGCACCAGATCCGATGGCGATTCCTACATCCGCCTTAGCCAGTGCGGGAGAATCATTGATGCCATCTCCTACCATGGCCACTATTTTTCCCATGGCCTGCATTTTTTTTACTTCTGCAGCCTTATCTGCGGGCAGTACTTCGGCCAGCACATGATAGATGCCGACCTGACGTGCTATCGCTTCCGCCGTACGTAGGTTGTCGCCTGAGATCATGGCTACTTCGATATTCATATTATGAAGTTCGGACACAGCTCTGGCTGAACTATGCTTGAGTGTATCTGCCACGGCTACGATGCCACGTGCTTCGCTGTTTACGGCCAGAAACATAGTAGTCTTGCCATCGTGCTCAAGCTTTTCAGCTTTCGGAATAAGCTTATCAATAGATATTCCTTGCTCTTGCATAAGTCTGCGGTTGCCCATCAATATATTTTTTTCTCCCAACCTGGCAAATACACCCAGGCCGGGCAACCCATCAAAATCGTCTGCATCCTCGGGTTCGATACCATTTTTACGCGCTGCAGCGACAATAGCTTCTCCCAGCGGATGCTCCGAGTTTTTCTCCGTTATTGCCGCCAAATGCAGCACCTCTTTATCATCGCCGTTCAAAGCAATGATATTTGTAACTGAGGGCTTCCCTTTGGTCAGCGTACCGGTTTTATCGAAGATAACGGCCTGAACTTTTGCGGTTGTTTCCATAGCATCGGCACCTTTGAACAGAATACCGTATTCTGCCCCTTTCCCTGTTCCGGCCATGATAGCGATTGGTGTTGCCAGACCGAGGGCGCAGGGACAGGATATTACCAGAACTGTAACAGAGACCAGCAATGCAAATCCAAATGCCCCGACAAGATCCAGTTTATAAGGGGTCAGCATCATGCGGCTCTCGGGAGTGAACCAGAGAGAAAACCCAATAAAGAACCAGAACAGAAATGTTCCCAGTGATATGATGTGCACTCCCATTATGAACCTGCCTGCTACTTTATCAGCTACTCTCTGTATGGGTGCCCTGGTCGTTTGCGCTTCCTCTACTAGTGTGATTATCTGAGACAGTGCGGTATCTCTGCCTACACGTGTTGCCCGGAATTTGAAAGCCCCTGTTTTATTTATAGTGCCGCCAATGACTTCATCCCCGGATTTCTTTTCTGCAGGGATGCTCTCGCCGGTTATCATTGATTGGTCTATCGATGAATAGCCCTCGATGATTGAGCCATCTACGGGGACCCATTCGCCGGGACGTACGATGATGAGATCATTGACCTGCACCTCGTCCGCCGGGACCTCAAATTCGATATTGTCACGGATCACATTGGCTTTTCGGGGCTGCAGCTTCATTAGCCTGCGGATAGCTTCCGAAGTCCTGCCGCGCGTGACTGCTTCAAGATAACGGCCAAGTATTATAAATGCTGTTAGCAGGGCCGCGGCTTCATAAAACGTGGCATCTTTGCCACCGAAGCCAGCCTCAGGCCAGAAAGTGTTTATAACAGCGATGCCGTAAGCTGCCCCGATGCCGGTGGCGTACAATAGATTCATGTCCGTTACACCATGACGTAGACCTTTAAAACTATTGACGAAAAACTGACGGCCGGGGACAAGTACTACAGGAGTAGTCAGGAAAAAGAGTACCACCTTATTATTTAGCCATTCTGGGATAATGTAGGGAAAAATCCAGTAAGGCTGCATCATACCGACCATTACAATGGTTCCCAATGAACCGGCGATTATCAGGTAAATAAGCTGCCGTCTTATCTCTTGTTGCCGGGCTTTCCTCTCACTGTCCAGCGCTTCCTGCCCCTGTGCTTTTTCGGTGACGTCGTATCCCAGTTCTCCGATCATTTTCTTGATATCTTTAAGTGGTGTAATTTCCGGCGAGTATTCCACGCTTGCGTTGCCCGACGCAATATTGACTATCGTTTTACTCACGCCGGGGAACGACTTCAGGGCTGTTTCTATATTAACTGCACAAGTCTGGCAGCGCATGCCGCCTATTTTAAGCTGGACTTTATCTAGCATAACCTCATAACCAGCATCTTCTATTGCTTTCCTCATATCGTCCAAATTCACCTTGGCCGGATCATACTCGACGCTGGCCTTGCCCGTGGCTAGGTTCACAACTGCTTTGGTAACGCCCGGCAATGCTGATAGCGCTTCTTCGCTATGCATAACACAGGCGGCACATGTCATTCCCGCTATCTGCAGGCTGATCTTTTTTAAGGGCACATGTCCGTTATCCATGACCGTATATGATCAAATTACTTAGCTGGACGAATGCGTGGTAAATACATCCCGACTTTTTTCTTGTAATCAAGATATTGTTGACCGAACTGAATCTCAAGCTCCTTTTCCTCCACCTTCATAACATAAATAGTCATAATAAGTATGAAAAGAGGTGTGAAAATAAGCATCAGGGAAAGAGAACCGGCCAGTAGGCCTACCGCAAAGAAAATAAGGTAGATGCTGGTCATCATGGGGTTCCTGCTGAAAGCGTATATACTTCCTGTGAGCAGCTTTTGTGGAGGATTGATAGGCACGGGGGTACCCTGTGCCCTAGCGAATAATATCATGGTCCATCCCCCCAGAACTATGCCGGGTAACAATAAAATAACGCCGGCTATTAATGTCCATGGCAGGAATCTGATTGAGGGAAAATTAAGCCAACTGTCCAGGCCGAATGATGTCAGAAGGAATATAGTAAGGAAACATAAAAACAAAAAAGCGACTACCGGAGTAAGTAGCCAGCGTCTCTTAGCATCGCCGGTGGCGGTGCGGAATAGCAAATTAGCCCATCGTTCGAATATACCCATGGCGGTCTTTATCTCCTTGCCAATTAATTGCGCTGAAATTAGCAGATCCTTTTTTGTAACTCTTTCCAAGGCTGTTTCGTTAAAAAGCTGCCGGTGGCGTCGGCTTCCATCTGCAAATACATCTTGTAGGGCACTGTAAAGGAAAGTATATCAGGTTCCAAATAGTGACGTACCGTTATATCGGTAAGGACGATAACGGCACGCGGTTCGGCGGCTTTGCTTTCATTGAAAGGATACAGGCATATTGAGATGCAGGCTGATCCCCCGGTTATCGCCACACTATGATTATTGCTTCGACTATAGTTTGCCAAGACGACCAGAGCGGATAGCTGGTCAGGATTCGTCAGGAAGATTATCAATTCAGGGTGCTCCTTATATATATCTACCTCGTGCAGCGGTTTGAAGATCAAATATTTACAAGGTAAATCGATAGCTGGCATGAATTCAAGCATAGCCATGGCTAATTGCGGCGTTTTCTCATAGGCTTCTCACTCAAACCTGCCCTGTATGCCGGTTGATAGAAAAGGAGAAACTAAATTCAGGTTTCGGGCATATGAATTTCCAAATCCAACCCCCGTTTTGCCTCCCGGACAGCGCACCGTCCTGCGGTCGAGCGCTACTGTTGCACCCCTGGCGGCTTTCATGACCATGCTTATCACGCATGACCAGCCGTTCTCTTTAATATTTGCTGTTTTTCAGGCTTGTTATCAGAAGGGATAACAGCTATTAGAGGGTAACGCAGTTTCAATTCGCGGAAAATCAAACTCGCCGTTTCCGTTTGGTATATCTGCGTTGTAAAGGTGAAGTTTGAATTAGAACTATTAGTATGTTTCACTTGCAGCCTCCAGTTGCCCGCCAATTCCGATGAGATAGATGGAGGCATTATATAACAGACTTAAGTAATAAAAAAATAGAGGGCTGACGTAAGCCCTCTATTTTCAAATAAGGAGGTACCGTTATAAGTTAAATCAGCCTATTTGACTGCATTGCCGTGCAGTTTATTGATGACCCATTTTATCCACTGTTCACGTACGTACCCTGTTTCCATGGCAGTATTGTGGTGGCCCTGTGCAATCATGACCTGCTTTGGTTCGCTGGCCATGGCATAGGCCGGGAGAAAGTTTTGATATGGCGAAGCCAGGTCCTTTAAACAAAATACGAAAAGCTTACTGCAGCTCTTGAGTTCTACTAAAGATTCGGAAGGTTTCATTTTGGGCCAGAACTCTATAAACTTCCTCCAGTCCACTTTGACCTTAAGCTTGTGAACATAGTTGACTATTTTAAAAATTGATTTAGCGACAAAAACAAGACCCGGACGTGCAAAATGCCTGGGGTTGCGGGCGACTGCATTAGTCACTTCTCCGGGGCAGGCCAGTGCAACCAGCACTATAGCATTTTTTAGCTTGCCCGCTGCCAGTATGGCGGAAAAAGCTCCCATGCTGTGTCCCACGAGGCCCATCCTCTTGCGGTCTACTTCCGGTTGGTTTTGCAGATATTCCCAGGCGTCTATTACATCGTCTACCACACTATCATCCAGCAAGCCTCCGCTTTCTCCGTGTCCGCGGAAATCGAACGTAAGTGTTGCCACGCCTTTAGCGACGAGCTCTCTGGCGCTGATTTCAAAGGCGGTCTGCTTATTACCATATCCATGACACATCACCATTGCCGGGACGCGCTTCTTGCTGCTTGCACCTGCCGGGATATATACCGTGCCATTCAGTTTGATTCCGTTACTGCCGAATGTTATTTTCTTTTCAGTAACAAATGTATTGGTTTCCTCAAGGGAAAAGGGTTTTATATTAAACACTATTCTCAAATGCTCCTTACTTAACAAGAAGAGTATAGCATTCCGGATGGAGATGCCGAATCGGCGTTGAGGTTGATTTTTAACAGCCCGTTGAACGAACTTGGGTGGCCCATTGGCCTGATGCAAAATCATACTTTCGGCTGACCCAGACATCAAATACGGTAAATTTACTCTTAACGGCATTATTGCCGATGCCGTTAAGGGCTGCCAAATTAAATTATCAGTGTATAGTCTGACTAAATCCAGTTTAAAATGCCCATGAAAACTATCAGGGCAATCGCGTCCACAGCAAAGATTGTCCCCACTGTTACAAGCTTATTTTTAACCGATTTCATATCGTATACCCAGAAGGAAACTGTGAAGAAAGGCACGTAGCCGATCAGCCAGATAAGCCAGGGCGTTCCCAGATTCCACCAGGGGTATTCCCATGTCAGTGCTCCTACCCAATTGAGCAGGCATTCTATGCAGACTGCCAGGATGGCGCTGATCACTATGTAAACCACACGGTTGGGAATACCCAGTATCTTCATGTTTTTATCAGCGGGCAGCATCTTGCACATTACGATGCCCATAATGGAGAACATCATACATATTTCTATATTAAGGCCGATCAGGATTACCAGTGAACTGCCGTTACCGGGTGTTCCCCACACAGGGGCATACTGGGTGAAATGGAAAACAAGCCCATTCCAGATCTCATTGAACCAGTCCATGAACCATAGGGCTAGTCCTCCCAGTACCAGACTCCAATTCCTCTGCTCAACAGCGTTAGCATAAACATACATCACCAGCAGTAACAGTGGGATAATATACCATTGAAAATGACTGCCGTCGCGCAATAATGCCAGAGCTTGTGCAGCTGATTCTGCCATGCCTCCCCTCCTTGCATTTATTCTTTTATGGCCGCGACCTGTTCTTAAAGCGGGCCATCAGATAGATGGCGATACCGGCTAGTATAAGTATGGGGCTGACAAAAATTGCCAGGCTAATAGCTACTGCTTCATCGCCGTGCAGAAAAAACTTGACTATAAAGTGGACTGCTAGGCTGATTATGAAGAGGGCTGCGCCGCCCAGCATTAACCACTTTGCTTTCATGATTTGTTTTTCTCCTTACAGTTCTTGGAGTTTTTTATAAAATTGGCCGGCGGCTGGCATTTAGGACAGTAGTAAGTACCGCGCTGCCCCACTACAATGCGTGCAATAAGTGTTTGGCAAATCGGGCAGGGCTGTCCTAATCTGTGTGCTACAGCGAATTCCCTGTGTGCTGTCCCCTGCCTCCCATCGGGATGGCGGTAATTGCGTATACTGGCTCCCAGATTTCGGATTCCTTTATTCAGCACATGTTTTATGGATTTATGCAGGTTCCTGATTTCTGCAGGAGTAAGAGATCCAGCTATTTTGATCGGGTGAATTTTAGCGTGGAAGAGGGCTTCATCAGCATACATATTGCCTATTCCTGCAATGGACTCTTGGTCAAGCAATACTGATTTCACAGGTGCTTGGCGGTTTTTTAATATCTGCGCCAGACAGCGGGGAGTAAAGCTCTCGTCCAGCGGTTCCCGGCCAAGTTTTCCAGTAATCTTTCCCGTATCTTTAACCAGGTAGAACGTACCGAACCGTCTTATGTCCGTATAAACAACACTGCTGCCATCATCCAAAAAAAACTCCAAGCGCTTAAAGTGCTCGGGTGTACTTGGATTCCACAACAGCGAGCCTGTCATCCGCAAGTGGATTACCAGGTTCTCGCCATCGGTAAGCTCGATGACCAGGTATTTGCCTCTCCTGAGCAGGCCCAGTACTTTACGGCCTATTAGCCGGCTGCAAAAATCCTCCAGAGACGGTATCTGTACAGGTCTTGTGTCCAGTATTCTGGCACCGGTGAATATGCGCCCGATGATGTGCGGAGCCAGTACGTTTTTGATGGTTTCGACTTCCGGCAACTCTGGCATCAGCTCATCTCCCCCCAGTTTTTACCGACCTTGATATCGATTTTCAATGGCACGGCTAGCTTCATGGCTGAGGGCATGATCTCCTGAACCATCTGCTTCAGCGTATCCAGCTCTTCGGGCGGAAGCTCGAATACCAGTTCATCATGGACCTGCATGGTCATCATGGCTTTCATACGATGTTTTTGCATGGTACGGCGAAGGTTAACCATAGCTATCTTAATGATATCGGCCGACGTGCCTTGGACGGGCATATTGATTGCCATGCGTTCAGCGGCCTCTCGAGCCAGACGGTTGGTGGAGTTGATCTCTGGTATATAGCGTCTTCTACCGATAACCGTTTGAACGTAACCCAGCGCGGATGCCTGTTTCTTGGTGGATTCGATGTAGTTTCTGACCCCGGGGTAGCGTTGAAAATAGGTGCTGATGAACAGCTCGGCTTCCTCTATAGTAAGGTCGGTGGCCTGATGCAGTCCGTAACTGCTCATTCCATATATAACACCGAAATTAATTGTCTTGGCTGCCCTGCGCATCTGAGGAGTTACCCCATCATCAGGAACTCCGAAAACCTCGGATGCTGTATGAGTGTGGACATCCTCGTTGCGTTGGAAAGTTGCCATCAACTCGGGGTCTTTTGAGATATGTGCCAGTACCCTTAAATCTATCTGGGAATAGTCGGCTGAAAGCAGGAGCCAGCCCGATTGGGCGATAATGGCTTGTCTGATCTTTGCTCCTGCCTCGCCGCGTACCGGCAAATTCTGCAGGTTGGGTTCACTGGACGAAAGCCGGCCGGTAGTGGTCCCTGTCTGGTTGTAAAATGTATGTACCCTGCCGGTCTTAGGGTTGATCATCAAGGTCAGAGCATCCGTATAAGTCGATTTAATCTTGGATATCTGCCGGTACTCCAGGATATCTTTAATAGCCGGGTGCAAATCCTTTAGCTCCTCGAGCGTAGCTGCATCAGTTGAAGAGCCGCTTTGCTTTCTACGGGCAGAAGGCGCCTGCAACTTCAACTCTTGAAATAGCACAGCGGACAGTTGCTGTGGTGAGTTGATGTTAAACTGATGTCCTACTGCGTTGTATATATTTGCTTCCAGCCGGCGCAGATCGCTGCCCAGGCTCGATGACAGCTCCATTAAAAGCTCACTGTCGAGGAGGACGCCGTTCATCTCCATCTCAGCCAGCAAGGGAATAAGCGGCATCTCAACATCGTTAAACAGGTCCCATAGATTTTCAGATCGCAGTTCCCGTTCCAATAAATCCTTCAGTCTTAGAGTGATGTCGGCGTCCCTGCAGGCAATGTCACCAACCTGTTCAATGGAGCAGCGGGACAGCGGCGTTTGCCTAGCGCCCGTGCCCGTGATATCAGAGAATTCCGGTGTCTCAAGCCCCAGCTTGTTAAAGGCCAGTGCTTTAAGCTTAAGTGATTTTTCCCCCAACAGGTAAGCTGCTATAAGTGTATCGAAAGCTATGCCGGGCAGGATCACTCCGTTTTGTTTTAAGAGTATAATATCGAATTTCCCGTCATAAGCTATGCGTGCATAACGTTCCTGCTCGATAAACGGCCGAAGAAAGCCGAGTATCTTGTCCTGAGGAAGCTGCCCGGTGGAATCTAGCATCATATGTCCCGACGGGATATAGTATGCTTCTGCCATGCCGGGGGAAATTGCCATCCCTACGAGACCGGCTCTCATAGGGTCATCCCCGCTGTAAACTGCCAGCAGAGAAAATGTGCCAGCATAGGAAAGGCGCAGGGCAAGGTCATCTAGCGCCGACTCGCTATTGACAATATGATAGTACTGTTTTGAAACAGGCTGCGGAGAACTTGCTGTCGACTCAACTCCTATTTCATCCGGCAGGCGGGAAAGCATATTGGAGAAACCTAGTTCGCGGAACAGCTCCACCACCTTGTTGCGGTCATAGGACGTGACCGCACAGGAATCTCTTTTGAATTGCACAGGCACCTCTGTAACGATGCCAGCCAGCTTGCGGTTCTGCAGCACCAGTTCCCAGTTGGATTTGAGCATGGCACGCAGTCTTTCCGGTTCAACTTTATCTATGTTGTTATATATCCCGTCCAAATCGGTGAACTGTTGAAGCAGTTTAACGGCTGTTTTGTCACCGATTCCTTTAACTCCGGGTATGTTATCGGAGACATCGCCTGTCAATGCTTTGTAGCTGATTAGCTGGGACGGATTAAGCTGGTATTTAGCATGTACTGCAGCTTCGTCATAGATCACCGTGTCTGCGAAACCGCGTTTGGGCGCCATTACCATGATGCCCGGGGAAACCAGCTGAAGCATATCATTGTCGCCTGTCACTATCAGTGCATCGATCCCATTAGCAACAGCCTGTTTACTCAGTGTTCCTATGATGTCATCTGCCTCGTAGCCGTCGATTTCAAAAATCGGCAGGTTAAAGGATTCGGAGAGCTGGTGGACACGCTCGATCTGTGTGATGAGTTCGGGAGCTGTCTTCGGCCTTTGCGCTTTATATTCTTCAAATAGCTCATGACGGAATGTCGGCGCGTGGCGGTCGAAGGCGATAGCCCAGTAATCAGGTTTATTTTCTCTTAGAAGTTTGAGCAGAGTGCTGGTAAATCCCTGCACGGCATTTATCATTTCACCTGTTTTGGTGATGGTAAGCGGCGGTAGCGCATGAAAGGCGCGGTGTACCAGTGCATTGCCGTCAAATAGTATTAGAAGGGGTTTTTCTTTTGACATCCCAAACCCGTTATCGCTGAGTCCTCCATTTAATGCTCATTATATCTTAAATTAAATGTATAAGTATTGTGGCTGGTTTAGGCAAATAGTTAACTATCCGAGATGGGAATATGCCTGACTTGTTCATTGCCTTCAATGGCGCTTGATATGATATACTGGTAATTTAGAGTAGGAGTGTAACATTGTCGAAAAGGGATATTCTATCGGTTGTTGATCTCCCGCCGGATGAGGTGGAGCAGCTTGTTAAAACTACAGTCAGGATCAAAAAAGGTCCCTGGCAACAGGTGCTGGCGGGCAAAAACATCACCTTGCTTTTTGAGAAGCCTTCACTGCGTACGCGGCTGAGTTTTGAGCTCGCTGTGCGCCAGTTGGGTGGATATGCTATTTATATGTCTCCTGACGAGGTAGGTCTGGGAAAGCGCGAGAGTGTGCC
>JAFGLP010000037.1 GCA_016927965.1 Dehalococcoidia bacterium
AGCATTGATACAGCAACAACAGAATAAGGAGGAAATCCGTCAGCCCATCCTAACCTGTTCTGTCCAGTCGTAGGGGTGCAGTCCACACCTTGCTCAATTTAAATGCACCCTGTCAGCAAAGCGCTGGTAATAGCAATTAACCGCTTTTTAGACATTCGTCCCCGTGATACCGGGAAGAGCGGAAACGAAGAAATCAAGATCAATGTTACAATAGCTCAGCCACATTAAGTTGTTTTAAGATAATGCTATGCTAAAGTCCCCGATCCGCAAAACCGGCATCACGGCAGAAATTAATAACCCCATAAATTATGCATAACTTTTGATTGTATCAAGCATAAGACCGGTAGTATGAATACATTACTGCCTGTGCGTGCATGACATCAATAAAGCAACCCAGCCACCGGGGTAAATCTCTTATACGCCTCCAGCTTAATCTCCTCAAATCCATATACCGGCATACAAATTTGACTCAATCATGCTTTTTAGATTCAAATGAACAAGGAATATCCGTTGTATAATTGACAGGGGGCAATTAACATGAAAGCCGGCCTGAGTAACGAAAAGATCGGCGTGCTGGCAAAAGCACTTGATGATGCTATTGAAAAGCATGCGATCGAAGAAATTGTTTCTTATTTTACTGAGGACTGTGAAATCCAATTACCTGGAATCAGATTAACGGGCCATGGAGGTCTACGTAAAGCTATCGTATGGATGTATAAATATCTCAAAGAGATAACTCTGATACCCATTACGATTATTATTCATGACAATATCTTCTTTGAGAAATTCATTGTTAAGGCTAAAGTCAGTGGAGGCTATATTGAGGTCAGGCAAACAGAAGTTTTAATATACGAAAATGACTACAGGGTTAGCTCAATTCGCCTGTATTTTGATAGACTGGAACTCGGTCAGGCTTTTTCTTCCAATCCCATTGACCGTATATTGATCAGGGAAGTAAATAAGGCGGCCTTAAAAGGATTGAAGTGACCCCAGCCACCCTGCTACCTGTCAGGAATCACCATCAACTATTTGAGGACCTTCTCCAGTATTGCGCTGACCGTATCCCCACCCTTGCTCTGTACAAAGGATAGAATGATGGGCAGAAATTTTCCGATCATACCGGCATCCAGTCCCAGTTTGGAGAAGCCGCCGGCCAGACTGGCGAGGTTGCCCAGTTGAGAAGCGCCGCCACCGAAACTTGAGGCCAGTTCCCCAATGCCGCCAAGCAGGCCGCCGGATTCAGGGGCGGATTTCATCAGGTCGTTAATACCGGGCACAACATTGGCTACCTGGCTGAAATCACCTGCTCCCAGCTTGTCCTTGGCCATCTTAAAGATTAGCCCTGCACCTCCCTGCGCCACCCCCTCGTTTATTCCAAGGCCTTTAACTAATTGATCAACCAGCTCCATAATCGCCACCTCCAATACAAACTCGCAATCTTATGTCATAAGTTAAGAGAATTCTACTGTTTTGGCTTAAGATTGTCTATCGGCTATACACTTCCCACGCATAGTAACTCCTCAATAGCAAATACCCATTTATAGACAACGGATCAAAAGTAAACTGTATTTATCAATCTTTAAAACAGCGGATGCCCTGGCAAAAGAAAGCCCCCTGCACTAAGGTGGTATCCAGATGAGTTCACAGGAATAGCCATATCATGCTGGATTTGATAATATGAAAATTAGCGAGATGTGAGCAGGAGGTGATATGGGTAAAAGCGTATCTCAGATAATTCTATCGATTTTAAATATCATAGGCTTTATTGGGGTTGTTGTCATAAATGCACTTGCCAATGCCCTTCCTATTAATAATAAAACAACCGGTGCTCTGTCCGACCAGTATCCAAACCTGTTTGTACCGGCGGGGTTGACTTTTTCAATCTGGGGACTGATCTACTTACTGCTGGCTGTCTTTGTCGTGTACGGCATGATCAGCGCTCTCAAAAAAGGTACCAAAAGCTCTTTCATCAGCAGCATAGGAATATTTTTCTTTCTCACCTGCATTGCCAATATCGGCTGGATTTTCGCCTGGCATTATGAGATTCTCCCCCTCTCCATGCTCATCATGCTGTTGCTACTGGCATGCCTGATTGCGGTTTACCTGCGCTTATCGATCGGCAAATCGGATGCAGCAACCGCAGAGAAATACCTGGTGCATCTCCCTTTCAGCATATACCTAGGCTGGATTACGGTGGCTACGATTGCCAATGCAACAGCATTGCTGGTGGCCGCCAACTGGAATACTTTCGGCTTGGGAGAGCAATTCTGGGCGGTGGCCATCATTATAGTCGGCATAGCCATTGCCCTAGCAGCAGTTTTACAGAGGAATGACATCTTCTTCGGACTGGTCATTGACTGGGCTTTATTCGGCATATTGATAAAAAGACTTTCTTTCGATCTAACACCTTATTACAGTGTGGTGGCTGCGGCTGTTGTCGGCCTGGCCATTATCACTCTCTCCATCGTATTCCAGGTTATCCGGCGCAGAGTATATTAGATTCTGCTGATATACGTATGGCAGGTAATGACTCCACGAAGTAAAAAGCCGCACATACTTCAATCATAGATTAATAGGTGTTTGGCGGCGGAGGCCGGCGCTCAGCTTTTCTTATATTCAGCATTCAATTTCATGCGGTGGAACGGGGAAAATACCACAGCGCTCGGATTGTTTCCAGTAACCGCATCTTTAACCACCACATAAGTAACCGGGGCCTTGGAATGTTTAATGAAAATGGTATCATGTCCGATACACAACCCGTATATCATATTTAGCTGTGTACCTTCCTGATTCATTATTTCCGCCTGAGCAATCGGATTACAGCTTATGCCGAGGGGAGTAACCCATTCCTTGGGTATGCCAGTCTCCTCAGCATCGACAGCGCCGATCATGCAGGCTACCGATACAACCTCAAGGCCGGCCCTACCCATAAACCGGGCAAACTCCCTGCCCTCCCTGATCAATCCAACACACACGGCCAACCCCACTTTTGTCGCACCCATCTCCCTGGCCAGCTCTATGCACTGCTGGATACGGGACCAGTCGTAGCCTCCCCTCATAAGCACTTTGGCTGTGGCCAGATGTATTTTAGCAGTCTCAGATTCACGATACTGGCTTTTGCTTGCTTCTATGATTTGTCCGTACTTCTGCGCCTGGCAATAATCGGGCATACCCTGCGGATACCGGCTCAGGCACTCATTATTTTTACACTGATGGCAATAGATCGTTTTAGCCTCCTCAGTCATCATAGACCTCCTTCACATTTATATTCACATATCATGCCGTTATTGAAAGCAAATAAAGCCGGTGCGCCGTTTAGAATATTTTGAACAGCAAAGCCATCGGAATGATGTATCTGCTATTTATACCATTTTCAAATCAGCCGCACAAGCCATAATTTATCACAAATAAATTTACTTGCTTTGTTGCGCAATAGGCTATTAGTCCTGATCGTCATCGATGCAATAGAAATCCCGGCAGAATAAATAGGAGGATATTGACACTATCGTACATGCAAAATCCGTTGACAATAGCACAATGATTAACTACGATTAAGATGCAGGGAACAACAGAAACCGGGCATATTCTAAAGAGGGGGAATATTGATGTAATCTAAAAAAGGAGGAGTGATATGACGGTAAAATTTTCAGAAAAAGAGCTCTCCCTGTTAACTGTATTGCTTATCAAAGAAGCAGCCGAGTTAAAAGTCGAGGTACATCACACCCGCAACCACGAATACAGGGAAATCCTCAAGGAAAGGGAAAAACAGATTGCAGAGATGCTGAACAGGTTAAAAGACCGTGAACCTGCACCACTCAGAATTTATGTCTGATGTTTTCCCGGCTGTAATGTCCCCCCTTAATCCCACCCGGGCGACGGGCGCATTAAGGCTGTCTTGATATTCCTCCTCAAATTCTGTGGATGATGTGCAGCAGGGGTTGGGTACACAGCTGTGCGGGTATTTTTCAGTCAACAGGGTACCCCAGCCGGTTGAGGCCGGCCTTTCCATTCGCACATCCCGAACACAGGGCTATGCTTATATATTGACGGTTACGCAGTCAAGCGAATATTATTACCACCGGAGCCTGTGAAGAATAACTATACATTTCTTGCAGAGGACACGCTATGAAAACAAAAATGGTATTGATTTACGCCGTTATCCTGGCCATCCTGGCAGTTATCCTACCCCTGATAAATATTCCGCTCCCCATCGGCAATCCCAACCTTGGTTCCACACCGGCAACCCTCGCCGCCCTCTATTTACCCTGGCCTGTATGTATTGTTATTGCACTCATCAAAGGGATTGCGTCCTCCATCATAACCGGCAGGACATGGGTCGAGATGCCGGCCGGCATCGGCGACGCGCTTATGGCCCTTTTTACTTTCTGGATGGCAAGGCATCTGCATAGAGGCTGGGTGGCCGTTTTAGGTCAGGCCTCACGCATCATATTCACCGGCGGGGCCGTTGCACTCTGCGTAAGCATTGCCGTATCGCTCAATTTTCTCACCCCTGCCTCAGCGCCCATTACAGGACTCACCGCTTCGCTGCTGCCCGATATAGGCATAAGCTGGCTGGAAATCACTATCCCTGCCATAATTTTGTCCGTGGCGGTAAACGCCATAGTCTCCCTGATAATCGTGCTGCTATTCTCACGTCCCATCCAAAACAGCCTGAAAAAGTGAGGCAAAATGAGAGTTTTAGGCATTGTCTGCAGTCCCCGCAAAGGCGGCAACTCCGAGATGCTGGTCAGAGAAGCGTTGGAAGCGGCGCGGGAGGCGGGCTGCAATACCGAGCTGATACTGGCGGCAGACAGTAAAATTGCCCCCTGTGACGGCTGTGGAGGCTGTATCAAGACCGGCATCTGCAGGATAGAGGACGACATGCGAGAGATATATACGGAGTTGGAGAAGGCCGACGGCATCATAATCGGCACCCCCTCGTACTTTATTAACGTCAGCGCACAGGCCAAGGCCATTATGGACCGGACTTATGCCTTCCTGTTCACCCGTAAACTAAGGGGCAAGGTGGGCGGAGCCATCGTAGCTGCCCGGAAAACAGGCGTGGGGCAAATCCTCAGTCTCATGTACAGCTTTTTTAACGTCCATCGTATGGTTATCGCCGGAGGCAGTGCCGGCTACGGCAACAAGAAAGGTGAGGTCAAGGAGGGTCCCGGCATGGGCCCTGACAGCAAAGCAGTCGATGAAGCCCGCGCTTTGGGCAGAGCCGTAGTACGCCTGGCAACGCAGCTGGACAGGGGAAAATCCTAGGGCATCCCCGGCCCGTCAGCTCCACAAATATACCAGCGATTTTCGATAAAATGACTATGGCGCCGCCGTAACCTGTCACCATTATTGACATCACACATGTCAGCATCTACAATGCATTTTCATGATGGAGATCGCCTCCCATATACATGCTGCCGGCACAGTCATAGGCTTCGTCTGCGCCATGATATGCGCCTTCCTCATGCTGAACCTGAAAACGGACGAGCAGAAACGGAAACGGGCCCGCATTGCACGCAGCATTGCTCCCGTTACGTGGATTGCCTTTATCATCCTGATCGTCAGCGGGGTTGTGCTTACACTAAATCAGTATGACATCAACGTATTTATCCTGGGCGCCAAACACCTGCTGGTGACGGTATTGCTCTTCGATGCCCTGTTTATCCACTTCCGCTATTTTCCCCGCTTCTTCCGGCAGATAGGTACGCCCGAGTTCGGCAAGACCTACACCGCCATGCGCCGCATAGGCGCCCTGTCCGTCTCCTGCTGGATCATTATCCTGGTGCTCTCAGTCCTGCTTGACCACGTATCCTGGTAACCCGGCCGCTGAACGTCTTCTAATTCCTTACCATGTCGCAGCATCTCACTATCCGGCAATACCTGTAATAGCAATATGTGAAGATGTATAATAGTGAAGCTGCGAATGAGCATGATCTGATTTCCGCAGCAGTATTATTACCCGGGTAAATATACTGGTAATCAACGCACCTTAGGAGGGAATTTGTATGGAAAGTAAAGAGTTCATGGCTAAAATGCAGTGGGCTCTGGAGGAAGCCGCCAAAGGCAATGCCGATGCGCTGGACCAGGTCCACGATCCTGACATAGTATGCCATTTATACCCCTTCGAAGATATCAAAGGGCTGCAGATAGAAAAGCAAAGCCGGCTTGCTGCCTGGCAGGGTTTTTCCGACATCCACACTGATTGGGAAGAGATGATCAGCCAGGATGACACCATAGCCGCCCGGTATACAGTGCATGTCAAACACACCGGTGAAAACCCGCAGTTCCCTGTACCTCCTACCGGCAAAGAAGTGGTTCTCAGGGGCTGCTTTTTCGCTCATCAGAAGAACGGCAAGACCATCGAAGTCTTTGAGTGTGATGACTGGCTGGGTTTTATGCAGCAGCTCGGTGTTATACCGCCAGCAGGGCCGAAGTAATATTCAATTATAAGATTTAACCTGGGCCGGTGATCAGCGGCTTAAGAGTGCCTGTCTCACCTTTTATCATTGCAGCAGCCTGCTACCTGCAGCTTAGTTCTCGAACAGGTATTCATATTCCCCATAGCCCTCTCCCGTCAGGTTTTCCTTCGGAATAAAGCGCAGAGCGGCGGAATTCATGCAGTAGCGTTGGCCAGTCGGCGACGGGCCATCATCGAATAAGTGGCCGAGGTGAGAATCCGCATATCTGCTCCTCACCTCCACCCTCTTCATGCCGTAGCTGCTGTCCACTATTTCTACCAAGCCGTCAGGATCAAGCGGAGCGATGTAGCTGGGCCATCCTGTCCCCGAGTCGAATTTATCAGTAGAGCTGAAAAGGGGTTCCCCTGAAACAATGTCAACATAAATGCCTTCTTTCTTGTTGTCCCAGTATTCGTTGTGGAAAGGGGGCTCAGTGCCGTTCTGCTGCGTAACTTCATATTGCAGTGGGGCCAGTTCCTTTCTCAACTCTTCATCAGAGGGCTTCTGAAAATCAGCATAGCCGTTTTCATTTTCCGCCCACTTTTCTTTCAGGTAATCCGCCCGGCCTGAACCCTTCTTATAAAACTCATACCTGCCGGGATTCTTCTCATAGTAGTCCTGGTGATAGTCCTCGGCCGGATAGAATGCTTTATAGGGCAGTATATGGGTCACTACCGGTTTATCGAACCTGCCTGAATTTTCGAGCTGTATTTTAGACTTTTCTACTGACTCCTTTTGCATCTGGTTGTGATAAAAAACGGCAGTCTTATATTGCGATCCCTTATCCGCAAACTGACCTCCGGCATCGGTAGGATCGATTTGCCGCCAGTAGACATCAAGCAGTTTCTCATAGCTGATTTTTCCCGGGTCATAGGCAATCTGTATAGCCTCATAATGGCCAGTATCGCCCGCTGACACCTCTTCGTAGCTCGGATTTTCCACATCCCCGCCTGTGTAGCCTGCCGTCACTTCCACCACGCCGTCCAGCTCTACGAAAGGCGGCTCCATGCACCAGAAGCAGCCCCCTGCAAAGGTGGCTGTCTCCAGGTTTTTATCTGCATTATTCTTCATCTGTGTATCCCCCGCTGTATTTGCGCACGCCTGAACTGCTGTGACCACAAGAGCCAGACATACCATAACAGCAAACTTCATTTTCATAACTAATAAATGCCCCTTTTTCATTTTCCATCTATATTTTACTAAACAGATTCTACAACCTGGGACACGGCCTGTAAGCGACTCTTATCACCAAGAAGTTCTGTCGCCATCCTGAAACTGTACAGAGCAGGTGTTAAGCAATCATCCGCAAATAAAATGCAAAATTCCATCATGTGAGATAAACTAGATAGTGACAAATAGCCGGTGGGCAGAGAAAGGAGGTTTGTTATGCCTGATTTTGGAACAGCGTTTTCCGGTCGCGCCAATGATCGTAAATTAACCAAGGCTGAGTTAATACGGGCAATACGTTTTATGATCGCTGCTGAGTACGAGGCCGTTCAATTGTACATGCAGCTGGCGGAATCAATAACCGATAAGCTGGCGATCGAGGTGCTCAAGGATATCGCTGATGAAGAGCGTGTTCATGCCGGTGAATTTATGCGGCTGTTGAAAGCACTTGCCCCTGATGAAGAGAAATTCTACAAAGATGGCGCAGGAGAAGTCGAAGCCGAGATAAAGAAAATGAAAAGGAAATAATCGGTCTCCTGAGTGAACTTCTGAAACAGCGCAGTCCGGGTTACCAGGGCTGGCTGTATTTATGATGTGAATAAGATAACGGCCAGATCAGGGAAACCGCAGCGAACTGGGTGTTCACTGAATGAAAATTACCATTGTCTATGATAATTGCAGGGGTAAGCCTGGTCTAAGAACCGGCTTGGGATTTAGTCCTTGTATGACTGAATTAAGAAGTGGTATAAATATAAAGGGCAGACCAATAGAATATAACTATTAGCGGATGCCATAATTAATCTATCCGCGATATTGTCTCATATACAAATTATCTTTCTCACAAAGAAATACCTGACTTTGCCATTTCGGCGAAGCTAAATTCAAAAAGGAGGCTGGTTATGCCGCAGGAGATTGCTTTTGTAAATGTAATGTATGCATTAATTATCGTATTTGTGGGTTGTTTAGCCGCCTTTTTTTATAACTGGCGTCTGCTGATAATATTGAAGCGGTTAGCGGATAAAACCAGTACCTCTCTCGACAACTTTCTCATCAAATCGCTGAAATGGCCTGTATTCGTCGTCATTATTTTAGTGTCCATTTATCTGGCATCACTCTGTTTGCCACTTGCCGACCCGCTGGGTTCCGCAGTAAAGAAAGGCTTTTATATAGCGTTTTTGGCCCTGGCCGGTTGGGTGATTACCATGCTGCTGGACAGCATTTACTGCTGGTATAAGCTGGAGGTCGCCTCAAAGACCCACACGGCTCTGGATGACTGGATGGTCGGCGTGCTGAGAATTTTCACGCCCCTGGTGGTCTTAGCTTTGGTGCTGATCTTCTCCCTCACCTTGCTTGACGTGGATACTACTGCGGTAACCGGCTGGCTGGAGGAACACGGCAGTCGCATCGGCCTTGTCCTCCTGCTTACAGTCGCCCTGATTTTTATCACAGCCAGAGCATTGCCGGCAGTTATCAGGGGAGTTGTTTTCCAGCGTGCATTCGGGCAGCCCGACGCGGAGAACGTTAAAAGGGCTGATACACTGAGCACGTTTTTTGTCACCAGCGGACAGGTATTGTTCCTCGCTGTTGCGGCATTCATGATTCTCTCAGAGCTGGGCGTCGACATCGGCCCGATACTGGCTAGCGTCGGCATCGCCGGCATAGCCATAGGCTTTGGCGCTCAGACGCTGGTCAAAGACCACTTGGCAGGAATTTTTATAATTTTAGAGAATCAATACCGGGTTGGCGATGTGGTAAAGGTGGCAGATATAACCGGATTAGTTGAGCAAATAGACCTGCGGCGCACTATTTTGAGGGACCTGGACGGCGTACAGCACATCATATCCAACGGTGAAATAAGACAGGCCAGTAACTATACCAAGGAGATGTCACGCATCAATCTCAATATCAGCGTATCCTACGGAACGGATCTTGACTTCGCAATCGACGTGATGAACCGGGTATGCCGGGAAATGGCAGAGGAACCGGATTGGGCTCCTGCTATGATAAAAACGCCTCAGGTGCTGAGGGTAGACAACCTGGGAGACTCAGGCATAGACATCAAGATTCTTGGCGAGGTTCAACCTGGCAAGCAATGGGATGTGACGGGTGAGATCCGTAAAAGGATCAAAAGGACATTCGATGATGAGGGTATCGAGATCCCCTGGCCACATACAAAGATCTTCTTTGGCAACTCGCCCTGGAAAAATGAGAGCCAGAGCCCTATTAGCGAAGCGGGGAACATAAAACCGGGAGGGCACTCGTCGGCGATGCCTGATAGAGGTCCGGTCAGGCTGCCACCTGATTCTGCCGACGACGATTGACAACGGCATTCTGCCGAAACATACTCGGATATAGAGGATGGAATGGATCATGGCACAGGTTAGCTGTATTATTGCCGGGCAAATGCCTTAATAATAAAGTGAGGGTAAACCCTTGAACAAACCGCTGTACTGATGAATCGGGAAAATAGACGATGAACAGCATGCAGATAGACAAAAAAGTGAGAGCAGCGCAGAAGAGCGAGATAACCGAGCACTTCATCTATCAGAAGCTGTCTCAATCCACCAAAGACGCTAATAACAAAGAAATCCTGTTGAGTATATCACTTGATGAAATGAAGCACTACCGCCTGTGGCAGGATTATACCAAACAGGCAGAGAAGCCGAACTGGATAAGGGTGTGGGTATATTACCTCATCTCCAGGATATTCGGCTTAACCTTCGGGATAAAGCTGATGGAACGGGGAGAAGGTAAGGCACAAACGATATACCAAGAGATATCTCATAGCATGCCTGAAGCTCTGGATATTGCCAAAGAAGAAAGTGTGCATGAGGCTCAGCTTCTCCAGATGATTGACGAAGAACGGCTTAACTACGTTGGCTCTATGATACGGGGGCTGAATGATGCGCTGGTGGAACTCACGGGCGCACTTGCTGGATTTACGTTTGCGCTGCAGGATTCCCGCCTGATTGCAATGGCAGGGCTGATAACCGGGATCGCCGCGGCCATGTCCATGGGCGGTACCGAATATCTGGCAAAGAAGGCTGAAGAGAGCGGGCAGTCCCCACTGAAATCAGCCATGTACACAGGAATAGCCTACATTTTTACCGTTGCATTCCTGGTATTCCCTTACCTGTTGTTTACCAGCATTTATATTGCGCTGGCAGTAATGATAGTTGATGCCATCATAGTTATCACCGTGTTTAATTTTTACATTTCTGTAGCCAAAGACGTGCCCTTTTGGAAAAGGTTCTCTGAGATGGCACTGCTGAGCCTCGGGATCACCGCAGTATCATTCGTCATAGGCCTTTTAGTAAGGCAGTTCCTGGGTGTGGAGGTGTAGCACCTGGAGGTTATCAATGCGGCCTGAGAGTGATCACCTTCTGCGTATCTCTATCGATAAATAAGCCTGTAATTTAATTAAAAAGGGGAATGGAAGCATGTCTGAAATAACGTTAAGGCCGGTGGGCTTTGTCCGCAGTAATATCAAAGAACCTAGTCTGGTAGCCCGCTTCGGGGATTTGCAGTGGGCGGAGGCAAACCGCCGGCCTTCCACTGCTGATGCTGTATCCGAAATCGTGATAGAGGAGAGTTACGCAGAACTCCTCGAAGGCATCGAGGAGTTCTCGCATCTACTTGTTCTCTACTGGGCCCACCTAATTAAGCCTGGGGGTCGCTCGCTTACCAAAGTGCATCCCATGGGTAGAAATGACCTGCCCCTGGTCGGCGTGTTCTCAACCTGTAGCCCTGCCCGTCCTAATCCCATTCTCGTCATTGCCGTCAGGCTTCTGGAACGCCGGGGAAACATACTGCGTGTGGAGGGATTGGACGCCGTGGACGGCAGTCCTGTACTGGACATCAAACCATATCTCCCTTCATACTACGGCGTGAAAGATGTAAAACTCTCCGGTTGGATGAACCGTATCTTAAGAGATCTGGAAGAGCACTGATTGATAAGTGAAGCAGTGTGGGGGTATCCCTGAGATAAGCTAAGACTCCTCGCAAACGGTTGGTTTTGATTAAGGCGATATTATTTGGCAGGTTGTATGTTTGCGTGTACTAAAGGAAGCCATTAAGCTTATCTGTATGACATCCAGTAGTACCTCGAAACTAGCCTTACACTTGCAAGTCAGCAGGAAGCCTTCAATCGCCTTCTTAATTTTAGTAATATTAGTTTGTATTTTGCATTGGTGTTTCTTATTATAGATTAATATACATTCTGATGTCTGTTTAACTAAACGTTTAGAAAAGAGCGTAAATAACACAAGATGATAGGAGTAAGGAAACAAAATGCCTGATGCGATTGTTGCCGAGAAACTCGCCTACTGGTACGGCAAACTGGTAGCTGTGAATCACATTAGTTTTAATGTTGCGGAGGGGGAAATACTTGGATTTCTGGGTCCCAATGGCGCCGGGAAAACCACCACCGTTAATATGTTGACAGGGCTGATGAAACCCAAATCAGGGCGGGCGCTGCTGCTTGGCCTGGATATGGCTAAGAATATGGATAAATTGCAGGGGCAGATGGGAGTTTGCTTCGAGGTAACCAATCTTTACGAGCAGATGAGCGGCCTCGAGAACCTGCGGTTCTTTGCCCGTCTTTTCGGCATCAATGGATTTGATGCGTATGCCTTGCTGAAAAGGGTAGGTCTGGAAGGTCGAGAGAACGACCGTGTGGAGACCTATTCCAAGGGGATGAAGCAGCGGTTGATGGTGGCACGCTCCATCGTAAACCGCCCTAAAGTCATGTTCCTTGACGAGCCAACTGCCGGCCTTGATCCAACCTCCTCGGAGGCTATCTTGAATATAATCCGTGAGGAACGGGAACGGGGAGCCACCATATTCCTCACTACTCACGACATGGTTGAAGCTGATAAGCTTTCGGACAGAGTCGCCTTTATGAATGAAGGCAAGATTGTCGCCCTGGACAAACCACACAATCTGAAACAGCAATATGGCAAACGGGCACTCAAAGCAAAGGTTGCTGCCGGCGATCATCTTGAGGATAGAGAAGTCATCCTGGATACTCCTGAGACAGCAGATGCTGTCCAGGAGCTGTTTTCAAAGGAGAAAGTGGTCACCGTGCATAGTGAGGAAGCTACGCTGGAAGATATCTTCATCAGGATTACAGGGCGTGGACTTGTATCATGAACTGGCGTATTGTCGGCGCTCTTATTGCAAAAGACTTCACACTGTTCTTCAGGAACAAATTCATCGCGGTTATCACAGTTCTGAGCATTTCCATATTCGTGGTCATCTACCTGGTGATGCCAAGCACGACGACGGCGTACGAATTCGGGCTTTACGCTCCGGTAGTGCCTCCGGTCTTCGTTGAGGAAGACGACGCTAATTACGACTTTGCTATCTTTAACTCAGAAGAAGCGCTGCGTGCCGCCGTTACAGAAAACGATTATATCGCCGGAATAGCTTTGACGGCAGACATTATGGAGAAGTTTGAAAGGGGAGAGAAACCTGATGTTAAGCTATATTTTTCTGCGGAAGCAAATGAAGTGATCAGAAACCTTGTCCGTGTTCTCGTGGAAGGGTTATCTTACCAGCAGACCGGACAGTTTACCGAGATGAACACTACAGAAATTGTTCTCGGCCCTGACCTTTTAGGCAGGGATATACCCCTTAGAGACCGCATGCGTCCCCTCTTTGCAGTAGTCCTGCTCATGATGGAGATGTTCGCCCTTGCAGACCTGATTATTGTGGAGGTAGAGCGGCGCACCGTTCAAGGGCTGTTGGTAACACCGGTGCGGGTCAGGGAGCTGTTTACCGCCAAATGCATCACCGGCGTATTGCTCGCCTTCGTCCAGGCCGCGCTGTTTATGGTTATTGCCGGCGGGATGGCCAGCCAGCCTTTGATAGTGATCACAGCGCTTTTACTCGGTGCGTTGCTGGTAACCGGTATAAGCTTTCTTACCGCGTCACTATCAAAAGACTTCATGTCCAGCATTGGTTGGATTTTAATCGCTTTTATTGTATTGATCATTCCCGCCATTGGCATCATGATGCCGGGAACTATAACCAGCTGGGCTAAAATCATTCCTTCATACTACATAGTCCTGCCGATACACCAGGCAGTGCATTACGGAAGCGGTTGGGGAGATGTCTGGCCTTACCTGCTGGCGCTGGGGGGATTTGACATCATCTTCGTCTGGATTGGAATTGCAGCATTGAGGAGTAAATTCCAATGAGCCTGAAAAGGGTCTTCGCTCTACTGGCAAAGGAGATAACTCAGGGGCCCAAGGGTATTATGTTCATAATGGCCATAGCTGTTCCTATTATTATGTCCATGGTTGTCTCGCTGGTTTTCGGCACATGGTTTAATGACACTCCAAGTTTAGGCATCGTCGATCAGGGCAATTCCCGTTTGATATCAATCGCCGGCGGCTATCCTTCAATTAGCGTTGTTGAATACGAGACAGAGGACGGACTAAGGCAAGCCGTGGAAAGCGGCAAGATCGATGCCGGTATGGTGCTGCCATCTGATTTTGACGATACCCTGAAGCAAAATAGAGCAGCCGATGTTACGGTTTATATCTGGGGTGAGGGACAGGCAGAGAACTTCGGTATCCTGGAGATCAACCTATTCGGTATGATGCAAGAGCTTGCCGGCCAGGAAACCCCGGTAAATATAGAAACCATCACTCTGGGAGAAGGGATAGGTGTCCCCTGGAACGATCGTTTGTTGCCTTTTATCGTACTGATGGCAGTAGTATTCGCCGCTGTCATTCTACCTGCGATGGCGGTGGTAGCAGAGAAGGAGAAAAAAACGCTTGCAGCGCTGGCTGCAACTCCGGCGACACTGGGCGAAATCTTCATATCCAAGGGCATTATCGGGGCAGCGCTGAGCCTGTTTATGGGTATTGTTACCCTGATAATAAACAATGCCTTTGGCCTGCATCCGGTGTTACTGGTAATGGTGCTCGGGCTTGGTGCAGTAATGGGAACCTTTATCGGTTTGTTGGCAGGAGCGCTTATTAAAGATATCAACAGTTTGCTGGCGTTCACCAAAGCTGGTGGTATTCTGCTCTACGCGCCTACTATAGTATACATGTTCCCGCAGATTCCCCAGTGGGTAGGCAAGGTATTCCCGACATATTACATTATCGAACCGGTCGTGGAGCTGGTGCAGCGAGGCGGCGGCTGGCCTGATATCGCCGTGAATGTCTTCATCCTGGTTGGGCTGATAGTCCTCTTAGCCGTCCTTCTTTATTTAGTTCTCAGGATAAAGACCGAACAGCAGTTTGCATTATAAATACGTGCACTATACCGGTGGATCGGATACAAGCAGATCAAAAATAACAGGCTCTAAGCATTTTCAAAATGTTTCATCAATGAAAGCCGGTCAGCAACTTATTAAAATCATTTCTTCCTTTTGAAGATGGAATTAATCCTTCTACGGAATTTTTGTGCCAGATTATTGCGTCTTCGTATTACACGTTTGCCTGTAGCCGACTGGTGTTCTTTCCCTAAAAAGGCCCTGCTTAAGGCGCGTTCAAGGACGCTGTGAAAGCTGAAGCTCAATGCGAGCCCTATATATATTACCAGCGCAGTGAGCAGTATAGGAAATATCATCTCGTACGTTGCGTGTGAAATAAGCCCGGACACAAACGGGATAAACGATAGCGCTATCAATATAATCACAACGGTGATAAAACCGTGGCGCAGGATCGTCTGGATTCTCCGGACGCCGAAACGCTGCGCGGCGGGTTGATCTTTGATAATATACGCTATACCTTCGTCGACAAGGTTGCTCAAATTTTTCAAGATGATGATAAATGAAGGCAGACATAATACCAGCGTTGTGATGCCCATTAACATACCGATTTGATGTTTTTGCATGCCGGTGAGCGTGACGATTTCATCGAGAAACTGCAGCGCAAATGTCCCCAATCCAACCAGTAAAGCAATGACCAGCAGATTTATGCCTATAGTCTTAGCCGCATGCCTCACTATAAATCCGGCTACACTATCCTGGTTTATACCGGCATGGAATGCCTGTATGCGGGCGGCAATATGCTGGAAGGCGGATCTTAGCCAGAGGGGGGAGCAGCGTTCCATAAAGGAAGCAATAGCATCAGACGCTTTGATCAAGTACGGGGTTATGAAGCACGTGACTGCCGTGCACAGCGCGACCAGCGGGTAGAGAAAAGAGGCAACCGCCGCATTCTCCACTCCCGCTTTCATAATAACCAGCGAGAACTCACCCATTTGCGGCATGCTCATGCCTACGTTCAACGCAGTCCTTCCATCGTAGCCTGCCAGGAACGTAGCTACTGTGTTAATCAGGATTTTACCTGTTATAAAAACAGCGACCACGGTAACCGCCGGCATCACATAATCACCGAGCAGAGATACGTCGATCAGCATACCCATGGTAACAAAGAAGATGGCAGCAAACATCTGCCTGACAGGACTGGTTACTTCATTAACATCACTAGAGCTCTGCGTATCCCCTATCAGCGACCCCATGATAAATGCCCCGATGGCTATGGACAGACCAAGGTATTGCCCGAAAAAGGCGGAGGCGAAACATAATGCCAGGCTGGTGATAAGCAGCGCTTCTTTTGACTGGAACCGCTGCGTAAAACGCATTGCTTTCGGTATGAGATTCGACCCCAGGACAACCAGTACCACGATAAACACAACCAGGTGCAGGGAAAATATGCCCAGGGACTGGAGGTTAGCAGTGCCCGTTGATGCAAACTCGGTCAATAAGGCGAAGACGGCTATCGAGATAATATCTTCGACAAGCAAAGCTCCCAGCACAAGTCTGGCAAACTGAGCATTTAACTTTCCGCTGTCCCTGAATATTTTCGAGATTATAGCGGAACTGGTGATCTGCATAGCATTGCCCAGGAACAAGGCACCTATTTGCGACAGGCCTATCAGAAGGCCGACCCAGTAACCCAGGGCGACCATAGCAATGCATTCCAGAATGCCGATGAAAAGTATTGAGCCCCCGGCGCTGCGCACCTTGCTCCAGCTAAACTCCAGGCCGATACTGAAAAAGACCAGGACAAGCCCCAGATCGGCAATGTGACTGATGGTCTGTACATCAGTTACCAGGCTGATGGGCGGCATGTATGGCCCGACCAGTAAACCTGCTACCAGGTATCCCAGTATAGGAGGCTGTCTCAGCCAGCGGAACAGGAGCGTAACTGCGCCTGCCACCACCAGAATGACAGTGATATCTTTGACCAGGGTTAATTCTTGCATGTCATTTAGCTGTCAATCTTACCTTTAGCGCGCCCCGGCGGCAAGGCACGCCGACAGGCAATCATTGGTAAAATTGCTTCAGAAACCGGCGCTTGCTCTCCGGGAGCGCTTTGAAGGCGCATTATTATATTACCTTTACCGTATCTCCAGCAATATCCCGGCCGCCTTAAGTGCAGTTAACAGAAAGCCCGGGCCTTTGATTTACATACGGGCATAACTAGGTGAAGATCAATAGCCTGTGTGATAGTGCTATAATGCTGAAACCCAATTAAATAGGATAAGCAAGATGGCACACAGACATAGAGATAATCTCACCGGAGAACATCATATCGGCGACATCGGCCAGCTAACGCTCTACTGCCTTTTTATGGCTTTGTGGATATCTGACATGGTTTTAAATTACTCCAATTTTCTCAATGACTATGTGCCTGCATTTATCAGGCTGCCAATCGGCATAATGCTGCTGGTTATATCCGGGTACACAGCTGCGACAGGACTCTGGATCGTATTCGGCAACAAAGTGCAGCAAGGTGTAATTAGAAAAGGCGTATTTCGTTTCGTTCGCCATCCAATATACCTGAGTGAAATAATATTGTATCTTGGTTTATTAATGATACATATCTCATTAGCTGCGGCATGTGTAACGGTAATAGCCATGTTTTTCCTGCATTACATATCACGACATGAAGAGAAATTGCTGCTTGCAAGATTTCCAGATGAATACAGGCAATATATGAAAGAAGTGCCTATGTGGTTTCCCCGATTTAACAGAAGATAAAAAGAAAGGGTGGCAGCCACTGGATTTGAACCATTGACCATGGGCTTATCAGTGCCAGGTTCCGATTTTCCTTAACAGTGTCTCTCATTATCAATTCCCTTGTATAATTCGACAGATTGGAATTCGGACAAATTATTTCTCCTGATCTCATTGAC
>JAFGLP010000197.1 GCA_016927965.1 Dehalococcoidia bacterium
AACCATAAATGATCAACTTTCTTCAATTTTCAAAGAACTATATCAATGTTTATAAGGCATAGAGACCACATTTTTCAGGGTGGACTAGTTAAAAGATCGTTCCTGCGTTCATGATACAATTTATCGCTTGTGTAGATGGGCAAGTATTGACTTGACAATATGTTAATTTCGATATACCAACTTGCACCCACGTTATGATAGGATGCCTTACTATATATAGCGTTTATACTGGAGGTTTGTATTGTGAATGTTTCGCTTTTTAGCCTTTCCGGACGCACGGCCGCAGTAACCGGTGCCGGTCGTGGTATCGGGCGTACGCTGGCTCTTGCCCTGGCAGATGCCGGTGCCGATGTTGCCATTTCCGATATAGATGGGGATGCCGCTAAACTGGTCGAGCAGGAGGTAAAGAAAAAGGGGCGGCGCTCCCTGTCTGTGGTTACAGATGTGACCGATGTGTTTCAGGTGGACGGTATGGTCGGGTGCATTACGGAAGAGTGGGGACATATCGATATATTAATTAATAACGCCGGCATCAATCTCAGAAAGCCAATTCTGGAACTGGAGCCTGAAGAATTTGACAGAGTCTATAATGTTAATCTAAAGGGCGTTCTGATCTGTTCCAAAAGAATCGCACGAGAGATGGTGGCACAGGGATATGGAAAGATAATCAATATCGCATCGCTAACAGCTGTTACCATTGTGCAGGGTATGCAGATGAGTCCCTACTATGTAACCAAGGCGGGCGTGGTTCAGTTGACAAAAGCTGCTGCTGCTGAGTGGGGTGCCCACGGTGTCTGTGTCAATGCCATCAGCCCCGGCTGGTTCATTTCCGATATCAATCGAGATCTCTGGAACGATCCAGCATACATGAAATCACGTCTTGATCATACCCCCTTGGGCCGTATCGGTAAATTTGAAGACCTGGCAGGAACTGCCGTTTTTCTCGCCTCGTCGGCATCTGATTTTATAACCGGTCAGAATATAGTAGTTGATGGAGGATTTTCCGTCTGGTAATCTCATGTAGCATTTGCAGCCGTTTTCATATTCCATATTTGAAGGTGTTGTATACTGAACTGTAAGGATAGTATGAAAATACCGGTAAGTGACATATTTCATGTCGGCCTCACCGTTAGCCATGTTGATTGGCACAAGGATTTTCTTATTGAATGTCTGGGAATGGGGGTACTCAGTGATTCCAAACGCGAAGGTAACTGGATCAGCGAGGTAACGGGTCTTCCCGATTTCAAGGCGAGGAACGTTTATGTGACGCCCGATGGAACCAACCGGCTTGAAATGTTTGAAATACTCTATCCTCCCCTGGTGGATTTGCCCATTTCACTGGGTACTGACTTGGGGGTATCGCATGTGCGCATCCGGGCCAAGGATATCTACAGGGTTCGCGGTATGATACAAGAGCGGGGGCTATCCATTGTCGAGGCTCCACCTATGAATCGGCAAGAGACATTGATGTTTCAAGATGCATCGGGTTTGTTCTGGGAGATTGTTCCTCATGACTCGGAAAATTATACAATTCAGGTCGTCGTGTCGGATCTCGATGCATCAATGGAACTTTACTCGGGTTTATTGGGTTTTGAGCCTCTCTTAAGGTTTGACGGCACCGCTCTAATTCAAGACAGTCCCGGACATTTTCTTCCCGCCAACGCTCAGATGCAGAGGATCGCTTCCCCCTGCAACCAGTTCATAGACCTCTGTCAATATAGTCACTTTAGGCCACTCAAAAATCCCAGAAGTACGATTAATTGCATGGGATTTCATCATATCGCCTTTCGAGTTGCCGATGCTTTGGATGCCTTCGGAAGGATTAAAGCAAAGGGCTATCGATATATAAGCGAGCCGATCAATATTCCGGAGGGTCCCAACAGGGGCGGCATTCTCTTCTATTTTTATGATGGTGACGGAACTGTTTTAGAAATTCTTCAACCACCAGCAACAAACAGCATTTCACCAAGATGAAAGGAGGTGTCAGCAGGCAAAGGATAAAAGGAAGGTAATTTGGCAAGGGGTTTTTTCAGTGAAACTGAATGGAATCGTTTTAAATGTATTACAAAAGTAGAAAGGAAAATACTAATGAGAAAAAAACACTTAACATTTTTGTTTGTGTCTGTCGTGGCATGTATATTCATGCTGCAGCCGAGTCTTTCCATAGCCAAGGCTCCCACCTACACGATAAAACTGGGCCATCACAGCGTAGATTTTGACAAGTATCCAACTGATCCACCCGTGGTCAATTCCCTTGTATTTAAAACCATAGTAGAGGCCGAAACCAAAGGTGATGTGGAGGTAAAGGTATATCCTAATTTTAAACTGGGTGACACCCGCGAAATGACAGAAGCTACGCAAATGGGGGCTATCCAGGCAACGATTAATTACACTTCGGTATTCACCATTTTCAGCAAGAAGCTGGCACTGACACAGATTCCCTATGTCTTCCCTAATGCGGAAATAGCAATGCGTGTCCTGAGAGGGCCCTTTGGTGACGAACTCGCCGAAGCAGTGCGCTCAGAGACGGGCATCCGAGTCCTAAACTGGTGTGAAGGTGTTGGATTCAGGCAGTTCTACAGCAAAAAACCTATTTTTACCCCGGCGGACATGAAGGGTATGAAATTCAGAGTGCCTGAAAACAAGGGTCTGCTGCTTATGTTTCGCGGCATGGGCGCAGGCGTTGTAACCATTCCCTGGAACGAGCTGTACACAGCTATGCAGACAGGTGTTGCTGAAGGCGCTGAAACAGAAAGTTCTTCCGGGTTGGTCATTAAGCTGAATGAGGTTATCAAGTATCTAACCATCAGCAATCACGCATACAACATTCAGGCTCTTTTGATGAACGATGCCTTTTATAAGAAACTGCCCAAAAATTATCAGTACATCGTTCAGAAAGCAGCTGATCAGTCTGACCGAGCAGCCAACGGGTACAGCCGTGTTGCGGATTATGGCGCAATTCAGCAGTATATCGATGCAGGCGTGAAAGTGAACTACCTGACGGAAGAGCAGAAAGATCAGTTCAAGGCCCTGGCGCAGCCTCCCTATCTTAAATGGGTAACTGAAGAGGTTGGCAAGGAATGGGTTGACAAGTTTATGAAGGCCATCGAAGCAGAAAAGGCCGCATGGGATAAAGAAATAAACGCTAAGATGAGTAAATAAAAAAATGACGGAATCGTAGAAAGTGAGAAAATATTAGGCGTCCCCCGGGAGTATGTCCATCCTAGGGGGATGCCTAACGATCTGAAACCAGAATTTTGATATTCTACTGGCAAGAAGAGCTGCCGGAAATTTAACCACCTCTCCTGTA
>JAFGLP010000038.1 GCA_016927965.1 Dehalococcoidia bacterium
AACAAAACCTCGAGATCGGATTCAGCCCCGCTATAGCGGATCTCGGGTACAGGGCACCGCTGGTTCCCCGCCTAGCACGACCCAATTGAAATACTACTATTTAGGCAGAGGTTTATCAAGGTCATATACCGGAGGCCAGTCGGGTTATCAGAAAATGCGGCAGGCCAGCCCTTTCCATCTTATCCTGGGTAAGAGCAATATCATACGATACGCGATAGTGGAATATCCTGTTATCTTCAGAATCGTATATTGCGTAGCTTGCCCTCGGATCGCGGTCACGCGGCTGGCCGACTCCGCCGGGATTTATAATCAGCTTCTTATCCCCCAGCATCAGCACGTCTTCATTATGCATATAACATTCATTGGCCATGTCTTCCTCTTCTTCAAATACATAAGGAATGTGAGTATGCCCGACCAGGCAGTATTTCGTCTTGAAATGACTGAAATTATCACTGGCGGTGAAGCTGTATGCTATGTACTCCCAGGCCGGCTGCCGGGGACTGCCGTGTACCAGAGTAAAATCGCCCACTATTATCTTCTCAGGCAAGCTCAGCAGAAACGCCCTGTCATCATCACCAAGTTGACCTGATGTCCAGCGATTGGCCCTGGCAGCGGCCGAATTGAAATCCTCAATATCCAGCTTGCCGACAGTAGCCAGGTCATGGTTGCCGGACACGCATAAAGGATCCAGTTGTTTCAACAGCTTTATGCAGGCCGACGGGTCCGGGCCATAACCTACCACATCACCCATGCACCATACATCGCCAAAGCCGCCGTGATTTTGCGCATCCTCCAGTACGGCCTGTAATGCCTCCAGATTGCTGTGAATATCAGCGATAATAAGATATTTCACGGGAAATCGATTATAGCACAAAGGCCACTGGCTGCCATCTGCAGATATGTTTTGACCGGGCCATGTGCACGGTGTTACGATTAGAAACTTGGAGGATGATGGAGATGAACTATTTTGCCTATGCCTCAAATTTAAGCCGCAAACAGATGGCAGAGCATTGTCCTGATGCAAAACCAAAAATCGTTGCCACGCTGCCCAATTATAAAATCCTGTTTACCGGATATTCCAGGATACGTAAAGGGGCCGTGGCGACAATCATCGGTTCAAAAGGCGATAAGGTACTGGGAGCAGTCTACGAAATCACGGAAGCATGTCTGCGCAAGCTGGACCGGCATGAAGGCTGCCCCGATATTTATAAGCACCTTAAGGTAATTGTCTTCACGGATGCAGACGAGGCTATCGAAGCCATAACCTTTATCAAGACAAGGCAGGAAGAAGAGGACAATCCATCCCCAGAATACCGTTCAGTCATTCAGCAGGGTTACCGGGACTGGGGCATGATCTGAATTCAGCTGACTAATTCTCGGTGATGACCACCTCGATCATCTTATCCCCGTTAACCAGTTTATTCAATACATCCATCCCCTGTACACATTGGCCAAAGACAGTGTGTTTGCCGTTGAGATGCGACTGCGGGGCATAGCAGATGAAAAACTGGCTGCCGTTGGTATTGGGGCCAGCATTGGCCATTGAGAGCGCTCCCGTAACATGGGTGCGCTGGCTTATCTCATCCTGGAATTTATAACCCGGCCCGCCTGTGCCTGTGCCCGTAGGGTCTCCGCCCTGTGCCATGAAGCCGGGAATCACACGGTGAAAAGTTACGCCGTTATAAAACCCTTTTTTCGCCAGGCTGACAAAGCTGTTTACTGTCACCGGCGCATCTTTCGGATACAGTTCGCAGACAATATCTCCTTTGGCCGTTTTTATGGTGGCCGTATAGTTCTTATTGACGTCGATTATCATAGGTACGGGGGAGTTATAGTTTTGAGAAGGTTGTGATTGCATTTCGTTTTCTCCTGTTTTATTTTCTGTAGATTGTGATTGAGTTTCAGTTACTCCTGTTTTATCTTCTGATGGCATTGGTATTATTCCAGCCAATGCTAAAGCCAGGACAATTCCAGCTAAAACAATGACGGCTGCCACTACTATTGTTATTTTATTTTTTTCAACCCAGCTATAATTCTGCTGCTTAAGCTGTTTGCGGTTTTTCGCTGTTTTCCGACCGGCAGTTTTTTTCTTACTGGCTTTTGACATGTTAGTTCAATATCCTTTCATATAAAATTTATCAATTAATTGTAATAAATAAGAATGCTGCCTGTTGGCAGCATCCTGAAATCTTCTGTATTTACCAAATACAGCACATTTAGCTCAGAAAACGGATGTGTAGCCCAATGACATCCTTACCAGCATATATATCAGGAAAAGGACGCCTCCAAAAAACAGCATGAGAAACAACATCCTCCAGAAAAGCCCCCATGCCAACCCCCAGGTAGGCTTAACATCCACCTGCCCCATGTTTCGCGGGACGGCAGGCAAAGATGGAGTGACCAACGACTGCGTAGTACCCGCTACGGGAGATGGAGCAGCAACGCCGGTAACGATAGGCACATGAGATACAGGGCGTGATGTGTTACCCAGATGTGCGCCGCAGGATACACAAAACTGCTGGTTGGCAGCATTCTGGGACCCGCAATTAGGACATGTTGCCATCTGCTGCATTATATCACCGCCTGAGAATTACTTTCTTGAATTATATACGGGCTTTTTCAGTATATCAAGAGCCTCCTTCATTTCATCGTTCACTTTAACTGGCTTGTGATATAATCACGCCATGCGAGTATTTGAGATTGGGGAATTCGGTCTTATCGAAAAAATTGCTGCACTTATCAAGAATAAAAGCAACAGAAATGCAGATTCCTGGAAAAGTCTCTTGATCGGGGTCGGCGACGATACGGCCGCATGGAAGAGCAGCGAGCGGATTGAGCTCATAACAACCGATATACTGGTTGAAGGCACCCATTTCCGCCTCTCATACACAGGCTGGTATGATCTAGGCTGGAAATCTGTTGCAATTAATGTCAGTGATATTTACGCCATGGGAGGCAAACCGCAACATGCCCTTGTATCTCTAGCAATGCCAGGACTGCGTGAAGTAGCTAATGTACTGGAAATGTATGAAGGCATGATAGACATGTGTAATAAATACGGTATCGCCATAGCGGGAGGTAACATTTCATCTGCGGAAAATGTGGTAATTAACATTGTATTGACCGGTGTGGCAGAGAACAATTTAATGACCCGCTCTTCCGCAAAAGCCGGGGATCTTATTGCTGTATTCGGCTATCCGGGACTATCCGCCGCCGGACTAAAAGCCATCAAAGACCCACTGAACATGGATGCCGACTCACTTAAGCTATTCAAACAGGCCCATCTCCATCCAGAACCAAGATTAGATTCAGGTGCCATGCTTGCAGCCTGCGGAGTAAAGACTGCTATCGATATCAGCGACGGGCTTCATTCGGATTTAGGGCATATATGCGAGGCCAGCAGCGTCAGCGCCGTAGTCAACTCACAAGCTTTGCCTGCGCACCCGCAGTTGAAAAGGCAATTCCCCAAAGAATATATTGATATGATATTGACCGGCGGGGAGGATTATGAGTTACTTTTCACTGCACCACGCCGCGTGATGGACAAAGTGATAAAAGCAATTCATCCAGCCCCAACCATCATAGGCGAAATCACTTCCGGCAAACGTGGTGATATTGTAATCCTTGACGATTCAGGCATTCTCATCATAGTGGACAGTAGGGGATGGGATCATTATAAAAGGGCACCATCCAATGGATAGTTTCAGCATCATTACCCATAGCCCTGACCAAACACGCAGACTGGGAACAATGATAAGCAACCTTGCAAACGGACATGATATATATTTATTAAGCGGCAACCTGGGCACGGGTAAAACACACCTGGTGCAGGGTATTGCTTTCGGCCTGGGAATTAAAGAATACGCTTGTAGCCCTTCTTTCATGATTGCACGTGAATACCACGGCCGCCTCAACCTTTATCATCTCGACCTCTACCGTCTGGACCACATAGAGGAAATAGTAGACCTCGGAATAGATGAATATTTTAAAGACGACGCAATATGCGCTATAGAATGGGCTGAAAAGGGAAGCGAAGCTTTGCCCAGCGATAACCTGACTATTAAAATGGAGCATTTGCCCGATGATAACCGGAAAATCACGTTTTTACCGCTCGGCTTGCATTATGAGGAACTGGTAAAACATCTTAGGGACTTAATCGAAAAGGACAGGGACCATAAATGGAACTAGCCATCGATACTTCGACTGATTGGGCAGGGCTGGCGCTTTCCTGTGAAGGCATACCGTTTTCGGAGCTAACATGGAAGCCGGGGCAAAACCACACGTCAGAGCTTTTCCCCAATCTGGAAAACCTTTTGAGGAACACAAACTCAGAAATGCAATCGCTTTCCTCCATATTCGTAGCGAAAGGTCCGGGCAGCTACAACGGCCTGCGTGCAGGTATAAGCGCCGCCAAAGGTCTGGCTTTTTCGCTTCAAATACCGCTAGTCGCCGTGAGCACACTCGAGATTGAGGCTTATCCCTTTGCCTTTGCCGGTCTACCTGTATGTCCCCTGCAGGATGCCGGGCGCGGTGAAATCGCCACAGCTTTATATACTGCGGATGGCGGCTGGAGATGTCTTGAACCTGAACACCTGACAACCATCGACATTCTATGCGCAAATACAGAAGTAAAAACGGTTTTTTGTGGTGAGATCACACCCGCTCTTATGGAAAAGATTAAACATATTCCCGGGGAGAGGGCAATCATTCCAGGACCGTGCGAGCGGCTGAGACGTCCCGGCTTCTTATCATCACTGGGCTGGCAGTTGATTAAAAAGGGACATACGGAGAACATCTCGACCCTGCAGCCCATTTACCTGCGTCAACCGCCCATTACGCAGAGAAAAAAGAAATACTAGCCGTTAGCCCGGCCAAATTCGTACTATTCAAAAGGGCCTGTATGAAAGCTCCAAAGGCGCTAACCAGCCAGTTCAGTACACCAGATAAAGCGAAAACACTATTAAGCCACGGTAAAACCGGATAAACATTGAAAAGGCAGATCAGAAAAACCAGGCCAAGAGCAGAATTAAGGATACCCAGGACACCACCTAAAAAGCTGAAGAAAAATCCCCCGTTCCAGACCTTTTCCAGTAAATGGCGGGGCGCCCAGAATAATATCTGGAGTATGATGATGATGACAAACATGGTGAGCATAAACGCCAGGAAATAACGCCAGGTGCTATCGCCGATGAAGGAAAACCAGGATACCACGAAGTGTGATAATATGCCGCCCAGCGGGATAGCAATGATAAAGGACAACAAGCCGAAAAACTCTTTTACCACACCACTCTTCAATCCCCCGATAAAACTAAAAATCAGTATTAAAATGACAATTATATCGGCTATAGTGCCCATATAGGCCGGTATCTGCATTACTTCTCCTGCAATCGTTTGGCGTAATTCTATCGTATTGACCTGGCATACACAATCTTGCTTATACACAGTGCAATGATCACATGAGCATGCGGCCGCAGTGGAAAAATAAAATCAGTATAGCTACAATTAATGGCTGTAATAATCAAAATAATCAAATTAACAGTTGGAGTAGAAATGGAAAAAACCCTGATATTGGTTAAACCCGACGGAGTTCAAAGATGCCTTACAGGTGAGATAATTGCGCGGATGGAAAGGCGCGGATTAAAAATCGTGGCCATGAAACTGCTCAGAATGGACCGTGTCCTCGCAGAAAAACACTATGCCGTACATAAGGAGAAACCTTTTTTCAACGACCTCGTGAATTTCATCACGTCCGGCCCCATAGTTGCCGCTGTACTGGAAGGAGAAAAAGCGGTGGAATCAACCAGACAGACGATGGGCTCCACCGATCCCAAGAAAGCTGCTCCCGGGACCATCCGGGCTGACCTCGGAATTAACATGGAGCATAACCTTATCCATGGTTCGGATTCCCCCGAAAACGCGGAAAAGGAAATAAGCATTTTCTTTAAACCGGAGGAGATACTGAACTACAATAGAGATGTGGACAAATGGCTTACTGGATCGTAAGGAGCCTGGGGGACTTCTCGTACACGATCTCGAGATTGTAGTAGTTCCTCAGTTCCTGCGAGAAAATGTGGATAACTACCCCCAGATAATCCAGTAATATCCAGCCCGAATCCGGACTGCCCTCACTTTTATATAGAACAACAGACTCTTTCTTAAGAGTATCAACGATCTCGCTATGGATAGCCTCTAACTGGCGGTCGGTCTCAGCGCTGCATATGACAATATAATCGGTATAAGATGCTGCCTGCCGGGTATCCAGTAATACTACGTCTTCGGCTTGTTTATCAGATGCCAGTTCAACAGCCCGGCGAGCTAATTGTAATGGTTCCAGTTTTATCTCCTTGATTTCCCTTCCTGATTATATTACTCTCAAAAATCATTATAGCATATACCGACACCATCTCAACACGCTTACCCTGACTAACAAGGCCCGACAATATCAGAACACACTATATGCCAGATAGACTTAAATAATTGAAAATAATAAGGGCAGGCAAATTTGCCTCTGCCTGCCCTTTTATTCCGCAATAATTACGAAATTAACCGTTTATTTTCCCATATCAGACAGCATCTTCTCCGCACAGTTCATGGCAGAATTGGCCGCTGCATTCATGCCAACGCCTCGGCCTGTGTAGCAGTCACCTGCAAAATAAAGACCGGGCAGCTCCTTGAGAAATACAGGAGGACGGTATTTACCTGTCAAGCCCGGGGACCTGCCCAACCCATCTATACCTACCATGCTTGCCTCATATTTGAAAACCAGATTTTCCTCAATGCTGGGGAACATCTGCTTTACAGTTTCCCAGAATTTGGCAAGTACCTCTTTGCAGAACTTATCATCCCTGGCTTGTTCCGGTGTACAGCAGGCCCCGATAAAAGCAATCATATGGTCGGGAGGCGCGATCGTTTTATCGAAATTAGTTTGTACGAATATCTGCAGGGGGAGCCCGATGCCGGGGATACTCCAGGCCGAAAGGTATACAGGCTCTGTGAAGAGCGGCTTTTTGGCCAGAAGAGTAAAGCCGATGGAAGCACTGGTTTCATCGACTATATTCCGCATATTATTGAGCCAGTCCTTTGGCAGAGCGCCGTCATCATCGGAAAACAGTTTTACCATCTCCCAGATAGGCAAAGCCATTACGACCCTGGGGACACTATATTCAGTCTTCTCCGTAATGATTTTTATATTACCGCTTTTACTGGCTATGACTTTCTTGACGGACGTCCCGTATTTGAATTTAACCCCTGCTTCAACGGCGGCATCAGCCTGCGCCCCGGTCATTTTTCCCACACCCCCCAGCGGCATACGTACCTTTCCCACACCACCATGACCATCACCTTTAATTATTTCCTCACGGTAAATGGAAGCAAATTCACCCATCGAGACTATCTCCGGCTTGCTCAGTGTACTCTGTATCATCCCCATTATATTGAAATACTCGACAATTTTAGGTGACAAGCTCTTCATCTTCATGAAATCCGCCAGTGAAACCTTATCAAGCTGGTCTATCTCCTCCGGCTTCATAGTAACAAAACTGCTTATCAGTGCGGCAATATCGCTATTTTCCTGCTCGGACATATTGAAGTAATCGTCTGAATGACGCCATTTTCCTTCGTCATATACCATCATTCCCTCAAGTGGTATTGTCCAGGCAATTTCCTTACCAACCTTACGCAAAAGGTCAGCAACCGCTGATCTGTCACCGTTATCGACACAGTGCGTCCCCGAGTCAAGCCGCCATCCGCCAGGCAGTTCCCTTGTCTTGGCACGCCCGCCAGGGTTTTTGCTTTTTTCCAGGACCAGCGTTTTAACTCCTTTCTTTCCCAGAAGCCCTGCCACACCAAGCCCGGCAATACCAGCCCCAATAATAATGACGTCATATTCAGCCATTGCACACTCCTTCTACTTCTTATCTGCGAACTCCGTTTTTATCTCATCGTATAAATCAAGCTTCTTGACTTTACCCAGCAACGTCAGTGGCAACTGGTCCCTGAAAATGTAATCCTCTGGTATCTTATAGTTTGCCAGCTTGTCTTTCAGAAAAGCTTTCATCTCTTCCGGCGTCACACTGGCGCCGGGCTTGCGCATGATATATGCCCTGCCAACCTCTCCAAAGATGGGATGCGGTCTGCCGACCACTGCTGACATCATCACATCAGGATGCTTGGCCATGGCATCTTCCACCTCGGGAGGATAGACGTTTTCACCGCCGCGTATAAACATCTCTTTCTTGCGCCCGACAATCAGCAAGTAACCGTCTTCATCGAATCTACCCATATCACCTGTGTGGAAATAGCCGTTGGAATCAAAAACCCTCTTGTCTTCGTCCGGCCTTTTCCAGTAGCCCTTCATAACTGAGTCGCCCTTTATGGTGATCTCTCCTACCTCTCCTTTGGGCAGAATATTATTCTGCATGTCCTGAATTGCAACATCGATACCCTCTATCGGTATACCCACGGTATTTCTGAGCTTTTCTTCGCCATGCTCAATCTGCGTATAAGTGATAGCCCCACTCACTTCGGTCAGACCATAGGCATTTTGCGGCATAACGCCCATTTTGCTTTTGATTGCCATGATCAGTTCGGTAGGACAGGGCTGGCTTGAAACTACCGCGGTTTTTATTGAGCTGAGATCATACTTATCAACATTGGGGTTCATCAGTTCCATGGCATACTGTGCCGGCACCTGCCCGATGACATTGACCTTTTCGTCCTGGATAATCTGCAGTGTTTTCTCTGGATCAAACCAGTCCATCAGGATCAATTTTGTCCCGCGGTTCAAAGAAGCGATTAATCCCATCACAGCACCACCTACATGATTAAGAGGAATATTAAGCAGGCCGATCAGGTCACCCTCGGTTTTGGATGAAGCTATCTGGGCATCAGTGTATTTAATCACATTCTTATGTGTTAAGACGGCGGCCTTGGGGATACCTGTCGTTCCAGATGTGTAAATAAAGATAAACGCATCATCAGGATTGACCTCTTCTTTGGCTTTAGCAAGCTCAGGTCCGGGTTCTGCAACATATTGATCATACGGAAGCATCCACGGTAGAGCTTTATCCTTATCCAGGATAACAATCTTCTTAAGAGTCGAAACTTCCGCTTTAACAGCATCCAGTGTTTTGACAAAATCCATGCCCATGAAACCGGATGTCATTATTACTATTGATATCTCGGCATTATTGAGGATGAACTTAAGCTCCTGAGGAGTAAACCGCCAGGCTATTGGCACAGCAACCGCCCCAATTTTTGCGCACCCGAGAATATTGAAGATTAGTTCTGGACAGTTGGGAAAATAAATACCAATCCGATCACCCTTCTTTACGCCCAGCTTCAAAAGCCCCATAGCAACACGGTCAGTCTCTTTATCATATTCAGTCCACTTTATCCGCCTTTCCTTAAAAACAATTGCCTCCTGGTCCGCTCTCTCCTTCAATTGTCTGGGAAAAAAATCACCGATAACCTTTATTGAATAACTTTGACTTGCCACAATCTACCTCCTGTATATTTTTTACATTGATACCCTTGTACCACGGCCACTTGCCCGTATAAAACGCAATATCCCTTATGGATTATATAATACTACCAGATTTAATCACTTTAAATGTTACGGCCACACTGATAGATATGGCCAGC
>JAFGLP010000039.1 GCA_016927965.1 Dehalococcoidia bacterium
AATTGAGTCAATTGCCGTACTACTCCAATTACCGGACGGAAGTGGACGAGCTCTACGCCGGCTTGCTTCCCTTGGCCCAGCAGCCCCCCACATAGTTCCTGGTCAAGTGTTGCTGATTGCCGGACGACGTTCGAAGCCAATCCACGTTTCAAAAACAGCTAACGGATAGCTAACGCACCAAAAATAACGGGCAACCACCAGACATAATTTACGATCAGACGAAGTTTTTGCTAATTAGCACACATGTACCAACGTGATCGTAAAAACAGCAAGTCGCAGACGAACTTACAGATTTCAAGACCGTCACCATCGGCCGCTCGGTCACCCCTCCGCGGTACTCGCTGAAGCTGATTTGTACTATCTTTATGTGTGGGACTTGATGGCAGTGCCTGGCAACAATAAACCGCTTCAGACCGTTTATTATAGTTGCTGGTAAAAGCCTCGTCAAAGCTTGTGACCGCCGCGGCCTGCTGTTGTCCCACTACAATATAGCGGTGCAAATTGTGCTGTCTCTCAAGGATTTACGCCGGAAGTAATATTCTTTCTAAATGCGATTATTATTTTTCGCTTTTTTCTGTTCATACATCAGTTGATCCGCCCGGTTAAGCATATCTTCAATAGAGCATGGACTTTCAGGGCAGCTTGTCACCCCAATACTCAGAGATAACTTATATTCATGCTTTCCTTTTGCATTGTTGATATCCAGATGTTCTTTCAATCTATTAATAATAAATTTTGAATAGTCCTGCTGTGTTGCGGTTGCTAGAACCGCAAACTCGTCCCCGCCTATGCGCCCGATGATATCCGATTCGCGGAAAGTACCTTTAAGTATATTTGCAATTTCGGTTAAGGCTAGATCACCTTCATTATGACCAAATTTATCATTTATCCGCTTCATGCCATCCAGGTCAGCAAAGAAAAGCAGTAATTCTTCCTTTGTCCGGTAATTAATTTTGATTAGCTTTCCGCCTATTGTCAGGAAGCCTCTCCTGTTATATAAGCCTGTGAGTTCGTCAACAAGTGACAGGGTACGTAGTTCTTCCTCGCTTTGCTTTAAATTTCTAAATAGCAAGTCGTATGGTTTGGTCAAGCCTGTCTCAATTATTGCTTTATATACTAGATAAAACGAAATACATATCAATATATGCCCAACAAGGTTCGCAAAGCCATAGACGCTCACGTATGTTGTAAAAGCAAATTCGGCTAAGATGCCCAGTATTATGGATGCAACAAGTAAGCGAAAAACATTGCTATCGAAAGTCTTTCTCTGATAAAACAAAAGAGCTATTGAGCCTAAAAGGATCAGGCAGATGACGTACTCACTGACAATTTTAAAGGGTGTCAAACCTTTACCTTCGATAAAGCAATCAGGGAATATAGTCCAGTAGAAAATTGACAGGAATAAAAGTACGGTGAGCAGTGCGTAAACTACAAATACGGGAGCTACTTTCATCTTCCGGTTTATCGTAAGGGGAGCAATCATGAATGATATGGCTACCATGTACCTCATAGCAATCCAGAGCTGTGTCGGTAAATTGGCATCATATCCCTGGAACACCCCCATGCCTTTGTAAGCAAGTGTATGTGCTATATCGATAGTGGTAATGAACAAAAAGGCCACGCCTATAAAGAGGAAGTAATTATTGTCCAAAAACCGGCGCGAGTTCCATGCAATGATAAAAATGCAGGATGTTATGATAACGGAAAATATTTCAATGAGGCTGTGGAAAAGGATATAGCTATACAAGCTCGTAAAATACAGGCCGCACAGCACCAGCGCAAAGACAGCTATTTGCATAATGATGCTTTGATTTTTGTTTAAAGCAAAGGGCTGTTTTTGCATTTCGTTCTTACTTTACCTAATTACCATGCAACATTTTTGATTAGCGTAAGCTGGAAGAACGTTGGACTTAATCCTAAATATTAACTGGAATTTCCCACTTCAATTCACAAATCGGAAGTCTTTATCACTAACTCACTGATTGCTAGCCGAACTCTTCACCCGCCTCATCAGACAGCTTATTATAGTTATTACCGAAAGCCTCGTCAAAGCTCTCGGGTGCCTCAGTCTGCAAAGCAGGGCTATCTAGCGGAGTAGTTGTTTATCAGTAACCCGTCAACCGGAGAAGTCCTAATAGTTGATAATAAACTATGGTTCACAGGCATAAGCGGGATAACTGATTCAAATAGCATGAAAAGCTTAATGTTTAGGCCCGGTTTAATAGGAATCCAGCATGCTCTCGATGTCGTCTGCCCCACTTATAAAGGCGCCGTCTTTAAAATTCCTGATTATGCCGGAAGAGTCTAGGAAGAATGTTACAGGTACGCCGTCTGTAACGTCGTAACTCAGCCCGACGAAACCCGATGTATCCAAAGGGACCAGTATTGTAAAGTCGTTGGTAGAGAGATAATTACCAACTACTGGTTCATTTACTGTGCCCATCTGTGGTCCGCACACTGCTAATACTTCTACATCCGATCTCTCATCATGCACTTGCTGTAAAAATGGCATCTCTATCTCGCAGTAGCTGCAGTTCAGCGACCAGAAATTTAGTATTACCTTTTTACCTCTAAGAGCGCTTAAGGTTAATTCAGACCCATCATTGCATAGAAGCGTGAAATCCGGCGCAATGGTGCCAATACCAATGCCGGATGATGACTGCTGCGATGATGTAGTAAAAGGATAATCGCTTGATGATTTTTCATTGCCGGCGGCGTCACGCGAAGTTACCCTGAAGTGAAAGGTTGTCCCGGCCGGCAGTCCGTTCAGCGTCACGCTGTGAGTCGTCAGCATGGTGGTATCTTCCTGTTCCGGCTGGAGGGTGCCGTACGACGCGGATGTCCCGTATTCCACCTGGCTGGTTGCATCCTCATCAGTTGTCCAGGTAATCGTGGCGGAAGACGAGGTAATGTTCTTGGCTGCAACAGCGCTGATTATGGGTGGGATGGTATCCTGCTCATTCGCAAGTATCAATAAACCGGGCGCATCCTGGCTGGCGTCGACGTCGTCCACCATGGATTTCACCGTTATATGATAGGACTGGCCCTTTTCAAGACCGGTCAGCTTCATGCTGTGATTTTGCACCAGCGTATCGTCTTTGGCGTTTTCACACAGGTCTCCGCCTTCCAGGCAATAGATCACGATGCTGTTGGCTTCCTTGTCTGTTGTCCATGTGACCGTGGCGCTGGTCTCGTCTATATCTGAGAACTGAATATTTGATATAACGGGCGCAGAAGTGACTACCACGCCCGGGTTGGGATTGCCGGGCAGGGTGGTAATAGGCGCGGGTGCCTTAAGCATATCCATGATCAGCACAGCCGCAATGATGATTACACCGGTCAGCGCCAGCAGGGCCAGCAGCATGGGCCAGGGTGATTTCCGGGGCCGCCTCGCCGCGTCTTTATAATATTCGGCTTCTTGCGACTTTTTCCCCTTCCCCCCTTTTTTCTTTTCATCGGGAGGATATATTTCTTCGATAAAGCCCGATGAGGATACAGGATAATTCTCTTCGTAGGGCTGCAGGGCAGGCTGCCCGTAATAGGGGTCTGCCGGCGGCCCGTACTCGGGATAAGGGAGTGGATAAGGAGCAGCATAAGGCGTGGGATAAGCCTGGGCGGTTGATTCCCTGCTCCTGTAGAATTCCTCGGCTTTCATGATAGGACGGCCTTTCTGGGCAGGCAACCGGTTATTTCCGCAATGCGGGCATACCTTGCTGCGGTCCGGCACAGGGGAGCCGCAATTAGGACAGGTGCGCAGCTCCGGCGACTCAGGGTGGGCTTCCATAGGCATTCCCTCTGAGGGCATAGCCTGTCCTGAGACCATCTGGGGATATGTTTTCTCGGGAGGTGTCCGGTGTGGCTGGCCCCTAGTCTGCTCTGCTGCTTCGGTACCCCTAGCGGCCATCCTCCTGTATGCTTCGGCCTCGACGGAGGTATCTCTGGCAGCGAATCCCTGCTTTAAAGTACTGCCGCCGCCAAATTTGCCGTGTATGGGGCACAGGCTGGAGCCGGGCGGGATGGGCGTGCCGCATTTGGAGCAGACTTTTTGTGTGGTGATCTCCTCCGGCTCCGGCGCAGGGGCATAAGCTTGTTCCATGCCTCTATGCGCCGGTTCCATAGCACCATATCCTTGGTGGGGGGTCTGCGTTACTAACGTGCCAAGCCGGCCGCAATACGGGCATTTTTTAACGCCCGGCTCTACTCTGGAGCCGCAGTTCGAACAATAATTCTGACCGGTTGGAGCTGCCGATACCCCCGGGGCGACATAGGTGCTGCCTGCATACTTGCCCGGTTTGAACGACAGATCGGCCTTGCCGCAATGGGGGCAGACCCTGGCATTGGGGGAGTCTATGACCATTTTGCAGTGGGGGCAGAACCGTGCTCCGCATCTCTGGCAGGTGGTTGCGTATGCCTCGTTGATGCACTGGCACCGCTGGCAGATTATATTGGTGGGCATCTATTGTTATCCATTTATCAAGCTTGGAAATTTTATATTAAAGGTATGTCAAGATACCGTGCATGTCAAGTTTGCAGGCAATTCATCAGCAGTGTAAATCAGGAGTATGTGCTATCCGGCTGCCCATCTAGTATGAATCGAGCATGAACTCCACTTCGCCAGCGCTGGTGAACATGCCCTGCTGTATCCTTCTAATTGTTCCCCCGCTGTCTATGAAATACGTGCGGGGTATGCTGACGATCCCATACCTGTTAAAAACATCGTCAGCGTGGTCCATGCATACTGTAAAACTGTAGCCGTTGTCGTTTACATGCTTACGGATAAGCTCTTCCTCTGACTGGCTGCCGGCGACCGTCAGCAGAATGAAATCGCCGCTGTCGCCCTCTTTTTCCCATAATTCCTGCAGGTGAGGCAGTTCAACCTTGCAGGGTGTACACCAGCTTGCCCAGAAATTGAGTATGACTTTTTTACCCCTGTACTTGCTTAACGAGATATCTTTGCTGTCCAGCGTGGTCAGGGTGAAATCGGGCGCTTTGGAGCCCATATAGGGCGCCTCGCCCGTGCTGGACTCTGTGGTGAATTTATAATCGCCGGAAGCCAGCGTGTTGCCCGCAGGGTCTGTGGAAATTACCTGGTAGTGGTAAGTTGTATCGGGCGTAAGACTGGAAATATAGATGCTGTGATCGGTGCCCTTTTCACTGCTCTCTTCTGACGAAAAGGGGTGCGATACGTCCATTCCGTACTTGACCAGCGAGGTGGCCCTTTCATCGGTTTTCCAGGTGATCGTTACCGAGGTGGCGCTTGCCAGCGGAGTTGGTTCCCCCACCAGCGCAGGTATGGTGGTATCCTTGACAGGTTCCAGTTTGTTTACAGTTGAAGATACTGTGCTGTTACTGGCAGGTGTCTGCGTGCTGCTTTGGGTGGGTGTGTCGGCAGGCTCCGGTTTGGCAGCAGTCGTGTTGGTAGAAGCTGTCGCGGGCGTCGGGTCTGGGTTGGTAAACCATGTGCCGACCTGGCTGGCCGTGCTGCTTATCTGCTGTGAGATGGCACCCATATTGAGCGCCAGCAATAATATAATCAGCGCTGCTGCGGCTGCCGCTGCTATGTATCCCCAGGTCTTACTGCTGACGGGTTTACTGACAGGTTGGGGCGCCCACAGGCTCCGCATATCCTTATCATCATCAGCTACTGTGCTAAATCTGCTCTCTTTGGGGGGACACCAATTTGTCTCTTTTTCGCGCGTTTCCTTATGTTTTCTAACTGGTGTCCTCTTGTCAGATTTAACATTGTTACTCAACAAGTCGTTGTGGTCTGTTTTGCGCTTAAAAGATGGCAGGAGCTTAGTCTTTTCACCTATGTATATATGTGGTCCGGTGGATTCACAGTTTGGGCAATACTGATGACCATAACTCCTGGGTGCACCGCAATCTTTGCATTTATATGAATCTTTCAAGACGGACTAAGCCTCAGAATTTTTGCCTGAGATGGCGAAAATTACTCGGATGGTTTGAAAAACTCCGGTATGGTGGGAGATGCTAACCACCTGGTTAATTCCTCAAAATTATTGATGACGTAAATGGTAGCGATAATCAGGGCGAGAATGAGTATTATGCCCACCACCCAGGGCACGGCGCTGGACGGTGATTCGGCGCTAGTTTTACTGTGCCGCTTTCTCTTCAGTTCTTCTTCATCATCTTCGTCCTCGTCATCATCTTCTTCGTTCTCATCCTCGTCTTCATCCTCCTCATCTTCATCGTCCCTGTCCCGGTCGCGCTCTTTCTTGCGGCGTTTTTTCGCCTCGTCTTCGTCGTAGGTAGTATCCATGTCGTCAACGTAGTCCAGGATAGGGCTGCGGCTGCGCATGCCTGCGGGGAATTTAGTATCTTCTTCCATATCGTGAAGTGGAAGAGGATGCTCATGCGGGGACGCGGCCTCAATGTCCACTGGGGCTTCATCGTATTTGGCCGGAAGATGAGATGCGGGAGGCTGCGGCCTGTCTACCCTCTCTGCAGGATACGAGTCCCTGCGCACCGGTTTGTGATCAGCCGGCGGGCCGCCTTCCAGCGCTGATCCCGTTGAACCGGTGAAGGTATGCGGACCGAGTGAGCCGCAGTCAAGGCATTTGGAAAACTTGGATGAGATTGGTTTGCCGCACTTGCCGCATCTGAACTGACTATCCAACTAATCTATTCTCCCGTAACCGGTAGTACAGCAAACAGGTTGGCCTGCTCTTATCTGATATTAATTTATAATATATCTGCATCTTTTAGTATTACACTACAACGGCAGCCAGCTACTGTCAAGCGGTTTGTTCTCCATCTGATCATAAATCATTGAGGGTCTCTTCTATTTGCTCGACATTGAAGCCCCCGAACTCTATTCCACGGATTATCATATCACTATCTATCAGGAATGTGCACGGCACCTTTTCGACATTATACAGGTGGGCTGTGGTTTTATAGGCGTCTACCACTACGGGGAAAGTCAGCTCGCCGTAGCTTTCTTTATACCTGGCAATAGTTTTCTCTATGTCCTCGGGTTTGCTTTCCAGGAACACCGCAATTATTTTAACATTGGGGATTTTCTTGCTCTCGACAGCCTGTAGCAGGGAGAGCTCACGGTCGCACTCGGCACAATAGACCGCCCAGAACGTGAGCAGGATTTTTTGTCCCCTGTAATCGCGCAGTATCACATTTTCCTGCGAGTTAAAGATGGGCAGCGTAAAATCGGCAGCCCGCTCACCGACCTTCGAACCGATAGGCACGGTAATCAACGTGGTGAATGTTCCGGGGGGGTCCATGGTTGCCGTATTTCCCTCGGAATCGGCTGATTTGACGCGGTAGAAATAGGCGCTGTTGGCTCCAAGGCCTACTATGTGTACGGAATGCTGTTTTACCAGCCTGTTATCAATTGCCGATGAGCTGGCGACTGATTGGTCGGGTCCGTAGAGGACCAGGCTTGTCGACGGTTCATCAGTAACCCACTGGATGATGGCGCCTGCGTCGGTGGGGATTACCTTTATCTGGGATATCAAAGGCAGCCTCACGTCATCGGCTGCGGCAGTATTAAATACATTGTCGTCACTGCGGGAGATCTCCTGCCCTTTGCCGTCTGTGGTCAGCACTGCAAAATGATAGGCCGTATCGGGTTCCAGTCCTTCCAGGGCGATGCTTTGAGAGATTGCCTGGAATACGGCGGTTGCAGCGTCGCCATAGGTATCGGATTTGCCGTAAACGACCTTACCCCAGGCGGCCGTACTGGTAGTCCAGGATATCGTTGAGCTACTGGAGGTGAGCTCGGATACCTGGATACCGGAGATAACCGGAGTTTCTCCGGCAACTGGCGCCGGCTCCTGTTGTTCGACAGCAGGTCCTGAGAAAAACGGTGGTATCGATATGGGCAGCAGGCTGTACCGGCCTGCCAGCAGCAAGCCTATGACTGCAACGATTATGATAACGGCGGCAATAATAACGATATACAGCCCTCGGAAGCGTTTCCTCCCTTTGAGTTTTTCCGCTCGCCTGGTGGCCCCCTTGATAAAAGCCAGGCCCTTGGCTGCTTCCGGAAACTTCAGCTCGTCATCCTGGGAGGAGGAGGGAATCTCATTACGGTCCGCGGGCACTATCCTGGCTTTTGCCGTGCTTTTCCCGCAGTGAGGGCAGACCTCAACGGGCTCCTTTAAAGCGGCCATGCAATTCGGGCAACGGAAATTAGTCTGTTCCTGTGCCGGAAGGGCGTCTCCTATGCCGGCTGCCGCCCTTTTTTCGATTATCTTTTGCCACAGATCGACACCCTGCTGTTCAGTGCGGTCCATAAACCATTTCTGACCGCAACGGGGGCACAGCGACGTCCCCTCCGGTACAACGCCGCCGCACTGGCGGCAAAACCTGGGTGCCGACTGTGATTGCCCTTCACTCATAATCTAATATTATTACCGTCCGTGTATCGTTTAATTATACATATAGTTAAATTGAATTTGAAGCCAATGTCAAGCTATTAAGGGTAAACAGGCAGCTTTTATGTGAGGAATACAGATAAAAATGTCGCGTTTACCGATGCTGAGGGGACTTTAAAATCCTTATATCAACAGATGACATCGATATTCGTGTAAGGCCTCAGTGCATCAGGCACGAGGATGCTGCCGTCCTTCTGTTGATAATTCTCCATGATGGAGATCATCACCCGCGGAAGCGCCAACCCGGACCCGTTAAGCGTGTGTACCAGTTTTGGTTTGGCTTCGGCATCGGGACGGTAGCGTATATTGGCCCGCCTGGCCTGGAAATCCGCGCAGTTGCTGCAGGAGCTGACCTCCAACCATTCCTGGCATCCCGGCGCCCACATTTCAATATCATAAGTCATAACTGACGCAAACCCCAGATCGCCCGTGCAGAGCTGAAGCACACGGTAAGGCAGGTTTAGCTTACGGCAGATGTCCTCGGCATCATATACCATCTTTTCCAGTTCATCCGCCGATGTATCGGGATCGACGAACTTATACATTTCCACTTTTTCAAACTGGTGCCCGCGTTTTATCCCACGTGTATCTTTGCCGGCCGCCATTTTCTCCCTGCGGAAACATGACGTGTGTGCCACGTAATAGAGCGGTAAGGCGCCAGGCGCCAGGATTTCATCGCGATGGAGGTTTGTCAGCGGCACCTCCGCCGTAGGCACGAACCAGAAGTCTTCTTCTGCGTCGTGATACAGGTTGTCTGCGAATTTAGGCAGGTTGCTGGACCCTACCAGGCATTCCCTTTTTACCATGAACGGCGGGAATATCTCGGTATAGCCGTGCTCTTTCACATGCAGGTCCAGCATGAAGTTGATCAGGGCACGCTGCAGTAGCGCCCCCGCACCGCGCAGGACGTAAAACCTGCTGCCGGACAGCTTGACACCGCGTTGAAAATCGATGATGCCCAGCTTTTCGCCCAGGTCCCAGTGGGGCAGGGGAGTGAAATCATAATCACGCGGTTTCCCCCATTGCCTGGCTGTCACATTATCTTCAGCGCCCGTGCCAGGGGGCACTGCGGCATCAGGCAGATTGGGCAGCCTCAGCAGCTTGTCTTCCAGTTTTTCTGTTATCTGCCGTGCCTCGGCCTCTATCTGTGTTATCCTGTCACCGACCTGCCGCATCTCGGCTATCAGGCCGGCCGGCTTCTCTTTCATCCTGCTTATCTGTTTACTGACATCATTGCGTTGAGCGCGCAGCGATTCAGCCTCTTTCAGCAGCTGCCTGTAAGCAGAGTCAAGCTCAATTACCTCATTTAGCTGGGAAGGGTCTTCCCCCCTTCTTTCCATGGCCTTGAGTACTGAGTCAGGGTTTTCGCGGATGAGCTTAATATCAATCATTTCTTACCCAATTCTACCGTGTCTTGAGTTGGGGGAACAAGATCACCTCGCGGATGGATTGCTTGTTGGTCAGCAGCATGACCAGGCGGTCGATGCCGATCCCCAGTCCGCCCGTGGGCGGCATACCATGCTCCATGGCGGTAATAAAATCGTCGTCTATCATCTCGGTTTCGGGAAGCTCTCCAGCAGCTACGGCGCGCTCAACTTCGGCAGCATGCATTTGCCTTTGCTGGGTAAATCGCTCACGCTGTTCCCGGGGATCGTTCAGCTCTGAAAAAGAGTTGGCGACCTCCATGGTGCCGATAAAAGCTTCAAAGCGCTCGACTAGCGCCGGGTCGTCCCGGTGTCTCTTGGCCAGCGGCGACATCTCAATGGGGTAGTCGATGAGGAAAGTTGGCTGCTTGAGGTCAGGCTCCACATAGGTTGAAAGCAATTCATCTATCAGCCTGCCGCGGTCCTTGAGAGGGTCGACCTGCATTCCCATCTCCTCCATCCTGGCCCGCAGGCTATCGGCGTCGTGATAGTCCATGAAGTTCACCCCGCATTTCTCAATCAGTGCCTGTTTCAGTGGGAGGCGTTTCCAGGGAGGGGCTAGATTAATGGTGTCCTCACCGAACTGGATTTCGGTAGTGCCCAGCACCTCTCTGGCCGTAGCGCTGATCAGTTCTTCCGTCATCTGCATCACGTCGTGATAGTCGGCGTATGCTTCGTAGCTCTCCATCATGGTGAACTCGGGATTATGCTTGGTGGAGATGCCCTCGTTGCGGAAGACCCTGCCGATCTCATAAACCTTATCGAAGCCGCCTATTATCAGCCGTTTTAAATACAACTCAAGTGCTATCCTGGGATAGAGGTCCTGGTCCAGAGCGTGGTGGTGTGTTATGAAGGGCCTAGCCAGGGCTCCCCCGTACATCGGCTGAAGCACTGGTGTCTCCACCTCCAAAAATCCCCGTCCGGTCATGTAATTTCTGATGGTGCTGATTATTTTGCTTCTTTTGATGAACAGGTCTTTGATATCTTCATTTGAGATCAGATCGAGATAACGCTGGCGGTATCTTTTTTCCACATCGACCAGCCCGTGAAATTTTTCCGGCAGCGGCATCAGGGACTTGGCGAGTATACTGTAATCAACCGTTTCAACCGTTATCTCTCCCGAACGGGTCTTGAAAAGTATTCCTTTTACACCGATGAAATCGCCCAGGTCGATATCATGCAATAGCTCATATTTTTCGTTACCCAGGGAATCACGGCGGAAAAATGCCTGTATTTTGCCGGACCCGTCACGTATATCGAAAAAGGCCGCTTTGCCCATAAAGCGGGCTGCCGTAATCCTGCCGGCTAGACTGACCTCAATAGGCGGGGTGGAATCTTCGAAAAGGCCGACTGCTTCAGCAGCCGTATGGGTGCGGTGGAATTTGTAGGGGTAGGGATTAATGCCCCGATTTATTATCCTGGATAGCTTTTCCAGGCGCGGCTGTTCGATTCTTTCCTGACCGGCCATGACTTAACTGACTTCAATAATCTGAAGTTTCATCAAGCCAGCCGGAGTCCGGACTTCGACCTTGGCGCCCTTCTTCTTACCCAGCAGCGCTTTCCCGACCGGCGACTCGCAGGATATCTTGCCATCGACCGGACTTGCTTCGGTCGTGCCAACGATAGTATAGCGGTCGATCTTTCCGTCCTGATTTTGTATTAAAATGGTATTGCCCAGTTCAACCACTCCTGCGTGGTGCGGAGCTTCAATAATGCGCGCATTAAGGACAATGTTTTCCAGCGAGCTGATACGGCCTTCAATAAAGGCCTGCTCATTTTTGGCGTCTTCATATTCGGCGTTGTTTTCGGTGCCACCCATTTCACGAGCGCGCTTGATTTTCTCTGCTACTTCTTTACGGCGCTGCGAAACCATCTCTTCATATTCAGCCTTCAGCTTATCCAGGCCTTCTTGGGTAATGTCGTATTTTTTCTGGTTCATGGGGTGGCCTCCCGACTTCCGAATATCAAAAAACTGAGAGTCGTAAAAACTCTCAGCTCTTCCACACTTTCACAACATTATATTCCCCTGCAACGAATAAGTAAAGAGTGGTATAATATGCGTCGGCTAAATTTCAGGAGGGAACATGAATACTCTGCAAATTGTATCCTTCGGTCCATGCGGCAAAACAGCTCTCTGCGCTGGAATCGGGAAAAAATTTATCAATGCCGGTAAAAAAGTGGCCTATATTAAACCGGTCAATCTGACCGGGACTGCTGCCTCCGATGAATGCCCTGACGCTTTTTTTGTGAATGAGGCACTGGAACTGGGCGAGGATAATCAGAAGTTATGTGCTTTCAATATCTCGCAGGAAAAATTATGGCAGGGCCTTTCTGAAGACGCCGACAATTTTGCTGAAAAAATTAAATCAGCCTGTGAGGTCATCGCAGCCGGCAAGGATATCCTTATTATTGAAAGCCCCGGAAGCCTGAAAAACGACCAAGTGTCCACACTGGCCTGTTTCACCATAGCTGAGAAGGTCAACACACGCTTGGTGCTGCTGGTCTGTTACGGCTCTGATTTCAAAGATCCGGAAATAGAGCAGGTTATAGCTAAACTGGGTGACAGGCTGATCGGCATTGTTCTGAACCAGGTACCTGAAAGTAAGTTGAACAGGGTTAAATCTGAGTTCGAAGAATATTTTAGCTCGCGCAAGGTCAATGTGCTGGGCGTACTGCCTGAGGCGAGGCCTCTTCTCGGTATCAGTGTTGCAGAGATAGCCGTCGCCGTCGGAGCTGAGATCATCTGCTCTAAAGAAAAATCCGGTGACCTTGTAGAGAATATTATGCTGGGCGCTATGACTCCGGATTCCGCCAGGGACTATTACAACCGGAAACGCAACAAGGCGGTTGTTACCAGGGCAGAGCGGCCGGACATGCAACTGGCAGCTCTCGACACATCTACAAAATGCCTGATAGTCACTAAACAGAAACCTTCGCTGTCCGTCATGGTCAAAGCGGAAGACAAAAAGGTCCCTGTCATGGTGGTAAATAAGGATATCTCTGAAGTGGTGTCAGCCATCGAGCAGGCCCTGGCCGGTTCAAGGTTCCAGCATGCTCAAAAGCTTACGGTGCTGATGTCCCTGCTGGAAAGCCGGTTCGATTTTAAAGCTCTGACTGCGGCCCTGGCCCAGTAAAATCGATATCATCTTCAAGATCTGCACTCTGCCTTAGAATGTCCAGGGCTTGTTGCAGGTATTTTGAGGGGACCTGTACCTCTACCTGGCCCAGGCCGTCAATAGTCAACCCGTACACGCTGCCCAGGCTCTCATATTTAAGGATAGACGGTATATTTTCTACCTCGAGATGGCCCTTTACGATCTCAGCCTCAATATGTCCACATGCCGTATATACAGTGATGAACTTGTCTGCCTGCATCATGTGATAATAATAACAAATAAATAAGCGCCTCGTTAAAAAACGAGGCGCTTATTTATTGACTTCTTAGTTGTTGCTTGCTATTTGCACCATTTGCATTTAGCCAGCAGATTGTTCTGAAGGGCCCAGGTCTGAGCTACGCATTCAGGATGCGGGCTGCCTGTAATACCCCAGTCGCCGCCACCCAGTTTACCAGTACCAAAATGGTTCATCTGGTTGTTGTTGATGAGTGCGTTGGTGCCGATATCGGCAGCTCCCCAGCTCTTGTTGGCAAAAGACAGGCTCTTGCCCCAGCATCCCGAGCACTTGGAAGTGCCGAGGCCGGCAGTAGAAGGATTTTCCGGGCAGTTCAACGGACAATCATCAAGCGGAAGCGAGGTCGGCGCGTTCTCTGGATTCAGACATCTCTGTGAATCGGTGCAGGCGGAACCCAAGGTTCCAGCCTCGGTGTTGCAGTTGCTACAACCGCCAAGACATTGGTTCATGTCACAGCCGGTAGGCCTAGGGCATTTAGAGGTATTGCATACACCTTGACAAAGTTTATCCGGGCCGCAAAGGCCAGCAAGTCTGGACATGGCGCTCGTAGGCGTCCTTCCCCAGTGCTGGAGATATAGCTTCCAGGAATTCTGGTTATTTTCCCATTTAACTTTGTCCCAACCAGTGCATTTACCAAGATCGGCTGAGACTGTGGCTACCGGTATCAACACCAACGATACGGCCACAACGAGTGCGACGAGGGTACCAAAAATTCTCCTCACGGCATACGCCTCCTTATGATGGATTTTGGGGATGATTCTACCCTGTCACCTAAACTTTGTCAATAGCCATCCGGCTACATTTCTTGAAATCGGTCAACATAAACTATAAAATTACGTCCTGTTTGAAAATTGATTGTAAGGAACTGTAAGTAGCATCCAAGGAGGGTGATCAATTGGCTGCCCTGGGCAAACACGTATTAATTGAATTAAATGAATGTAATAGAGAGCTGCTGAACGATATCGAGTATCTGAGGACGGTGTTGTCGGATGTCGCCCGTACGATCGGAGCAACAGTGATAAAAGATGCGTTCTACCAGTTTACTCCCCAGGGCGTCAGCGGTGTTGTTATCATTGCGGAATCACATTTATCCATTCACACCTGGCCAGAGCATGATTTCGCTGCCGTTGATGTTTTTACGTGTGGTGATGTTATTGAACCAAGGGATGCGGTTAAACCGCTGTCTGATAAGCTGAGAGCAGGATCCACAACCTATATTGAGATTAAGCGCGGGGTCAGAGCCGGCAACAAAGTCGGGGTTAATTGATATGGCTTTGCCCGATTATTCAAACGAAAAAAAATGGTTGATCGATGAACTTACCCCGGACCTTGTGCAGATTCACGGCCTCAAGCGGGTGCTTCACAGGACCACAACAAAGTTCCAGAAGGCGCAGATAGCTGAGACGAAGACATTCGGCATCTGCCTGGTGCTCGACGGCAAGATACAGTCCGGTGAAAAGGATGAATATATATATCATGAAGCACTTGTACACCCAGCCATGATCGCGCATGCCAACCCCCGGAGCGTTTTTATCGCAGGTGGAGGTGAGGGTGCAACGCTGCGG
>JAFGLP010000040.1 GCA_016927965.1 Dehalococcoidia bacterium
ATCTGGGCGATGCCAGCGGCGCTTATGCGGTAACCATCGGCCCGCAGCTTGACGGCGCCAAGGATTACGGCATATGGGCCAATGAGAACGATTATTTGCCGGGAGCCATACTCGATATCAGATCTTATGACCATGGCTTGAAGGTAGAATCGGCCGTGGCGCTCTACAAGGAGGCGGTCACCTCGACTCCGGCACCCGTAATTACCAACGGCGGACTGTGGAGCACGGTTGCTCCCACCCTATCGGGTTTCGCCAAGCAGAACAAGATACCCATCATCGATGCTACTGCATTAAGGGAAGTTGTCATACCCCCCGGCTGGTTCTGGGGCTACCAGCCGAGCTACGAAGGCCAGGTCGGCGCCTATATCAACTGGATAATCGACAACTGGAAAGCTGATAGCGAGATCCCCTGGATCAAGAAACACTATGAGAACAGGAAGCCGAGACTGGCCCTGGTATCCTGGGACATCGCCTTGGGCCGCGCCAATGAATCGGTGGAAGCCAGGTGCTATGCAGAATCCAAGGGCGTGGAATGGGTCGGCGCTGAATATGTTCCTCTGACGGTGGGCGACTGCACCCCGCAGCTCAGCCGCTTGAAAGACAAGGTTGATTTCATCTATATAGGCATGTTCGGATCGGCCTGGCAGGCTGTTTTAAAGAAAGCTGCTGAACTGGGAATGCGCGACCAGTTCATAGATGTTGGCACCTCTTATTTCTCCCCGAACGAGATCGCCTCGTTCGTTCCTGACTTGGTGAATAACAATGGTGCTCTGCAAATATTTGAGGCTAATTACAATAATTATCCCCAGTACATGATAGATGCGCGGGAAAGGACCAAGTATCCTCCGGAGTTCGCCTCCTATTATGTAGGCTGGTACTGGGGCGACCTTGCCACCCAGGCTATAAGGAAGACCATCGAGAAGGTCGGCATAGAAAACGTGACTGGCCAGGCTATCCAGGACATGCTGTGTGCTGGCGGCATCAGCAAGTTCAAGCCTCTGATGTCTGGCAACACCATCACGTGGGCCAACAATGCCAGCCTGGTAAAGATGGACGGTGGCGATTCCATGACCATGAATCTGGTTCAAGGATATACCAAGGATATTCTTCCTGAAGAACTGTATAAGATATATCTGTCTACCCCCGACATACCTGTACCGGGCCTGTTGCCCGGCGGCAAAGATATCACGGCCGGCTGCAAATAAAGATGATAATGTGGGGAGCACGCCCGTGCTCCCCACTCACCATCAACAGTTGTTTACAGTTTAAATATTTCTTTTTCTCAATATTCCGACAGAATGGCACGTGATTTATCCCCAAGTACGTTTATTATTTTGGGTGTGAAGTTGGAGCCCTGTATATATATAATTACGATATTATGGTCAAACAGATAATTCTCACACCGGCGGCAGGAAAAAGGCTGATAGGGAAAGCCCTGTCAAATCATCCTGAGATAGCCGTGGCTCTGCAAAAGGGGACTATTGTCATAGTAGCCGGCACTACCAATGGCTATGTGGCCGAGGAGATACTTTCAGCCAGAGGACAGCTTGAAGGATTCAGCCGCAACAGGTTTTTCCGAGGCGTTACCTTGCCTCCGACTTACTCTGTTACCGAGAAAGGCCGTATGCACGATGAGAGCGCTTTTCCCGGGGATGTTGTGATCAAGGACGGAAGTTGGCTGAAAGGCAAAACACTGATGGATGTGCTGGGTGATTTAAAAGAGGGTGATATCATTTTGAAAGGTGCCAATGCTCTTGACCTCAGCAGCAGGTGCGCAGCAGTCCTGGTCGGCCATCCGAAAGGGGGAACTGTCATTGCTGCCCTGCAGGCTATGGTTGGCAGAAGGGTACGGCTGATTCTGCCGGTGGGGCTGGAAAAACGTGTTACGGGAGACCTGTACGAGCTGGCTGCCAGGATAAATAGTCCGGGAGAAAAAGGAAAACGCCTGCTTCCCGTGCCGGGTGAGGTTTTTACCGAGATCGAGGCCTTTCACCTGCTGACAGGCGCCACGGCTGAACTGATGGCCGGTGGTGGTGTCTGTGGGGCTGAGGGATGCGTGTGGCTGCACATCAACGGCACTCCTGATGATGAGCAGGCCACTGAGCAGCTTTTGAAAGAGGTTGTGGCAGAACCCCGGTTCACTATCTAAAGTGTTGTGTCCGGGCTGGAACATGAGCATGCAGGTGCATGTCCGCAACACATCCGTGGTTTTTTTGAGAAGCTGGGATTTACATCGACGGATGAATGCCCGGCGCATACGGTTTTCTCCAGGCAGGGGATTTACTTTCAACAATTGACACCGGGTATCTAAATCATAATCTCTTCAATACATTGTCTTTAACTTGAAAATCAGAGCCTTATCAAGAATGTATCCTGCTTAAAGCTGCTCGCCTCAAAAACTTGACAATCCTGCGCATGTAAAGTATGATATATCATGCAAACATGAAAAACAAGGAGATGATTGTATGGTGATGAGAAAAGGGAAAAAGTTTTACGGCTCGGTAACGGTGACTGAACGTGGGCAGATATCGCTGCCGGCGGAAGCGCGCAAGGATTTCGATATCAAGACTGGTGACAAGCTGCTGGTCCTGGGAGATCTGGAAAAGGGCATTGCCCTGGCCAAGACAAATTTTATCCTGAAAATGATGGAAGGCTCGCTGGAGGCCATGGATAAACTGCAGTCTATGTTCCATAATGGGACTCAAGAACAGGAACCTGAATAAAAAAGCTTTAAATAAGGATGAGGCAAGCTAATGGTGAAATCGAGGATTGTAGAAACCTATCAGGGCATAACGGGTGAATTTACCACGCAGATGTATGATATTATGCAGCGCACCATGCGCGATAGGGGCTGGATTGAGACTGATTTGATCCTGAGGGCCGGTATTTTAACTGGGAAAGCGCTGGAGGTTGGCCCGGGGCCGGGATACCTAGGGCTGGAATGGCTGAAGAAAACTCAGGGTACCATGCTCAAGGGTCTGGAGATCAGCCCGGACATGATAAAACTGGCCGGGAAAAATGCCACGGAATACGGTCTCAACGGCCGGGTGGAATATCACCAGGGAGACGCACAGCAGATGCCTTTTGAGAATGGGGCTTTCGACGCTGTATTTACCAATGGTTCAATGCACGAATGGGGCCATCCTGTGGAGATCTTCAATGAGATCCAGCGTGTTCTTAAGCCTGGTGGAAGGTACCTGGTTACCGATCTGCGGCGGAACCTGAGCGCTCCCGTCAGGTGGTTTATGTGGATAACCCTCAAGCCTGCAGCCATGCGGCCGGGACTGATAACCTCGTTAAAAGCTGCTTACACCGCAGATGAAGCTAAAGACATGCTATCCCAGACCAGTCTAAACGGCTGGCAGGTCAGCACGAATCCCCTGGGTATTACCATTACCGGACAGAAAGCGCTCACATAAAGGTGGCTGAATATTTAAATTAAAAAGGTTCGGGGTATTGATGAGTCTAAACGAATACTATAACACGATTAAAGATGAGATTGAACAGTATAAGGATTCCCTGCGGGAAAACCTGCTGGTCTTCACGCGGCAGGCGTTTCATGAATTACCGAAAATGCAAAATCCTCATATCCTGGATATCGGCTGTGGTTCAGGCGTACCGACAATTGAGCTTGCCGGGTTAAGCGGCGGCTGGATAACCGCTGTCGATACTGACCAGTACCAGTTGGGCAGGTTATCGCATAAGATACAGAACCTGGAACTATCCGGCAGGATTAAGGTGGTGCAATGCTCCATGTTAGATCTCGGAAACAGGGGGAATACTTACGATATTATCTGGGCCGAAGGCTCGATTGCCGTTATTGGTTTCAATAAAGGGCTGTACGAGTGGGGGAGGATGCTGAAATCACCAGGATATCTGGCTGTCCATGATGCGGCAGGCAATATCGAGGAGAAATTGATGCAAATCAGTCAAAACAGCTACAGGCTGATCGACTACTTCATGCTGGAACCGGATATATGGTGGGATAAATATTACGCAGGGCTGGAGAAAAAAATAAAGGAGATAGGGCAAATTCATGCCAGTGATCCTGGCATATCTGCCATGCTGGAGGAAGAACAGGCTGAAATAAATGATTTCAGCCTGCATCCTGAGCAAAACCGCTCGGTTTTCTTTGTCATGGAAAAACAGTGTGGTGATGAAGACTGTGTGCAGATTGAAAATTTAAAGGGGTGAAAGATGAGTGAATATGCTTTTAAACAGCGTGATTTCGAGAGGCCGTCCTTATTATTCAGGATGGAAGATGCGCTTAAAGGTATACTGGGCTGTCCGTTGCTCTATAATCCTTATTACCAGACCTTCGGGCTCAAAGGCGATGAGAAGATGCTTGACTTCGGCTGCGGCGGTGGCGCCGGCTCGAGGTGTCTGGCCGGGCTGCTTAACCGGGGAGGCCGTTTGACCTGTGTAGATTCTTCCCGTTACTGGATTGAGAAGGCAAAGCAAAGGCTGGCAAAATATCCCAATGTAGAGTGCCTGCAGGGAGATATCCGTCAGCTTAATATTCCTGCTGCTTCCTTTGATGTTGTATCGGTGATACATGTTATACACGATATTACGCCAGTGGAGAGGTCCGGCATCGTCAACGCTCTGGGCAGCGCTTTGAAAAAAGGCGGGAAGCTGTTTATCAGGGAGCGCATTGCCAGATCGCACGGCATGCCTGTGGAGGAGATACGGTCGCTGTTGTCAGCGGCGGGTATGAATGAAATTGCCTGCAGTATCACCAAAACTGAGTATGCCGGGCGCTATGATAAGACTGGCTGACAGTCTATAGACGGTTGTTATCGAATCAGAAAAAGAGATATAACAGCAGTCCTTTATCAGTATCTTTTTGACAGGACCCAGTTTTAGTTATATAGTTAAATTATCAGGAATTATTACTGATAATATGAGAAGGAAGACGGGGCAACGGGAAGCAATATTGGGCTATCTCAAGCGTACCGGCAGTCATCCAACTGCTGATGATACATATAACTCGGTGCGCAAGGTCATTCCAAATATCAGCAAGGGGACTATTTACCGTAATTTGAGGGTATTGCAGGAGATGGGTCAGGTCAGGGAACTTAATTTGGATGGGGAAATCAGCAGATATGAGGCGACCTGCTGCAACCATTATCATTTCAGGTGTGAGTTATGTGGAAGAGTCATGGATATTGATGAACCTGAGCATTTAGATCTGCAACATAAAATAGCCCGGCGGACGGGTCTTAAAATAACTTCACACCAGATTGAATTTCGCGGGCTGTGCATAGATTGCCAGCGCAAAGATGCCGGGCAAACCGGCATTAACTAACTGGTTCCTGGGGGTGGTATGAGAGAGTGAATGATTAAATATAGTTTCCTTCAATCCTTAAGGACTATTCTTATAGATCTTCCAAACTCGAATATCATTAATAATATTTATTGGGGAGGTAGCAATGGAAAAAGACAAGAAGCAATATACGACCGGGTTTGGGGCGCCTGTTGATAATGACCAGAACTCCAAAACAGCCGGCAATCCCGGCCCTATCCTCATGCAGGATACGCATCTGCTGGAGAAACTGGGACATTTCGACCGTGAGCGCATACCGGAACGCGTGGTGCATGCCAAGGGAGCAGGCGCGCATGGCTATTTCGAGGTTACTGCCGATGTGACCAAATATACCAGGGCAAAGTTTCTCTCGAAAGTCGGCAAACGCACCGAGGTCTTCGCCCGCTTTTCCACGGTGGGTGGTGAAAGGGGCTCAGCCGATGCTGAGAGGGACCCGCGTGGCTTTGCACTTAAGTTCTATACCGAGGAAGGCAACTATGACATGACGGGCAACAATACGCCGGTCTTCTTTATCCGGGACCCGCTCAAGTTCCCCGATTTCATTCATACTCAGAAGCGCCATCCCGGTACCAATCTCAAGGACGCCAATATGTTCTGGGACTTTCTGTCACTGACGCCGGAGTCCGTGCACCAGGTGACGATACTTTTCTCCGATCGTGGGACGCCGTTGACTTTCCGCAACATGAACGGTTACAGCAGCCACACCTATAAATGGTATAACACCAGGGGGGAATATTTCTGGGTCAAGTACCACTTCAAGACCGAGCAGGGCATCAAGAATCTTAATCGTGAAGAAGCCACCGAGATGAAGGGCAAGGACCCCGACCATGCTACACGAGACCTTCTAACAGCTATAGAACGCAAGGATTACCCGGCATGGCGGCTGGAGATGCAGATTATGACGCCTCAAGAGGCGGAGAAATACCGCTTCGATCCATTTGATATCACCAAGGTCTGGTTCCACGCCGATGTGACTCCTATAACAATCGGCAGGCTGGTGCTTAACCGCAACCCTGAAAACTATTTTGCCGAGGTGGAGCAAGCTGCCTTTTCCCCGGCCAATTTTGTGCCCGGTATTGCCGCCTCTCCTGACAAGCTCCTGCAGGGCCGGCTTTTCTCTTACCATGATACTCACCTGCATCGCCTGGGCCCCAACTACCACCTGCTGCCTATCAACAGCCCCAGGGCCGCCAGCGTCAACTACTACCAGCGTGATGGCAGCATGGCCATGGGCAATAACAGTGGGGGTGGGCCAAACTACTATCCTAACAGCTTCGGCGGGCCAGAGCCCAACGCTGAATGGGGAGAGCCGCCCTTTGAGATTAGCGGCATGGCGGCGCGTCAGCCTTATATTCATCCCAACGATGACTTCTTCCAGGCCGGCGAGCTTTACCGCCGCGTTATGACCAGGGATGACAGTGACCACCTCATCGGCAATATCACCACGCATCTTTGCAATGCGCTCAAACGGATACAACTGCGCCAGACAGCTATTTTCTATAAGGCCGATGCTGAATACGGCAGCCGCGTGGCCGAAGGTCTGAAGCTGGATGTGAAAGAGGTAAAAAAGCTGGCTGAGATGTCGCAGGAGGACCGGGTCAAGGCTACGTCCGAATGAGTCCGGGGCAATAACATCGAACTAATCAATTTATATAAATATATATGAGGAGGAAATTATGGAGCAGGCTATTGTAGCCACAGGTTATGCCATCCCCAGGATTGGGGAAGTGGCCCCGTCTTTCAAGGCGGTGACCACGCAGGGCGAGATAAACTTCCCCGAGCAGTATGCGGGCAGCTGGGTGATCCTTTTCAGCCACCCGGCCGATTTCACACCTGTCTGCACATCGGAGTTTATGACCTTTGCAACCCTGGAGCCGAAGTTCGCTGAGGTGAACTGCAAGCTGGTAGGGCTCTCGGTGGACGGCCTCTATAGCCACATCGCCTGGCTGCGCACCATCAAGGACAAGATCGAGTATAAGGGCATGAAGAATGTGGAGGTCAAGTTTCCCCTCATTGAGGATATCACCATGGAGGTGGCGAAAAAATATGGCATGATCCAGCCTGGTGAAAGTAATACCAAGGCCGTGCGCGCCGTCTTTGTCATCGATCCCAAGGGCATTGTCAGGGTTGTCCTTTACTATCCTCTCAGCCTGGGCCGTAACTTCGACGAGCTTTATCGCGTCATCGTTGGACTGCAGACGGCGGATGCTTTCTCAGTTGCCCTGCCGGCAGACTGGAGGCCTGGCGACGACGTGATCGTACCTCCGGCGGGCTCCTGCGGTGTGGCCAAGGAAAGGATGGAAGGCAAAGGAGACCTGAAATGCTATGACTGGTTCTTCTGCACCAAGAAAATCGATAAGGACACAGTACTGAAAACGATCACCAAAAAGAAATAGTATGTCAAACAGGCAGTCAGGCAGCGCATCCACAGCGGCTATTGCCTGACTGCCCTGGTACCTATTCCGTCTAGGCAGGGAAATGCGCCCTCCTCTAGCTTCATGGTGGCCGGTACTGTTGAGGCTAATAAATCCTCATAGTAGCGCATTACTCTTCCTGACCATACTTATCAGCATCATCTATGTTTCCCGAAGAAGGCAGTATAGCTAGATTACCGGATGGCTGATTTAATAGTGTAACTGTGGGGGCATGATATAATGCAGAAAAGTGCGTTTAAGGAGGACGATATATTATGTATTTAGCAGCTCTTATTATCACACTGATAGGGTGGGCATTCCAGCTATACGAGACGCTGATTAAAAGGACCCGTAACATCAATATATTTTTGCCATTAACATATTTTGTGGCCTGTCTGCTGTTTGGTATAAACAGCTTTATAACAGGGGACATGGTATCTGGAATATTAGATGCCGTTTGTACAATATTGGCGGCGATTGTATTCATTGTGCTGGCAACACGTAAAAAAGCCGCTTGAAAAGCGGGGCGCAAGAATCTATTGAAGGTACGAGGGGGAAAAAGCAATAAGAAGTGTACGGTCTCCTTTGCTTATGATAGCTAACCGTATTTTGTTAAGCTCTCAGCGCATTAATTGACCTGATTGGGGCATTGCACCTAGTCGCTTCTCGGCCAGGTGAGGGAATCCCATTCCGGCGGTTTTTTCCAGCCGCCCCTGGAAGCTATGTCGAGAGGGTCTTCCCTCTTATCAATACCAGCGATGCTGCGGGCCAGATTCTGCTTCAACTCCATGTTTGACTCGCGCTCGATCATGATCTTCTGGGCCTGCGGCGAACCGGCGCCATGCATGGACTCGGTGTGGTAGCTGGGAGCGGTCAGGCCGAAGCTCATGGCGTGGATCAGTGTTACCATCCGATAGCGGGCCTCTGTAGCTACCTCTGGGACCCCACGCAGGTATTTATCAATATACTTGCCCAGCACCGGGTGCCGGAAATCCTTCTCGGAGGGGGTAGTCACCAGGATACCGCCGGCAATATCCTCAGCCAGCCGGGTGAGCTCGTAAGGGAACCGGGTTACGTTGTGCTTGCAGACGTTGGCCAGGAGTATATTGCACTGGTAATTGCCTGCCTGGGTTTTCCATCCCTCATAGGCGCAGGCCAGCCCGCATCCGTGTATGGTCTCGGTAAGGTGGATCATTTCGCCGATCTTTTCTCTGATGTGAGGGACCTTGCGCACGCCGTTGTAATCAGCCATAGAAGCAGCGGCGCCGATCAATACATCGCCGATACCGGCCTTGCAGCCGCCGTAGCTTTGCCGATGGTAGCCGGCAAATCTCTCCACCAGCATGATAGAGAAATCGATCTCGCCGCACATGAAAACCCTTTCCCAGGGGACAAAGACATTATCCAGGACGGTCAGCGCTTCGTGACCGCCGAAGTTATGGTTGCCCACGTCTATATCACCTTCCTCAAGCTTGCGCGTGTCGCAGGATTGCCGGCCGTAGATAAGCGTCACACCCGGGGCGTCGGTAGGTATGGCGCAGGTCACCGCATAGTCCTCGTCACCTTTGCGCATTCTGAGAGTGGGCATGATAATCATCTCGTGTGAATTGGCAATGCCGGTTATATTGGCTTTGGCTCCCCTGATGACAATCCCGTCGTTTTTGCGCTCGACGATGTGGACGAACATGTCCGGATCAGCCTGTTCGCTGGGCGCCAGCCCGCGGTGCCCCTTGACATCAGTCATGGCGCCGGCAACACAAAGGTCCTTTTCCTCAACTTGCTTCAGCCATTTTCTAAACCTCTGATGGTATTCAGTGCCGTATTTCTGGTCGATCTCGTAAGTGGTGCTGAAAACAGCGTTAGCAGCGTCCATGCCCACGCATCTCTGGAAGCAGCAGGCTGTCCTCTGTCCCATCTCCCGCTGCAATTTCACCTTTCTTACCATGTCCTCGGGGCTTTTGAAAAGGGAATTAAACCTGTTGACCTTTTCTTTCGTGATTAATGAGGTTGTGACTGCCATGTCTATGCTCTCCGGCTCCTGTGCCAGCTTGTAAGTCATGGCAATGGCGTTGATAGAAGGCCTGACGATAGGGTTATCAACCCAGTTTTCCACCTTTTCGCCAAGTAGATAGAGGTTAAGTTTAAGCCGGCGCAGGCTCTCCACATACTCATTAGCCGTCTTTAAAGCCATAATAACCAACCTCCCGTCTTTTTAATTTAGGTCTGCTGATCGAAATAGTAATGTATTTTAGCACTTTTTGTGCGTAAGGCAAGACTATAAATCAGCAAAGAGCATAGCTGATAAGGTCGGGGCTTCCGGTGATGATAAACGCTATGCAGTTAACCCTGGTTTAAACTGTTGAAATAAGACATGACCTTCTGCTTGAAGAGTTCTGCCTGTTGCACAACCCTGGTCTCAAGCGGGACCGTATATTCATCTCCCAGGGCCCAGAGGATTTCCTCCAGTGAGTAGTGGACCTTCAACCCGGCCTTCTGGCCCCCGGCGCGAAGCTGCCCGAAGCACCCCGGGCAGTAGCAGGCCACGTCGCCGGCCCCGCTTTCCTTAATTTGTGCAATCTTTTTCACGGCTTCTTTCACCCCTTCCATGTAGTCAAAATTGTTGCGCACCATGCTGACCATGCCGCAGGTCAAATTATCATAGAGGTTATTCTTGAGCTCGACTACCTCCATGCCTGCCGCCTTCAGCAATCCCCTGATAGCATCAAAGAATTCATCTCCCAGTTCGCTACTGTAGCATGAGTCGCTGACAGCCACTTTTTTAGAGATCTTGCGTTTAACCGTCAGATCTCCCTTTTGCAGCTTTTCCCAGAGCCATTCCCAGATAGACATGATCTCGAAAGGCAGCTTAACGCCATGGTAATTCGGCCAGATATTCCCCAGAAAATTGGCGCAGGAGCCGCAGTAACACACCAATCGCTCGGTATCGAGTCCTGCCAGCAGTTGACCGGTACGTTCAACAGTTTCAGCGAAGCTTTTATAATCCATAAAGCGATAGGCTAGCTCTCCGCAACAGGCCGTGCGCGGGCCGTATTTGGGAAGCTCCGCCAGTACACTGGAACTGGCGATTTCAGCGGGAATTTGACGCCCTGTGCAGCCCACAAAAAGGACCTCCTTGCTTTTTGGAGGAACGGCCGCCCACTTATTCAGGATCTCCTGATCATTCTGCGGAAGGCTGTCGTAGACATCGCAAAATATATTCGAATCACCTTTACCGGTCATATAATAATCGATATATGGCGGTATGACTTTACCCTGTCTGCGGATTTTCTCTGCCATACGCTCCATGATAAGCGCATACGGTTTAAGCCCGTGTGGGCAATAGTGATTGCAGCTGAAACAAAAGGTGCACTCATTCAGCACCCGCCTGGTTTCGGTGCCGCTTAAGAGACTGGCCATCTCGGACAAGGACTCCGGCCTGTCCATTCGCATAATGGGACATTTTTGCAGGCATATTCCGCAGTTTGCACAGATGTTGCTGCTCTTGCACTGGGGATCGAATGCCTCAATGTAAGATTTACTCGTCATACCTCACTCCTTTGGTTAGCGGCTCTGGATAGTCGCTATCGATGCAGCCCATATTAAATTAAATTGTAACTCTGGCGCAAGTTACAAAGGATGCTGAGTAAGGGTAAATCGTTGAATCACACAATCCAACATATCAATACTTTGATGCTCCTATATCCAGCTTTTCACCGGTTATACTAAAGACTGCCTGCTCGCAAATGTTGGTTGCCCTATCTGCAAAGCGCTCCAGGTTATGTGCAACCCATATAAGACGCGTAGCCTGTGTGATTGTCCTCGGGTCCTCAATCATAAATATAACAAGCTCCCGGAAGACCTGATCGTACAAACCGTCGACCTCTTCATCCATATGGCAAACGAGTTTAGCTTTCTCCAGGTCATTTTCAAAGAAGGACTCCATGCTTCCCCGCAGCATCTCTATTCCTATCTGTTTCATCCTGGGGATGTCTATCAGAGGCTTCAGCAGCGGTTGTGTGCCTATCATTAAGCTTATATTGGCGATGCCCTCAGCATAGTCGCCCATTCGCTCCAGTTCCGTGATAATGCCTAGCATGGCAACCACCTTGCGGAGATCACTGTCTCCCAGGCGGTTGTCAGTAATAAATTTCAGGCAATC
>JAFGLP010000041.1 GCA_016927965.1 Dehalococcoidia bacterium
ATTGTTGATTTTTTCTCTTCGGGTTTGTCTGCCATAACTTGCTTTATAAATCCTCCTATTATATTTGTTGTACGCTATTATCAGTTAATTGTTACCTTAACAGGATTTGCATGGAAAACAAATAAAGGGAAATACCTCTGATTAATCGATATTACCGCCAGTCTAAGGGCATACTATAACCAAACTCAAATGATACAGGATGCAGCCATTACTGTCAAGCATGGTTTAAGTTTCGACTACCACAGCCGTTTGCTGGTTGCGGAAATATAAATAAATTTGCCATACGGTCGCTCCGACAGGCAATGCCAGTATAGCCCCCCATAACCCCGCAATGTATCCACCGACAACCAGTAACACCATTACAATTGCCGGGTGTATTTTCATATATTTTCCCTGGAGCCAATTGACAAAGACCGTGTTCAAGATGGCCTGGGCAACAATGAATACAATCAGAGCCCACAACACCTTATCAGGCTGTAAAGCCAATGTAACCAGCAATACCAATAATCCGGAAAAAACAGGGCCAATGATTGGGATGAATTGGGTTACAGTTGTAACCGCAGCCAGCGCAGGGGCATATTGCACATTCAACACAGACAGTCCTATAAAGACCATGGTCCCCACAATTAAGCCCAATATTAACTGTGAACGCAAATAACTCCCCATCGCATTTCCAATAATTGTAAGGATGCTGGCAGTATGCCTGGCAGCATTAGTCGGTAAATAATCATAAAAAAACTTTTGAAATGATTCATAGTCATTCAATATAAAAAACAAAAAAAATGGCAATACAAAAAAGCCTAACACGGTAGGCATACTGGCGGGAATCAGCGCAATACTGCCCACAATAAAATCCTGAATGAATTTACTGGCAGCAGGGCCAAGGTTCGCTATCATTGATTCATATTGCCCGACAAAAGCCTGCGGCATAGAGCCCCCGAATTCTGCAATCCAGGCATTTATAATATCCACACTTTGAACGATGAATCCTGGTGCTTTATCTGCCAGCGCGCCGGAAGCTGACACCAGCGTTGCACCTATATAGATAATAAAGAGAACCAGCAATATGCTGAAAGCTATGAATACCAGTATTATTGAAATAATCCGCCGTGCTTTGTGCGCTTTACGTCTGGGCGGCAAAATCTTCTCAAGCCAGGTGACAATAGGCATCAACATATAGGCGAGTAATATACCTACCAGAAAAGGGATCAGTACCGCCATCGAAGCAGCTACCAGCCACAGGATTATCACGATTAAAAGAAGAACAAGCAAAGGGCGCGCCAGCTTATTCAAAGAACTACCAACAGTCGACAATCTAACTACCTCGCTTATATCTATAGAGCAAGCTTTATAATAAAACCTGTATTATCCAGATAGTATCTGGACATATTATTTATGTTCAACGGTTTTCAGTATATCTTAATTATTCCTCGGCCTGTTTTATCTTAGTAGCGACAGTTTCCTTTACACGCCCGGCTGTTTTTGAAACCGTATCCCTGGCAACGCCAATTTTATCTTTGACGACACGCCGTGTTTCAACACCCGATTGGGGAGCATACAGCAGGCTTATAGCTGCACCTATTAATGCGCCAATTACCAGACCCGTGAAAAAACCAGCGTTTGAGTCCTTACTCATCAACTGCCTCCTTTTTTCCTAACATTTCTTTTATCATGCTGATACCTTTGATAATACCCTCAATTAACGAACCAACCTGAGTAACCGGCCGGATAACTTCCTTATCAACATAATCTACTACACCTCCCACCTGCCCGACAACCGTATCAGCCGATTCAATCAGTGATGACGTTTTTCTATAGAAGAGCAAGACAATAACACAAATAAAAATAAGGGCTAAAACTCCAATAAATCCCCAAATGACTATGACCAGGTCACGCCACGCAGCTAAATCCATTTAATCTGACCTCCTTACTATATAAACTACATTAAATTGTTTAAGTTATAAAGCCAATTTCAGATAATAGACACCGGCGCCGCTGCTTACTATCTGGAACCCTGCTCTATCGAAAACGGAGAGCATGGGTTTGTTTTCATATAATACCTCAGCATCAAAAGATAACAAACCGTTTCGCTTCCCGAGGTAAATCAGGTAATCCAGCAGTTCCGTTCCGATTCCCTTTCGCTGTGCTTTGTCCCTCACCGCAAAGGCAACCTCGGCGCTATGTATATCCTGCCCAATACCATATTGTCCAACACCGACTACTTCTTCATTTTCTTCTTTGCCAACCGTTGCCAGTATTACCAGCTCCTGAGTGTAATCTATCACAACAAATTCCTGAAGCCGTTCATGCGGCATATCACGCCTGCTGGAGATAAAACGGCGGTACAGGCTCTGGTCTGATAATGAATAAAAGAAATCCTTAATCAGTGGCTCATCATTTATTCTGACTGGCCTTAATAAGAGTTGCAATCCTTTCATGGTAGTCCTGTTTACCTCTATTGATTCCGGATATTCTCCTCGTTTACCGGGGACAAACGCCTGGTCTCTATATATAATATTCAATTTTTTAGCTTCTTCGATGAGCCATGGGCGGAATTTTGGGTGTGCGATGGCTATAAGCTCCATAGCCCGTTCTCTAATATTTTTTCCGTGCAAATAGGCTATTCCATATTCAGAAACCACATAATGGATGTCGCCCCGCACCATTGTCACTCCACTTCCCTCTTTTAAGTATGGCATGATCCTTGATACACTCTCATGCTGAGCGGTAGATTGAATCGTAAGTATGGTTCTACCATTATGCGATAGTATGGCTCCCCGCATAAAATCGGCCTGCCCGCCAACACCACTGTAAAATGTGCGTCCCAGCGATTCAGATGTGGCCTGCCCGGTCAAATCAATCTCGAGAGCGCTATTGATGGCTACCATATTATCGTGTTGTGAAATTATGATAGGGTCATTGGTGTAATCAATCGTGCGGAATTCTATGGCAGGATTATCATCAATATAGTCATAAGTTTCCTTTTTACCCATACAAAATGTTGCTACTGTTTTCCCCCTGTCCAATACCTTTTTGGAGTTATTAATAACACCATATTGCATTAACTCGGCGATAGCGTCAGACATCAACTCCGTATGAACGCCAAGGTCCTTTTTAGTCTTCAAACACCTCAGTATTGAGTTTAATCTGCTTCCATACCCGACCTGGATCGTATCACCATCCTGGATTAGCCTGGCTACATAACTTCCAATCCTATTTGCTATCTCATCATCCACGGGCACGTTAAATTCGAGGATGGGTTCATCATAAGGAACAATATAATCAATTCTATCGATATTAAGAAAACCGTCACCCTGAACACGCGGCATCTGTGAATTGATCTGAGCTATCACCAGTTCAGCCTGGTTTATAGCTTCTGCAACAATATCCACGCTGACGCCAAGGCTAACAAAACCGTGCCGATCGGGCAACGATGTCTGGACCAGCGCTACATCTACCTCTACAACACCCTTGCGAAACAGGGCAGGGACCTGTGAAAGAAAAATGGGTGTATAATCAGCCAGTCCTTCATTCACTGCACTGCGCGTGTTGTCCCCGATGAAAAATGAGTTGTGCCTGAAATTCGATTTAAATTTTTCCTGGGTGTACGCTGCTACCCCAAGTGTCCAAACCTGCAACACCTCTGCATCGAAGAAAGCCTTGGGATTGGATTCCACATAGCTGACCAGAGCATTAACCAGGTATTGAGGTTCTGCACATGCCGTCCCAATAAATATACGGTTGCCTGGGTGAATTTTATTGAAAATCTGGCTCTCACCGGCGAACTTGTCAGGATATTTTTGCCTCAGCTGTTCCAGCCATATATTACCATCCTTTTCAACCATGCTTTCCTCCGGCTCCATTCTCACAGCTTGCTGATTACTGCCTGAATTGTATCACACAGCCAGATTCGATACTAAAAAAGAGCCCCGCCTGCAAGCGGGGCCCTTTTAACTCTTTCCTATATTGTTTATTTGAATACTAAGGTGTTGGCAATTTCCTTTATCTTATCCAGCTTGGTGCCGAAAGTATAAGTGTATACCAATACCGTCTTGTCTCCCTTGGTAGCTCCGACTACATAGATATTCACTGCATATATTATTATCTGTACGAACATCTCGGTCTGGACAGCAGGTGTCCCGTCAGCCAGTTTGGTTTCCTTGGTCGACTTGATATCGCATTTCACATTGTACTGTTTGAATGTAGGAGTATTATCAAGAAAATCTTTGGCAGCCTTGGATATATCATCAGCCTTCGCAAGGGTAACACAGATTAAAGTATCGGCTGTGGTCTCGGAACCGTCTTTAGCCATCAGGTCATAATCAGGATTAGCTGTGACAGTCCATGACTTGGGATACTGCATTGAGTAGCCGTTTTTGTCACTGGTGAAAGTAGTTGCTTCGAATGAAAGCTTTGCCGGCTCGGTTGCGGCTGGTTTGGCAGGCTCAGTTGCTGCCGGTGCTGCCGGTGCGCATGACATGGCAACTATAGCCAATGCCAGGACTAGAATAGTAACGATAGCCATTGTTCTGTTTTTTAACACTTGCTGGGGTCCCTCCTTTATAATTTTTTATCGGTTAAATCTCAGACATTAATCACTAATAAAAGGAGATATGCCTTTCACCACTCTAGATATTCGCTTCAATCCCTTGTCCAATGGCGTCTGTTAAAATACAATAAATAGGCGTGTAAGTCAAGTATATTATTTATATTAATATATCTGTATCCTTGCATCTTTACATCCTGAACAACATATATATTGGTATGATATTTCAATTACTAAAAACGAGAAATTTCCATGGCATATATATTTGATCTAAAAGTATTGCATGATTGCTCCCCCAAAGGCATCGGTTTATCCGGTCCAGATAGGTTATCTGCTGTAACAGTGAAAGTGGAAAATAATATCACCGTCTTTCTTGGACTTAAATCAACAATAAATGTAAAATACAGTCCGTAGTTTCCCTCTTCAATATCCCAGATATTTATGCTGAGAGATCATATATCAAATATGGGATTTAAGATTTTGATAGCTGACAGCAATGCTAATTTTATGAGCATGTTGGGACGAGCTCTGCTTGATTCAGACTACGCATTATACCCGGCAGAATCAAAAGAAAACGCCCTCAAACATATTTCTCAGGGCGGGGTGGACGCCTGTATAATAGATGTCGACCTGCCTGGCGGGATAGAGGAAGTACTGCAAGCCTGCATGAACGCATCCAAACCCATAGTTGCCATGGGCATTTCCCCTCTTAAAGAAACCGATAAACTGGTGGAAATTATGTATTACGGCATCCCCTATGTAAAAAAGTTCAATATCGAGGGAGAAGCCAAGCTGGACCATATTATTGCACGCATGAATGTATTACTCAGAACATTATTGATATTTAGTAAAGATGGTGAATATCAGCGCGGCGTCATAGCGGGACTCGAAAGCAAAGGATATAAAATATTCACTACCCAAAGCCCGGATGATCTCATGCATACATTTATGTTAAGTGAACCCAAAGCCGTGCTGGTATACTTCCCAGATAATGAAGATTTACAGGAAATTTCTAAAATCCGTAAGATAGATAACAAATTGCCGATCGCATTTATATTAAATAATTCAACGGATGAGACCGCCGACCTTGTTAATGACAAATTTACTCGCATTCTCTCCAAGGACGAGATATCCGATTACCTTGATAAGCTGTAATTGCAGCACTCATATTTTTATCGGCACATTTACGGTCACAAGAGTACCGCGGTCTTTCTCAGTTTTAATCACCAGTGAACCATTAATCAAAGAGATCCTTTCCTGCATTCCAACCAATCCTAATTTGCCCATATGAGATAGATCACCCACGGTTTCCGGTAATTCAAACCCCTTTCCATTATCATATATAGAGGCGGTCACGCCGGAATCAGCAAATTCTATTATTACGTCAGCCTTGCTGGCACAGGCATGTTTAATCATATTATTTAACGCTTCTTGAATGACTCTGAAAATAATCAGCTCCATTTCAGGTATTAATCTCTGCTCCTTGCCACCTATGGTTAAAGAAATATCGATACCGCTTTCCTCAGATTTCTGTTTTACCAGCCATTTAACAGCCGGCAATAATCCAAGATCATCAATTATCGAAGGACGCAAATCCTGGCTGAAACGCCTGATCCCCTGCAATGTAACTCCCAATCTTTGCCGTATGTCATTCAACACTGCCTTCTGTTGCTGCGAAAGTCCAATATTATCCCTGATAAAATTGTCCATCAACCTGGATAATGCGAATAAAGCCTGCGCAGTATCATCATGCAACTCGCGGGCAATGCGCTTGCGCTCCTCCTCCTGCGCCCGTGTAATCTGGTTAAGATAGAAGCGCAGGTTTTTCTGCATCCTCCTCTCATCAGTAACATCACGGCCGATATGTTGAAAACCTACAGGTTTATCATCTACCGCCATCAGGCTGGACGTAAGCATGAACGTACGCCTTTCCCCGTCTTTTCTTAGATTTTGCTGCTCATATGGTTGCTCGAACGGCTCTCCGCTTAGCAACTTATTCCGTATATCCCTGGCAAGCTTAAGCATATTTTTATCCATGAATTCCCTGACATTACTGCCTATAAACTCATGTGTCGGATATCCCGTTAACTCCTCTGCAGCTTTGTTTGCGCCAAGTATCTTTCCATCAAGATCATGAAACCATATAGCATCATGAGCATTTTCAAATAAATTTCTATAATCCCTGGCTGACTTATAGAGTTTATCTGCAATCTCCCTGGCTTCCTCGTAAAGCCTCGCATTGGTTAGCGCCGATGCAATCTGCCCGGCGATGGTACTTAAAAGGTCAATCTCATCCGGCAGGAAAGTACGCGGCCGACGCATAGCTACACACAACGTACCTATCACAGCACCTTTCGATTTCATAGGAACAATTAACATGGGATGCATTTTATTGCGTATTACGGCAGGGCGAGTCAGCCTGGGGTCGTTTGATGCATCCGGTACAAGCATCACCTCACCAGTAGCTGCAACTTCACCATTAAAGCCTTCGCCCAGCTTCACCTGGTCCAATTCTTTTGCAGAATCCGAAGATATTCCCTCGTAAGCCGTTAATACGAGATCATTTTTCATGGGATCAATTGTATATACCAGAATTACCTCAACCTCCATGACCTCCCCCACCATTTCTACGGCAGTTTCAATTACCTTGGCAGGATCAAGATATTGACTCAGTGCATTGGAAATCGTATTAAGTGTGGCCAATCTCCTGGCGTTAGCCCTGGCTTCACGTATCCTTGTTTGCAACTGCTCCTGAGTTTTTTCCAGAGCTGATACAGCTTTCTTATAACGGCGGTCGTCTGCTTCCTTAATCCGTTGCCAGCTTAAAAAGACCAAGCCGGCTATCGTAACCAATGCCACCTCCAATAATGAATCGCCTACGTTGCCGGAATACAGGATAGCCTGAGGAAACATGACGCATAAAGACACTATAATCGCGAATAAAGTCGGTAATATACCAAAGACAAATCCTGTATACAGGGTAATGAGCAGAAAAAGATTTCTCTCAATGGTATGCCGGCTCAAGTTAAATAAAAAAAATTCAGACTTTAAACCGGTATGCCAGATAACATCGCGGTACAGGAACAACGTTACTGCCACGAATAAAGTAGCGATAATCCAAAAATGGTAATTTGTCCAAAACCTTTGGGGGGTCTTCATTATTGAGAGCCTCATACAATATTATGCGGCGATGGATATAGGTATACTTACGGCAATTCTTCCAGTGTAAGCCAACCTTTTTTCAAACCAAAGACGATAGCTTCTGAGCGTGAACCTACGCCAAGCTTATTAAATATACTGCGTAAATGTGTCTGCACAGTTCTTACGCTAAGTGTCAGACTATCGGCTATTTCCATATTACTCATTCCCTTGGCAGCCAGTCTGAGCACCTCCATTTCCCTATCACTTAATACTTCGCTTGATGCCTGCAGGGAAGGTTCTTCAGCAGGTGTCCTCAATCTGTTGAGCACTTTTTTCATTATTTTAGGATGCAGTACCGGCTCGCCAGCCATAACCTGTCTGATAGCATCAATCAGCTCCTCACCACTGGACTCTTTCAGCAGGTATCCGGCCGCACCGGCCTCCAGCAGGGCAAAGACATATTCATCATCATCATATCCCGTAAGCACAAGTATCGCCATGTTTGGATATAAAACTTTTATCTGTTTGGTAGCTTCTATGCCATTCAACCTCGGCATAGACACATCCATGATAATAATTTCAGGTTTTAGCTTTTTCGCCAGGTCAACAGCTTCAACTCCGTCACTGGCCTCACCAACCACCTCAAAATCACTCTGCGATTCAAGCAATCGCCTGGTGCCTTCCCTGACTACTTTATGATCTTCTGCCAGAAGAATTCTAATTTTATCCATCACTAACTCCGTCAGAATGTGATTATATACATAATAGATACAGCATTCAAGCCATTAAGCTAATCATTAAGCCTAAATACCTAAGTATTTTACGTTAAATTGATAAAAGTAACTACCGTATTTACTTTTTGCATTATCATCATATGAACCAACAAATTATAGTTTATCTGCGATTAAGCTTTGAGGCGGATGGAATATACATTTATTTTATTTATTCTTATACAAGCGCATATCAATAACACTTTTGTTGACAATATATCGTTTCATGGAGGTAACTTCCATTTCACGTGATGTAATCGAGCGGCTCAGCCAGGCAGCTCACCCTGTTGTAGACCAGAATAGCAATTTTTGGAACGGCAAATCGCCCTGCTGGGAAATGTGCCACTGCCCGGCCATAATCAGGGAGGAATGCCCGGCATCCAAGTACCAATGTTTACCTTGCTGGCAAATTGAAGGAACCTATTGTAAGCTCGATGATTATGGGGAAACAGGCATTGATACCAGCATATGCCAGATTTGCCGTGTTTATAAAAAATATAGCAAGGGCGAAGCAATTGAGTTAAAGCTTTTCGGCAGAGGAATAGACAGTTCTCTAAAATCCCTTGAACGAGCAGCTAAACTTTAATTGAGTGGTCAATAGGCGATTTATTTTATATTGCCATTGGGGGCATAGAGCTTTGACGGCTGATGCTAAAAGCAATATAATATGCGACTGGTTGGGCCTTGATTGCTGATATAAATTACGTGGGGAATAGGTATCTCATACCTTGTTCCCCTTTCTAATGTAAATATCCTTAGTAAGGAGGGTTTTATGGCAAAGGCAAAGGCAACCCCTGTCTCAACAGACGCCGGAAGAGGCTTCGCGGGCAAGGCATTTCAGCGCATCCAGGGCATTATAGATGACACCGGAGGCCAGGCAGGCGCTCCCATCCGTGTTTTACAGCAGGCACAAGGCGTTGTAGGTTACCTTCCGCCTACTGTTCTAAAGACGATATCAAGGGATCTGAAGATCCCTCTGAGCGAGTTACACGGCATTGTTACTTTCTATAGCTTTTTCTCCATGTTGCCCAAAGGAAGGCATGTCATTCAAGTATGTCTAGGCACGGCATGTTATGTAAAGGGCGGCCAGCAGATACTTGATGTGCTCAAGAAAGATTTTGGTCTTGAACCTGAAGGAATAACACCGGACGGGAAATTCTCTCTTGAGGTAGTACGTTGCCTTGGTTGCTGCGGGCTGGCGCCCGTTATTGCAATCGGCGATGACATTCACCGCAAAGTTAAACCCGGCCAGATTAAAGACATTCTCAGCATGTACCATTAGGAGGTAATGAAGTGCCAAAAATAACCTCATATGATGAATTAATTAAACTTCAAAAAAAGATAGTACCCACCTTAAAAGTTCGCGAAAATAGGGATTTTTCTGCTTTCAAAGCATCACCGGAAATCTGCATTCAGCAATGCAGAGGTGCAGGATGTACCGCCGCCGGTGGTGATAAGGTCACTGAAAAGTTTGAAGAACTGCTCAAGAAACAGGGTATGAGCAACAAGATTACTATCGTCAAGACCGGCTGCTTTGGCCCCTGTGAAATGGGCCCAACAGTAATAATTAATCCCGGCGACATTCTCTATGTCAGGGTCACACCGGAAGATGTAACCGAAATATTTGAAAAGCATATTATGAAAGGTGAAATCGTGGAGAGGCTGGTCTACCA
>JAFGLP010000008.1 GCA_016927965.1 Dehalococcoidia bacterium
AGCGGCAGGGAATATAGACGTCCTGGTAAACGATGCCGGTCTCCTGCAATATGGCAATTTTACAGAAATCGACTATCCAAAGCAGTACCTGATGATAAAAGTCAATGCCCTGGCGCTTTACAGGCTGACACGGCTGGCCGCCGCTGATATGGTCAGGGCAAAAAGCGGCAGGATACTTAATATGTCGTCATGCTCAGCCTTCCAACCGACGGTCTATCAAGCTAGCGCCACCAAGGCATTCGTACAAAGCATGAGCGAAGCTGTTAACGCTGAATTGAAGGGCAGCGGGGTAAAGGTGCTAACCTTCAGCCCGCCTTACACTAAAACTCCGCTGCTGAGATCGGGCAACCTGCCGGAGAAGATGTTCTGGTTTAAGATAAGCGGGTTATGGGACCCGGCGATCATCGCCGGTATAGGCTACCAGGCCTTCAGGCAGGGAAAGCCGATCTGTATACCGGGGCCTATGAACTGGCTTATACATTCCATCATAGTCAGGCTCAGCCCTCACAACCTGCTTAACGCGGCATCTCTGCGAGCCATGAGATAAATGGCCTCCTGCTTCAGTTGAAAGCAGGGGACGTACTGTTGCACACATTTCCCGCTGACCTCGCCAGGGATTACATGTTCCTTCGGTATCTACCACCCACCTCATAGAGCGCGCCGGTGATCTGGCCGAGTGAAGCACAGCGGGCGGTCTCCATCATTTGCTCGAAAATATTGCCACCGTCGCGGGCAGTCTGCTGGAGCTTGCGCAGAGACTCTTTAGCCAGAGCAGAATTCCTCTTCTGGAAATCTCTCAGGTTTTCGATCTGCTGCTTTTTCTCCTCAATGGTCGAACGGCTGAGCTGGATATCGAACGGGATAAGGCTCTTGGCATCCGGGTTAATGTAAGTATTGACGCCGATAATAGGCAGCTCCCCGGAATGCTTGCGCTGTTCATACAGTAGCGACTCATCCTGTATCTTGCCACGCTGGTACTGCAGTTCCATGGCACCCAGTACCCCACCACGCCTTGAGATACATTCAAACTCGGCCAGGATGGCCTCTTCCACAAGCTCCGTAAGCTCCTCCAGGATATACGACCCCTGCCACACATTCTCATTCTTGGTTAAGCCGAATTCCCGTGTTGTGATCATCTGGATGGCCATGGCGCGCCTTACCGACTCCTCGGTAGGAGTGGTTATAGCCTCGTCGTACGAATTAGTGTGTAGCGAGTTGCAATTATCGTAAAAGGCCAGCAGCGCCTGCAAGGTCGTGCGGATATCATTGAACTGTATCTCCTGGGCATGCAGCGACCGACCCGAGGTCTGGATATGATATTTAAGCTGCTGGCTGCGCTCGTTGCCGCCGTATTTATTCTTCATGGCGATGGACCAGATCCTGCGCGCCACGCGCCCGATAACCGCATATTCTGCATCCATACCATTGGAGAAGAAAAACGACAGGTTAGGTGCAAATGAATCGATGGGAAAGCCGCGCTGCAGGTAATATTCCACGTATGTGAAGCCGTTGGCCAGCGTAAAGGCCACCTGCGTGATGGGATTGGCCCCGGCCTCTGCGATATGGTAGCCAGAGATCGAGACGGAGTAGTAATTCCGCACATTATGCCTGATAAAATACTCCTGTATATCTCCCATCATCTTGAGGGCGAACTCGGTGGAAAAGATACACGTATTCTGGCCCTGGTCCTCTTTAAGAATGTCCGCCTGCACGGTGCCGCGCACGGCCGAAAGCGTTTCGGCCTTAATCCTTTCATGTTCATCAACAGACGGCGACCTGCCCTTCTTCTTCACGAAATTATCCAGCTGCTGATCGATGGCACAGTTGAGGAAGAATGCCAGCATAACCGGAGCAGGACCGTTGATGGTCATGGACACCGAGGTGTTTGGCGAGCACAGGTCGAAACCGGCGTACAGCTTTTTAATATCCTCCAGGGTACATATGGAAACGCCCGACTCCCCGATCTTGCCGAAGATATCAGGCCTTTCCTGCGGGTCCTCCCCGTAGAGGGTCACTGAATCGAAAGCAGTGGACAGCCGCTTGGCTTCGTCATTACGTGATAGATAGTGAAAACGCTCGTTGGTCCGCACCGGACCCCCTTCCCCGGCGAATTGGCGTTTAGGTTCCTCATCCTGCCTCCTGAAAGGAAAGACGCCGGCCGTAAACGGGAAACGGCCCGGCACGTTCTCCAGCATCAGGTATGCCAGCACCTGGCCGTCGTCTTTCAAATCCGGCACAATCACGCGCGGCACAGGCGTGCCCGCCAGGGTCTGCACTGTCAACGGGACATTAAATTCCTGCCCGCGCACCTTATAGCTGAATATCTTGCCGTTATAGGATTTACGCAGAGTCTCCCACCCTTCCAGCAGTTTGCGTACTTCAGGCGACTGCCCGGCGATCAGGGCTTCTATATGTTTTTCCAGCGCCCTGTGTGTATTTGCTTCTTTTATTTCCATCAAGGCAATGCGCAAATGCTGCAAGCGCCGGGCTGTATCAGATTGGTCATGCACCATCTTTTTATAGTCGCGGACGGTATCGGCAATTTCCCCGAGGTAACGGATACGGTCCGGAGGTATAATATACCTCACTCCGCTGATGCATTTGATGTGCTCCCCAGGTATCCGGCAAGCGAACTTGCGGCCGGTTTTAGCCGACAGTAGTTCGATCATACCCATATAAAGGCCGTTGACACCTTCGTCGTTGTATCTGGCAGCGATGGTCCCATAAACAGGCATCTCTTCCAGCGGTTTTTCAAACTGTACCCTGGAGCGGCGCATCTGTGTCCGCACATCACGCAGGGCATCTTCTGACCCTTTACGGTCAAACTTGTTAAGCACAACTATGTCGGCATAATCCAGCATATCGATCTTTTCAAGCTGGGTGGGAGAACCATACTCCGAGGTCATTACGTAAAGGCAAAGGTCAGCTATATCCACTATAGCGGCATCGCCCTGCCCGATACCGGCCGTCTCAATAAAAACCAGGTCATAACCGGCGGCCTTCACAATTGAAATGGCATCCTGGATAACATCCGGCAGTTCCGTTTTTGACCCGCGTGTGGCCAGTGAGCGCATGTAGACCCCATCACCATAAACATAGTTCATGCGGATACGGTCGCCCAGCAACGCCCCTCCCGTGCGGCGTTTGGACGGATCGGCGGAAAGTATGGCCACCTTCTTACGGGGATTGTCGTGGCGGAAGCGCAGCACCAGCTCATCCAGCAGCGAGCTTTTACCGGCGCCGCCCGTCCCCGTGATACCGACTACCGGCGCTTTACTGTGCCCGGCCCGCTCCCTGATAATTCCGCTGTATTTATCCCAGGGCTTTTCTCCCATCTCCGCCAAGGTTACCATACGGGCCACCTGGGCAATCCGCCCAGCAGCCAACTCAGCCGGGTCAGGCATATCCGCTCCCCTGAGGGATTTACCACGCCCTGACGATATATTGACGGTATGGAAATCGCTGCGCTGAAGCAGGTCTTCGATCATGCAGGTCAGTCCCATCTTGCGGCCGTCTTCCGGATCGTAAATTCGCTCAATGCCGTATTTTTGCAGCTCTTTTATCTCATCCGGCCTGATAACACCGCCTCCGCCGCCAAAGATACGGACATGCTCTGCCCCACCGTCAACCAGCCTGTCACGGATATACT
>JAFGLP010000042.1 GCA_016927965.1 Dehalococcoidia bacterium
TGAAGACTGTGTTTATTGCGGCTTGTGTGTCAGGATGTGTGCTGAGCAGATGAATGGCAAGGCAATAGGCTTTGTCAACAGGGGCGGTAAGCTCAAGATTACAACACCGTTCGACCGCCATTCGGACGTATGCCGTCATTGCGGGGCCTGCATGTATATTTGCCCTACTTGCCAACTCCGTTGCCAAGGCCCCTCTGCACCAGGAGTTGTCTGCGGAAGTTGCCTCAAGCTCGAACCTACCTGTGTTGAGTTCTACCCTGATCAAGTGTGTTACATGGGAGCCGCAGGCGATTGCGGTACGTGTGTAAGAGAAGCCCCAAAAGGTTGAATATATTACGAAAAATATCCGGCGACTAACGAAAATACTATTTATGAAGGAGATTAGACAATGGCTCTGTCAAGAATAAACGCCTCTGCTGCTACTCTGACTAAAAACAGGACGGAAGGTTCTATAAGCACTTTAAGTGGAATGTGCGTCACCTGTGTTGACGGCTGTATTGGAATGTGTGAAATAGGCAAATCCGCTTACCGTGGGGCGGAAGCTATATATCCGCAGCCATTCGGCATAATTACCACCGGTGCAGAGAAGAATTACCCGCTGGACCTCTCCCATTTCTCAATCATGGGGACTGTAATAGGCGCTCATGGTGTAGAAGCGAATTCTGAGCAGGCCATCTTTGCCAACGTAAAGCTGGAAAATACGCTGGGGCAGGATAAGGGTATCAAGACCAGGATGCCAATAATAATTGGCGCTATGGGGTCAACGGCCATCGCACAGAATAACTGGGAAGGTCTGGCAATTGGCGCAGCCATAACCGGCATCCCGCTCACCATCGGGGAAAATGTATGTGGAATGGATCCCAAAGCAGAACTGTCCAATGGCAGGATAGTCATTTCTCCCGAGCTCGAGCGCAGGATTAAGCTCTATCGTGATTGGCAGCAGGATGGCTATGGTGCTGTGATCGTCCAGGCCAATATCGAGGATACCATGCTTGGTGTACAGGAATATGCCATATCCAAACTGGGTATTGAAAATGTTGAACTCAAGTGGGGCCAGGGTGCCAAGGACATCGGTGGTGAGGTCAAGATCACAGACATCAACAAGGCGCGCATGCTCAAGAAGAGGGGCTATATTTTATTGCCTGATCCTGATGATGAAGTCATTGCCGAATCGTTCAAGCAGGGCAGGTTCAAGGAATTTGAAAGGCATTCAAGAGTTGGCATGGTAAGCGAAGAAAAGTTCATGAAAAGGATAGAGGAGCTGCGCAAAGCCGGCGCAAAATATATATCGCTGAAGACAGGGGCTTACAGGCCGGCTGACCTGGCACGGGCCCTTAAGTTTGCTTCAAACGCAAAGATTGACTATTTGACTGTCGATGGTGCTGGTGGCGGTACAGGTATGAGCCCGTGGAGGATGATGAACGAATGGGGTGTTCCAGGAGTACCTCTGTGGTCGCTTCTGTACAGATATGCAGATAAGCTGGCCAGTAAAAACCGATATGTCCCGGATCTTTCTATAGCCGGCGGTTTTGTGTTTGAAGACCAGATCTTTAAGGGACTGGCACTGGGAGCTCCATATGTGAAGTATATTACAATGGCCAGATCGCCGCTGGCAGCTGCCATGGTGGGCAAGACTATTGGTAAGCGAATGGAAGAAAAGCAAGTTCCCGTATATATTGAAAGGTTTGGAAACACTCCTGAGCAAGTATTTGTCACTGCAGCAGAATTAAAGCAGAAATTCGGCAATGAATTCGAGAAAATTCCTACAGGTGCCCTGGGACTATATACATACATGGAAAGGATCAATCAGGGACTGCGACAGTTGATGGCGGGGGCACGCAAATTTTCACTCGACTATATCAGCAGAGATGATATCACAGCCCTGACAGAGGATGCGGCTAAAGTCAGCGGTATAGCCTACGTGACCGAACTTGATAAAGAGGAGGCAGATAAAATACTGGATTCATAGCGAAAAATTGATCTGCTGCCGGTGAAAGTTTAATAAAAATTTTACGCTGGCAGCAGTTTTTGCTGTTTCATCCTCGGCTTTTTACTCGTATATGGCGAATTATAGCTGTAATTTTACAAAATCATGACATTCGAAAGTCAGGACATAGAAAGGAAACAATATTCAATCCTAAAGGTACTATATGATACAAAAGAGCCCATTGGCTCAATTACGATAACACGCAAATTAAAAGATCTCGGGGTTGATCTGGGTGAACGTGCTGTGCGCTACCACCTGAAGCTGCTGGATGAGCGAGGATTGACCAGTCTGGCAGGACGCCGTGATGGGAGGTTAATTACTGAACAGGGGCTACAGGAGCTAAAACACGGTCTGGTAAAAGATAAAGTCGGGTTCGTTATTTCCCGTATCGAGCTTCTTGCTTTCCGTACGACTTTTGATCCGGATAAAAAGACCGGGCTTGTACCGGTCAATATATCAATTTTGAATTCAAAAGACCTCCAGAAGTCGCTACGCCTGATGAAGCCGGTACTGGCATCTGGATTTTGCGTAAGTAATTTGATTAAGGTTACTGAACCAGGCAATAAAATAGGCGATCTGACCATACCTCCGCATAAGGTCGCGCTGTCAACGGTCTGCAGCATAGTGATCAACGGTACACTACTTAAGGCCGGTGTGCCATTGAACTCCAAATTCGGAGGCCTGCTTCAAATCGGCAACCATGTACCCGTAAGATTTGTAGAACTGATTCATTACTCAGGGTGCTCACTGGACCCTTCTGCAATTTTTATCAAATCCAGGATGACTTCAGTGGCAGAGGCAACTAAAAGCGGCAATGGCATTGTTCTGGCCAACTTCAGGGAGACATCTTCGATCTGCGGAACTGTTTGCCACGATGTAATCAGCAAGCTATCTACGGCCGGTATAAATGGCGTACTGATGATTGGCAACGTCAGCGAACCTGTGTGTGAAGTCACGGTAAACCTGAACCATATTGGAATCGTGCTTCTGGGCGGTTTAAATCCCCTGGCTGCCGTTGAAGAAGCAGGCATCGAAATTGAGACGCATGCAATGAGCACCCTGGTTGATTACAGCCAGCTCATTGATTTTAATCAGCTGATTGGTTAGCAGATTTCAATACTCGTCTATATAAGATGTCCGTGAAAGACAGCGTAATTAAAAAGCGTGAAATCTAACTCTGCGGACGAGCCAGCCTATGTTTTATGGGAGGCCCCGCGGGTAAAGATATTGACATTACAGACATCAACGCTCGATCCGAAGAGACTTAAGTTACCGCCTCCGTGGGAGACCTGCAATGAGTTCCTTGAAATCATCATCAGAGTAGTGCAATTTCATATCGATCGTATCGGCTGACTCCGATGGTCCCTTTATTGCTGGAACTCTAAGAATGTTCTGGAGGTTACATCATTTGTCAACATTGTTGACCCACCTCGATTACTGCCGTACCTGTAGTTTAAGATAAATTTTATGGTATAACGCGTCTACGTTGTAGCCATATATGAAGCGAGTAGCCGGTAAATAATAAGACAAATCGCTTTGCGATACCCTTGAAGTTATTCTCTTTATAGCTATAATATCCCGAGATGGGTATTAAGATAGAGGATGACTTACTTGACTGGTTGGTTAAATCAAATGATGCCGGGGTGAAGTATCTCGCTTTACGCGACTTAGTGGATGGCGGTAAGAAGGAATTAGCGGTAGCTAAGAAGCAGGCACATCAAAGTGGTCAGATTGGGCAAGTATTAGCACGTATACAGAAAGAAGGCTACTGGGAGAAACCGGGAGCAGGATACAACCCCAAATATACGGGAACTGTATGGTCGGTGATCTTATTAGCCCAACTGGGAGCATCCATCGAAATGGACAACCGGATTTCCAGTGCTTGCTCCTATATTTTGGACCACAATTTTCTGGAAGGAGGGCAATTCACAGTAAACGGGGTCCCTTCGGGAACAGTAGACTGCTTGCAGGGTAATTTATGTGCCTCTCTATTGGATTTAGGATGTACGGACCCTCGTCTGGATAAGGCGTTTGAATGGATGGCCAGGAGCGTTACCGGCGAAGGTATTGCCCCGATGACCGATAAAAAGGCTCCAGTAAGGTACTACGCAGGTAAATGCGGCCCGTGTTTTACCTGTGGAGCTAACAATAAATTGCCCTGCGCCTGGGGAGCAGTTAAAGTGATGCTCGCTTTCAGTAAACTGCCGCTGAATAAAAGAAACCCTCCTGTCGATAATGCCATTCGAACAGGAGTTGATTTTCTATTCAGTATAGATCCCGCAAAGGCGGATTATCCCAGCGGTTACAGTAATAAACCCAGTGGAAACTGGTGGAAATTTGGGTTTCCCGTTTTTTATGTGACAGATTTACTTCAGCTTGCTGAGGCCATGGTAAGACTTGGTTACAGCAATGATCCGCGCCTGGCAGAAGCCCTGAAAATAATAAATAAGAAACGGGATAATCAAGGGCGCTGAATATTAGAATATGACTATACGGGAAAAACGTGGATCGATTTTGGCGTTAAAAAACAACCCAATCCCTGGGTTACCCTGAGAGCTTTAAATGTACTGAAATCTGCGGGATTGGCAACCATCTGACGCTCCCGAACCATTGATCCAGGATACGTTTAGTCTATTAGAAAATTATTAGCAGTTTTATCATATTTGCCCTGATCGCGAGACAATGGCTTAAATCCAAAATATTATTTCTTCTCTTGACAAAGATAAATAGTTTATTTAATATAATGACAATTATGACCGGCTGACCGGTCATAATAAAGAATATAAACCATGCCTAAAATCGTTGATAAAGAACAAAAAAGAATCGAGATCGCTAGAAAAACAATGCCCTTATTAGCCAAATATGGCTTTGAAAATATCCCCATACGGAAAATCACTGCTGAAGCCGGGATTGGGAAGGGAACGTTCTATAATTATTTCACTAACAAAGAAGATGTTTTAAATGAAATTATTCGACTTACATTTGCCGACTGGACTAAATGGGTAATTGATAAAATCGGACATGCCGATGATCCGCTGAAAGTATTGCTCCTCGTGCTAAAAGACGGTTCAAACCTTGATACTGCCATGGAACAAAATATTATTATCTATGTCGATCTCTGGCGGTGGGCTGTCAGTTACAAAGGTTCTGATGAATTCATACCGAAGTTTCGGCACTATTTAACAAATGGAAAAAATGTTACGATCGCCATAATTAAGGACGCTCAAAATAAGGGGTTAATCAAAATGGAAGTCGATGCAGCAGCACTAGCTGCTGCATGGATAGCGTTAATTGACGGGATGTGTCTGCATTATATGATTTTAAAACCGGAATTTGATGTTGATGAAATATGTCAGTCTTTTTTTGAAGCACTGCTAAATGGCATCAAACGCACTTGACTATGTATCGGAATCTTTCATTTATTGTGTACTTTTACTATAGCTGATCATATTAACAAGCAAACCGGTCTTTTATTGAGTGCCCAACAGATAATAGAACAATAAATACCCGGATATTTTCACAATCGGGTAATAATAAATTCCGCCAGGCAAGGTAGGCGATAAATGGTAATAATCGTAATGGAGGCTGTACGAGATGATGAAGAAATATTCAGCACTGGTTATTATCTTAATTATGCTGGTCGTTGCGTCCTGTGCAGCGCCGGAGGCCAAAGCGCCGGATCCGCCTAAAATCCTTAAGATCGGCAGCGTGATGCCGTTCTCCGGGCCGGCCAGCCAGTGGGGCGAAGCGGTCAAGCCCGTTATGGAGATCTACCGCGACCTTATCAACGCTGATGGCGGCTGGCAGATTGGCGACGATAAATACTTGATCGAGCTTTACTTCGCCGATGGCCCCATATACAACATCCCCGCAGATGCTGCGGCGGCGCGCAGTCTGGTCTACGATAAGGAAGTGTCCGCCATCGTCAGCTACTTTGGCATCGCCTATTCAACCATAGTGCCGATAACAACAGCGGAGAACATCATATTCGATGGCAGCACCATCAACGTTGGAACGTACAACGCGCAACGTGATCCATACTCCATCTTCGGCTTCCCGGCCGTGGAGATGAGCATCAACCAGGCCATGGCGGTTATGAAAGCCTTCCCCCAGTATAAGACATTGTGCTGGACCGGCATCAAGGGCGGCAACGTGGACATCGAGAAAATCTTTGCCCCGGCTGATGAGGCGATTCGAGAGAAATATGGCATAAGGAGTATCCGGGTATATTACCCGGAGGGCACCACCAATTACACACCCTATCTGATCAAGATGGCCGAGATGGGCGCCGAGGTGCTGTACAGCTTCCAGCCGCCGCTGGAGATCGGATTGATGGCCAAGCAGCGCTACCAGTTGGGCTATAAATGGCCGATAGTGGCCAATAGTGCAATCCTGGATATCAGCCTGTTCAAAAGCCTGGCTGGCAGTGAGGAGGCCATACAGAACATCTGCGGCGACTGTAGTTACCCCTGGGTGTTAAAGACGGTACAGATAGCACCGCGCTATCTGGATATGGCCAACCGCATCCGGGCTGAATACAAATCCAAGAACGGGGGAAGGGAACCCTATGGCGGAGCATTCAGCGATGGAGTTACCGAGATGGGGCACTATCTTGAGGGTGCTCAGATGGCGGGCAGCATTGACCCGGACAAAGTGATGAAAGCTCTGCGCGGCGGTACCATTGAGACCTTCCTGGGCAAATACACACTGTCCGGTGAGAAAACCTATGGCTCGCCTGTAGTGTTCGGGTATCCCTGTGGCATGAGCATTATCAGGGGCAGCGAGAACGTTTACCTGAATGAGGAGCCGATGTGGGATGTCGATCATCCGCTTATTGGCGTAACCGAACTGCAGAATAAATGAAGATGAAAAAATCAGTCCTGATATAAGGAGAAGGCTATGAAGAAAAAGGATACGTATGAAGAGTTGCTCAAATACTACGAGTTCCTGACAGACAAAACCGTCGACCGCGAAGCCTACAAAGACGCCTTGCGTCAGACAGTGACACCTGAGGAGGTCGAAGTCTTTTTCCTGGTACCGTTCACCGGTGGTATATCTATTGATAAGCTGGAATCCATGGCAGACAAGAAGGGTATCTCTAAAGAACAACTCCAACTTACCCTGGAGAAGTTGGCCAGGGAAGGATTTATTTGGGCATACCAGACTCCGCGGGGGCGTGCTTTTGAAAGGGGCCATATCGCTCACCTGAGTGAACAGCAGGTGCGCAAACAGGAGGCTACAGAGAAGCGGATTGCATTCGCAAAATTCTGGTACTCTAATATGGAGGGCCAATCCAGGCCGCTTAGCAAAACGCCCTATTATCGGGTAGTGCCGGTTGAGGCTGCCCTGACTCATACGCCGGCGACACGCAAAATCGATATTGATGTCCCGGTTCCCGACCCCCGTGCGGTGCTGCCCCTGGATGTAGTATCTAAAATGGTGGCAACCAGGACTTTGATCGGCGTGGCGGAGTGCACCTGCCGCAAGACAAATAAAGTGATGGGACAGGGATGCGAGCACCCCATGGAAACCTGCTTTGTTTTCAATGAGGTGGGGGAGACTTTGATCGGCGCTGGCATAGCACGCAAGATTGATTACAACGAAGCTTTGCGTATCCTGGGAGAGTGTAATGCCGCAGGGCTGGTGCATAATATCGATAACGCTGAGGGAGAGTTCACCTCATTATGCAATTGCTGTCCCTGCTCATGCGTCCTTTTCAAAACGGTCGGCAGGGGAGCTACAAATACCATGGCCAAATCACGCTTCATATCATCCCTGGACTCCACTAAATGCAGGGGAATCGGCGACTGTGTCAAAATATGCCCCGTGCATGCCATCACAATGGACGGGAAAAAGGCATCGTTTGATCAATCGAAATGCATCGGATGCGGAAAGTGCGTCGTCAGTTGCCCTTCTGGTGCCATAAAACTGGTTCTGCGACCAAAAGAACCTAAAATGTACTCCACCTACAAATCGCTCTGGGGCCACATTGCATACGAGGCATTTGTACAAAAGACCCTTAATAAGATTACCGGCAAAGGAAGTAAGCCGGTGAAAAGAAAAGGATAGTGGCAGGGAGCAGGGCGATGCCAGAAGAACCGTGGATAAGTCAGTTCAATCCAGCCGTATTGACAGAGCATCTAAAGGAAATGGGGTTTGCCAGAGTATCGAACTTTGGCCCGAAAGAAGCATATGCACTCCATCTTGGAGGCCATACCGATGAATTATCCCCATCATTATTTTAGGGTTTGCTCTGGAGTATGTTAAAGGTAGCTCATCTTTCAAAGGCAACGACTGGTACAGCGGCTTAAAGTATCGGCTGCACTATTTATTTTCTGCCGCTCCCCGTGACGCTCCCACTGAAAGATAATCTGCGATAAGATGCGTTACATCAGACAAAATTCAACCGATATCAGACATAACCGGCTTCATACAGATGAAGTAACGCAAATGCCTGGCAACATGGAATATTGATATGCTGCCAATGCCAATACCCAATTCTGCATAACAGACAGTAATACTGGCTAAGCTGCAGTAGACTTGTCCCAGTTTCTGATGCTGCTTGGATGAAAACTAAGGTCTTTCACAAATTGCTTTAACTCAATATTTTCATTATCAACCAGCGCCCGCACCGTTTCCACCTTATCTTTACGACAGTAATTAAAGAGTTCATTAATTAATTTTTGTCCTATTTTCAGCCGCCTGTACTGGGGATCAATAATTATGCCGTTCATAAGACATATTTCGACGAATGGGATATAAGCGTATGTAAGACGCGCAATAACGAAACCTACTATTTTCTTATCAATCACCGCAACTAAACTGTAATCGAGCGGTCCACCAAAGTTCTGATTAATCATATAGCTTATTTTGCTCGATTTAATACCTATTTTTTTATGAAGGACAAGGATGGAATCGATATCCAATCGCGTTACAGGGCGGATTTTGACACTCTCTAATTTAAAACCTTCCATATTACACCTCCTGGCCAGTATTTAATGATATTGTATTCTGCCAATCGATATCAGCGTCGGTATCACACTATTATTATATCAACTTTATAGCAAGATACCTAAGGTCACCTTGGTATCAAAATAGCATGCTCAAACATGACGGGAAAGGGCAAGACTTTAGATAATTGATCGGCAATCTTTCGTAGTAAAATGGTGGGCCATTCTGGACAGCTCCCGAACTATTGTTTGAGAGTAAGAAGTTGATTCTAGCGCTTCAACAATTTCTCACAGGGCAAGATGACACCACATAAGCGTTCCA
>JAFGLP010000043.1 GCA_016927965.1 Dehalococcoidia bacterium
ACCTCTATGTCGGTGGAAAACAGAAAATTTGAGCCTTCCAAGGAGTTCGTCAAAAATGCTTATATCAAGAGCATGGATGAGTACAAGAAAATGTACAAACGCTCCATTGAAGATGTGGATGGTTTCTGGGCTGAGCAGGCTGCCCAGATAGACTGGTATAAGAAGTGGGACAAGGTCCTGGTCAATGACTTTGCCAATGCCAAGCACGAGTGGTTCGTTGGCGGCAAACTCAATGTATCTTACAATTGCCTTGACAGGCACCTGAATACCTGGCGCAAAAACAAGGCCGCCATCATTTTCGAAGGAGATATTCAGGATTCCAAGACTTATACTTATGAACAGCTTTGGTGGGAAGTCAACAAATTCGCCAACGTTCTGAAAAAACAGGGCGTTAAAAAAGGCGACCGCGTGGCAATTTATTTGCCTATGATTGCAGAACTGCCCATCGCCATGCTGGCTTGCACAAGGATCGGTGCTATTCACTGCATCGTATTCGGCGGATTCAGCGCCGATGCATTACGTGACAGGATAATCGATAGCAAAGCATCACTTTTAGTTTGCACGGATGGTTACTATCGCGGCGGCAAAGTGGTTGCCAGCAAAGCTAATGCCGATAAGGCCTTAGAGGCCTGCCCTGATTGTAAAAAAGTAATTGTAGTCAACAGGGCCAATAACAATGCTCCGCTGGTGGAAGGGCGTGATCTTCTGTGGTCCAAGGAAATGGATGCAGATGACGTCAAAAAACCCTGCGAGCCTGAGAAGATGGATGCAGAAGATCCACTGTTCATCCTTTATACCAGCGGCAGCACCGGCAAGCCCAAGGGTGTCATGCACACTACTGCCGGCTATCTTCTCTACTGCATGACTACTTTTAAATACATTTTTGATTATAAGGACGAAGATACATACTGGTGTACCGCGGATATCGGCTGGGTGACCGGTCACAGCTATATCGTTTACGGACCTCTGGGCGTAGGTGCCACTAGCTTAGTATTCGAAGGCGTACCCAATTATCCGAAACCAGACAGGTTCTGGGATATCATTGAAAAATACAAGGTTAATATCCTTTACACGGCCCCGACAGCTATCCGCGCTATCATGAAGGACGGCGATGACTGGGTAAAGAAACATGACCTCAGCTCACTCAGGCTGCTCGGTTCAGTCGGTGAACCGATCAATCCTGAAGCTTGGATGTGGTATTACACCGTAATCGGCGGCAGCCGCTGTCCCATAGTCGATACCTGGTGGCAGACCGAGACCGGCGGCATCCTCATCAACCCGCTACCTGGTGCATGGGCACTGAAGCCGGGTTCAGCAACCTTCCCGTTCTTTGGTGTTGCTGCTAAAGTTATCAGGGAAGACCGCAGTCAGGCCGGACCCAATGAAGGTGGTTCACTGATAATCGAAAAACCGTGGCCCGGGCTTATGCGCGGTGTCTATGGTGACCCCGAGAGGTTCAAGAACACTTACTTCATACAGAACCCGGGTGTTTATACCACCGGCGATGGCGCCAGGGTTGATGAAGACGGTTATTTCTGGCTGATGGGACGTATCGACGATGTCATCAACGTATCAGGTCACAGGATCGGTACTGCCGAGGTCGAGAGCGCTCTCGTATCTCATCCGTCTGTCGCTGAAGCGGCCGTGGTTGGCATGCCTCACGATATCAAAGGTCAGGGCATTTATGCTTACGTAACCCTGAAGACTGGCCAGGAGAAATCGGATGATCTCAAGAAAGCACTTGTTGCCCATGTCCGCAAAGAGATAGGCCCGATCGCTACACCGGATAAGATCCAGTGGGCTGACGGACTTCCCAAGACACGTAGCGGCAAGATCATGCGCAGGATTCTGCTCAAGATTGCAGCAAATGATGTATCCAATCTTGGTGATACTACAACGCTTGCTGATCCTTCAGTAGTTGATGACCTGGTTAAGAACAGAGTCTAATTAGGTGTTAAAAGCGGCGCTGCTTTTTGAGCAGCGCCGCTTTTTTATTTTTTGATCTTTGTGCTGTTTAAATAAATGTGTGTGTAGAGCGTTGACACTACCTGTGTAGGCCACGTATAATGAAAAGCTAATATTTTCAAAATAATAGGAGGTATTAATTTGGCGGACAACGAAAGGTTGATCAAAGACATTACGGCAAATCCAGCACCTTTGGGCCTATTGGCATTCGGTATGACCACCGTGTTGCTGAACATCCACAATGCCGGGATTTACTCGCTGGGTGCAATGATTCTGGCAATGGGCATTTTTTATGGAGGAATAGCCCAGGTAATCGCAGGTATCATGGAATGGAAAAAGGGCAATACTTTTGGCACTACGGCTTTCACTTCATACGGTCTTTTCTGGCTTACTCTTGTGGCATTACTGCTGATGCCGAAACTCGGCTGGTGGGACAAACCGGCTAACTCGGCAATGATTGCCTATTTCTTCATGTGGGGACTTTTCACCCTGATAATGTTCATAGGCACCTTGAAGCTGAATAGGGCCCTGATGTTTGTGTTCGGTTCATTAACTGTACTGTTCTTCCTGCTTGCCATTCGGGATTTGACCGGCAGCGCCATCATTGGTGCTATTGCAGGATGGGAAGGAATTATTTGTGGCCTGTCCGCTGTTTATGCTGGGTTGGCACAGGTTCTTAATGAGGTTTATGGAAAGGTCGTTTGGCCTATCTGGCCCGTTAAGAAATAGTATTGTCTAATTGTTTATATAAACTCTTACAGGGGGCCGGCATTAGCCGGCCTCCTGCTTTTATACGCATTGATACTGCAGTGCTACAATAGTTAGGATTTATTGCAGCCGGGATATGCCATATGACTCTCAACAATATAGTAGTGCGCGGAGCACGCGAACATAATCTAAAAAATATAGATATTACTATACCGCGCGACAAACTCGTAGTGATTACCGGAGTATCGGGATCAGGGAAGAGTTCTTTGGCCTTCGATACGATATATGCTGAGGGGCAGCGACGGTATATAGAGTCACTTTCCGCTTATGCCCGCCAGTTCCTGGGACGTATGGATAAGCCGGATGTTGATTATATTGAGGGCCTAAGCCCGGCTATATCTATTGATCAGAAAGGCCCTTCTCGCAATCCACGTTCAACCGTCGGTACCGTTACAGAGATATATGATTACCTGCGGCTTCTGTTTGCCCGTGCAGGACGTCCCCACTGTCCGCAATGCGGGCGTGAAATTGCACGGCAGACGGTACAGCAGATCGTGGATGCTGTACTCAAGATCAAATCGGGCAGCCGTATTATGATACTTGCGCCTTTAATTCGGGATAGAAAAGGTGAGCATCTGCAGGTGATGGATGATTTGAAGAAGACAGGATTTGTTCGTATCCGTGTAGATGGTTATGTTCGTGATCTCTCTGAAGAGATCGGACTGGATAAAAACAAGAAACATAATATTGAAGCGGTTGTTGACCGCATTGTGACGGGTGATGATAGCAACCGGGCGCGTATAGCGGATTCAGTTGAGACGGCTTTAAAGCTGGGGGGTGGGGTAGTGCTTATCTCAATTATTGATGGTGAGGAGTTGCTTTTCTCGGAGCATTTTGCCTGTATTCACTGCGGTATCAGCCTGGGAGAGGTTGCTCCAAGGACATTTAGTTTCAACAGTCCTCACGGTGCGTGTCCGACCTGCACCGGCCTGGGTATCAAGCTCGAAATTGATCCTGAATTGGTTGTGCCCGACCGTGATCTTTCAATAGCAGAAGGTGCACTTCGTCCATGGGCTACCTATTCATGGTATTTAAACAACCTTGAAGAGATTGCCGGGCGCTATGGTTTCTCACTAAAGGTGCCTTTTAAGGACCTGACTAAAGGGCAGGCTGAACTGGTTTTATATGGCGAAAATCCTGACCGGCACAGGTACCGTTACCGTTTTGGTAAAGTGCGGGAGTATGCGGTTGGTTTCGAAGGCGTTATACCTAACCTGGAAAGACTATATAAGGAGACGGAATCCGAGAGTCGGCGGATCGAAATTCAGAGATATATGTCGGCTTCTGCGTGCCCTAGCTGCCATGGCAAACGGTTAAAGCCGGGGTCGCTGTCCATATTAATTGATAAAAAAAATATTATGGATATTACCGCTATGTCTGCCGTTGAAGCCAGCTCATGGGTACAAAATATAATGGGCCCGCGAAATGGTGAGCTGGTACTGACCCCCAATGAAAGATTGATTGCACAACAAATAGTCAAAGAGATTGATTCCAGGCTCGGTTTTTTAAAAGATATCGGGCTTGGCTATCTGACGCTGGACCGTTCATCTGCTACACTCAGCGGAGGAGAATCTCAAAGGATAAGGCTGGCAACCATGATAGGCAGCGGATTGATGGGTGTACTTTATATTTGTGATGAGCCTACTATAGGTTTGCACCCGGCTGATATACATCGTCTGATCGATACCATGAAAAAGTTGAGGGACCTTGGCAATACTGTTATCAGTGTCGAGCATGATGAAGGAATGATGAGGGCTGCTGACTATATTATCGATTTGGGGCCGGGAGCAGGGGAACATGGGGGATGTGTGGTGGCTGTGGGTACAATTGACGACGTGATGAAATGTAAAGAATCGCTGACCGGACAGTATTTAAGCAAAACCAGGGAGATTGCAATGCCGCAAGACAGGCGACCGGGTTCCGGTAAGTATCTTGTGATAAAAGGCGCACGGGAAAATAATCTGAAAAACATCAGCGCAAAGATACCTTTAGGTAAACTCGTATGCATAACGGGTGTCTCCGGAAGCGGTAAAAGCACTCTCATGAATGATGTTTTATACAGGAGGCTGGCGCAGGTATTTTACAGGACAAAAGAAAAACCGGGAGAATGTGATGGCATTACAGGCATGGATAACATAGATAAGGTGATTAACATAGACCAGTCACCCATCGGACGTACTCCCCGCAGCAATCCTGCAACTTATACGGGGGCTTTCACCCCTATCAGGGAGTTGTTTGCATCTGTGCCGGAGGCCAGGGTGCGAGGATATGGACCTGGTCGTTTCTCCTTTAATATACGGGGTGGGCGTTGTGAATCGTGTCAGGGAGAGGGCTACATTCAGATAGAGATGCAGTTCCTTCCCGATGTTACTGTTCCCTGTGAGTTATGCAAGGGTAAACGCTATAACAGGGAAGCGCTAGAGATACATTTTAAGGGTAAAAACATTGCAGATGTGCTTGATATGACGATAGAAGAAGCCACTGCTCTTTTTGAGAATTTTCCCAAGATTAAGAATAAATTGTCCACTTTAAATGATGTGGGATTAGGCTATATGCGGTTGGGACAGCCTGCTCCTACCCTTTCTGGAGGAGAAGCGCAGCGTGTTAAGCTGGCTGCAGAACTGTCTCGCAGGTCAACCGGCCGAACGGTATATATACTTGATGAGCCTACCACCGGGCTGTCATTTGCCGATATCGACTGTCTGCTCAAGGTGTTGCAGAGGCTGGTCAGTACAGGCAACACCGTTATTATCATTGAGCATCACCTAGATGTTATTAAAAATGCCGATCATATAATTGATCTGGGGCCCGGCGCCGGTGAGGAAGGCGGTTACCTGATTGCCCAGGGGACACCGGAGAAAGTTGCTGGCATAAAAAATTCGGCAACAGGTCGTTATCTAAGCGATATAGTAAACAGAGCTGGTTTACCTGGTTAAAGCAGACAGCAATAACGATAAAACAAATACCGGCATGAGATTCTCATGCCGGTATTTAATAATAGTAAGCTTTTAAATAAAAGCTGCTTGCTACTTACTTTCCGATCAGCATGCCGGTCGGGTCGATTTGTGTGCGCAGGATTTCCAGGTCCCTATCACTCGGTTCAGAGCTTATGCCGTATTTCTCCGGAATGATAAGATCGAAGCTGCAGTTGTCCTTGACCTCTTCAACGGTAACTCCGGGATGTAAGGAAAACAGCCTCATTTTCTTAGTCTTATCATCAAAATCGTACATGGCCAGTTGTGAGACTACCCTGTAAGGCCCGGTATTGGCTGGGAGGCCTGCTGCTTCACGTGCGCCGGGGCCGGTCAGGTAACCGGGGCTGGTCATGAAGTCCAGCTTCTCGACGAATGTTCTTTTTGTCTGGTTGCCGAACACGAGGACTGTCCTGTGGCAGGCTGAAGCTATGTCGTTAGCTCCGCCGCTGCCTGGCAGGCGTACCTTGGGCAGATCATGATCGCCGATACAGGTAGTATTGATATTGCCGTATATATCGATCTGTGCACCGCCCAGGAAACCGTAGTCAATAAAACCAGACTGCTGGGCTGACATTACATCGTGCATGCTGGAAGCTGCCAGAGCATGGTGGGTGGTGAGTCCCTGCCCCACCGATATGGGCAGTTCCGGTAGCTGTGGTCCTATGCTGCCGGCTTCAAAGATCATTAGCAGGTTAGGTGCATGTGTTTTTTGAGCGAGCATGGCTGCTATCATCGGCAACCCGGTACCAACGAATGCGGCTTTTCCATCTTCCATCGTGCCGGCAGTGGTAAAAGCCAGGAACTCCCTCATGTTGTATTTTTTTTCTCCATTATTGCTCATCGCTTATTTTCTCCCTCGTAATAAATAG
>JAFGLP010000044.1 GCA_016927965.1 Dehalococcoidia bacterium
TCCCTTGAGGACCTCTTTTCAATCTGACACCTCCGTCTTTTCTATTTTATCTGACTTTGGTGTCCGTTTTTTCCATCCTACCTCACCATGATAAAAAACGATGCTGTTATCAGCTTACCAAAGCAATCGACTACTTTCCCCATCATAATCAACCACATCCCCCCCAACTTAGCGTGCCCCTTCTCTGTTTTCATCTCAGGCCCAACACATAACAGTCCCCACAACAACCATAATACTCTATAATGTATTATGCATGAACTGAAAAGAGGTGCGGGGGGATGAAAGAAGTACAAGACTTACAGAAAGAACACCATATACCCAATAATAATATAGCAAAGCAACATTCAGGCATTCTAAAGCTTATAACCTGGATACTGGCGTACGCAGTCTGGATATTTATTTTTCTCATCCCCATCATTGGGATAGTCGTGATTATTACGTTTCTACTAAAAAATAAAACAGCGTCAACATAGATAAAAACAATTTTTTAAGAAAATTGGGGTGCGCCCCGTGCTTACTCAATACTCTGCAAGCTCTTTGAATGTAACTCATATCTTTCCCTGCAGCGGGGGCACCGGTACATCAGGTCATTGAACGACGACGTCACATTTATGGGAGTGGACCTGCCCTTATATCTGGCAATCTTGCTGCGATGCGAAAAACCCCTGAGCTTCATTTCCCGTGCTATACGGTCGTGCCTTTTTGTGAGTGAAGCAGCATCAAATAAATTGTTCCTTATATAGCCTGAAACGGATTTATCCCTCTCGAGGCAGCCTGCAAACATGTGGCATTCAACATGTTCGCCGAGCAGGTGCCTGTCGCACATATATCTGGGGTCTACCATCCATAATCTCATTTCTTATCAGTTCTATTTTACTTCTTTTCTCTCATGGCTCCGCAACCGATATAACCAAATCGGTCATGCTAATGACCCTTTTAGTCATTCCCTGCATGCTCAATTTATGTAAAACTTAATAATCAGAGAAATAATATAGCCAGCAATAGCAAGGAGTACCAAAGATGTCTTGTAAATGCGTTGAATGCGGAGGAAGAATAGACTGTGATTCTATTATCTGCACCACATGCCTGGCCGAGATCATCGAAAAGGTAAATTCAAAGAACAGGCCCGCTGAAAATACCGAGTCGCCAAACCGCAAAATCGAAGTTAGTAATCGATAAGAACACAAAAGGCGGCATACATATGTATTGGAATATGAGGGAAAATGGTAACTGATTCAGCTTTATATATCAGCCAGCTAAAAACAGTCTCAGCTAACTCCGGCAGCAATGCCTATGTAAGAAAGTGGGCCCAGCTCTGGCTTGATGAAATTGAATTCCAGGTAGGTCTGACTTCCCGTTCCAGAGAAACGCTGACCCGCTTAAACGTCTGTTCATATATTGAGCCTGAGCAAGCAACAGCTTTATCCTTACCATTCAATCACCATGCTGCATCCCAGCCTGCCGGTTAATTCACGACTATATCTGATTCTCTCAGGATATTGCGCACTTCCGCCCTAGCAACCTGGTACATTACATCCTCGTTGAGGAAGCTGAATTTATCAATTGACAGGCGTTCCCGGACTACCCATTTGAATGTTTTTTCAAAATCCATTTCCTTTTTATACATTTCCACAATCATCTGTCCCCAATCCTCAGCCCTTTTAAGGCTGTTCAATAGCACTTTTTGGGCATCCGGCCCGACTAATGCTGCCATGTGTTCAAACCCGCAAATTTCCACATCATACTTAATTAGTTTCTTCAAAGATTCTTTGTATAAAGCAAAATCATATTGCGGGGAGGGTATGGTCAGTTTATCCACGCTGCCCAACGGCGCAGGGGCAGCATCGCTGGGGAAAATCGCTTTCAATCCCGGTATATAAACGGATATATCTCCGGCCGAGTGTCCGGCCGTTTCAATAAATTCCACTTTCACCCCGCCGCCCAGATTAATTACTGTCGAGTCATCCACCGTCTCATCAATGGTTATTGAATCGATCTTCAGGTTCATTTTTTCATACTGGTCCCTGATACCATGGTAGTCAATCATAAACAGATTGACTGCTTCCATATAGTCAATAATTTTCTGTTTACTGAAGAGCTTTTGTGAAGCCTTTGCAGCCAGCACTTTCATTCCGGGATACTTCCTTTTCAAATACGGTACTGCGCCGCAATGATCAAAGTGAGGATGCATGACTACCAGGTACTGAATGCCGTTATTACTTGCACCCATCTCATTAAGCTGTTTCTCCAATGATGGCGCCAACCAGTTCATACCACCGCCTACAATCATGGAATCTTTACCTTTGATAAGATACATCATACACATGGTCTCTCCCAGCAAATAAAGTCCTTCAGCAATTTGACCGGGTTTATCTATCAGCATGCGTTTCTCCCAAATAAAAACAGATAAACTAGTTTAGACAAATATGCAGTCGCTGGCAAAATTTGTTATATCTGCAATATTGACAGTTACTGCTACAATTAAATGCACGGGTCCAAACATTTAACGGAGCTAATAGTTATGAAACTCACCTGGAAACCGGTCATGGCCGGTATACTTGATATAGTCGGAGGGGCTATCGGTATGGTGGGAGGCCTCTATATAGTTGTGCTCTCGTCACTTTTCCGCGTCATCCGCGAATTAATCCAGATTGATCCTCATCTTGTTTTCACGATAGAGCAGGTTATCTCAAGCATTATAGCAGTGCCTTTCGTAGTAGTATTAATCGGCATCACAGCCATCATAGGCGGTGTATACGCCTTACAGAGAAGAATCTGGGCACTGGCCCTGGCCGGAGCAATCTGCTCATGTGTAGTATTTCCTTTCTTCGGGCTGCCGTCCATTATCATCACTGCGCTCGCCCGGGAAGAATTCAATTAATACGATTTATTTCCCGCTATTTTTATGTATCTGGAGACCGGAAATTTGCATGGATTAAGCAACTTAGAATCCTTACTCGGAACAGATTTTACCAACAAAGCCCTGCTTAAACAGGCTTTCGTACACAGTTCTTACCTTAACGAAAACCCGGGTTCGGGTTTAAATGATAATCAGCGCATGGAGTTTCTGGGAGATTCGCTGCTAAACTTCATTATCGCCGAAAAGCTGTTTCACGAATTCCCAAATCTGCCTGAAGGTAAATTGACCGAGATCAGGGTGTCTTTTGTCAGGCAGGAGAAGCTTGCCGAAAAAGCTTCTGTTCTAAAACTGGGAGACATGATGCTCCTGGGCAAAGGAGAAGACCTTTCCGGAGGAAGAACTAAAAGGAATAATCTGGCAGACACTTTTGAAGCGCTGGTGGCAGCTATCTATCTGGATAAAGGCATAGAGCCCACCAGGAATTTTATTTTTAAGTATTTCTCCGCTGATATCGATGCCGTAAAGTCAGGACAAATTGCGCTCAACTTCAAGGCACTGCTGCAGGAGTGGACACAGGCTGAGTTAAAACTCCTGCCGCACTATGAAATCGTGGAAGCGACAGGGCCTGACCATGACCGCATATTCTTTGTATCCGTATCTGTTGGAGATGTCGTCCTTTCTATCGGATCAGGCAAAAGCAAAAAGATTGCGGAATCCGAGGCTGCCCGCCTTGCTTTGAGTAAGATATCCGGCAAACCCTGATATTAAGCCTGGCCGCTGTATTTTAAAATCAGTACTTCGCTTTCCTCGGGCAACTTCCCGGATGAAAATTCCACTTCATTAGAATCAAGTTTTCTAACGTGTTTTTTCCCTTTAATGAAATCATCGGCCGTCGACTTTAGCCACTGGCACCTGTCGGTTTTATAGTGCATCGGTATTGCCACCCGCGGTTTAACATCTTCGTATACCAGGGTGGCGCCTGCCGCATTCAGTGTAAATGATCCGCCAATAGGGATCAGTAGCACATCAACTTTGCCCAGCGCTTTAATTTCAGAAGAGCTGAGCTGATGCCCCAGGTCACCCAGGTGGCATATATTCACTGAATTCACGGTAAAACAGAAAATCGTGTTGGAACCTCTTTCTTTTCCCTTGTTTTCATCGTGGTAGGAGCCAACCGTTCTTATCACGATATCCTGCATGGTCTTCTGGGCTGCCCCTTTCAACACAGCGGGCCTGCCCAACACAGCATCGACGTCATTATGGTCATTATGCTCATGGCTGACCGTGATAATATCAACGCTTCCGGTAACCCGGGGATAACTTAAACTGGTATCTCTGTGGAATGGGTCCGTGAGGATTTTTACCCCCTTGTCCGACGTTATTAAAAAACAGGAATGACCGATCCATTTTATTTTCACTTGCGACCTCCCCGCTATTTTTTCTTACTTATAGCCATAGCGAGATTAACCAGAGTCATCACCCCAAATCCCGTTGCCCCTTTTACCCAGATACCCTTGATCTTTTCAGACATGAAAGGTGCCGCTATATCCAGATGGACCCAGGGCATCTTCCCGACGAACTCCTGCAGGAACAGAGCCGCCGTTATAGCGCCGCCATATCTGCCGCCGGAATTCTTAATATCGGCAACATCACTTTTGTTTAGCTCTTTGTAATCATCCGGCAAGGGCATTTGCCAGAGCATCTCACCCGCTTTATCAGCTGCCGTCTTCACGCTGTCAGCAACTTTTTGATTATTAGCAAATAACCCTGCGTATTGGTCACCCAGCGCTACATGGCAGGCGCCGGTCAGTGTAGCCAGATCTATTAGTGGAGAAATACCGTTTTTAACAGCGTATGAAAGCGCGTCAGCCAGGATCAAACGTCCCTCTGCATCTGTGTTGATCACCTCGATAGTCTTGCCGTTAGCCGCCCTGATAACATCACCAGGCTTTAATGCGCGCCCTCCCGGCAGGTTTTCCGTAGCAGGCACAATTGCAGTCACATTGACTTTCAGCTTCATAGCAGCGATGGCGCCTATGGCAGCAATAACTGCCGCCCCCCCTGCCATATCACCCTTCATGTCAGCCATGTGTTCCTGTGCCTTCAACGAAATTCCCCCGGAATCAAAAGTCAAGCCCTTGCCGATAAAGCCAACTGCTTTTTTATCGGAGGGGTCTCCCCTATATTTAAGGACAATAAATTTGGGAAGCTGACTCGTTCCTTGCGCCACCCCCAGTAACGCACCCATTTTCTCTTTCTCCATCCCGGCCCTGTCCAGTACTATTATGTCAATGCCGTGCTTCCTGGCCAGTTCACCTGCAACATGCGCCATATGTGAAGGCGTCATATAGTTAGCAGGCTCATTGACCATGTCGCGAGCCATCATCACTGCTTGACTGATAACTATTCCCCGTTCCACCCCTTTCTTGACTGAATTTAATTTCGTTTTATCTTTTTCCAGTATAGCTACTTCAGCAACATCTAAATTCTCATTATTCTTCGTCAGGTGCCTTCTGAACCGGTATCCCCCCAACATGAAACCCTCTACGATAGCCTGGGCGGCAATATCAGCATCAACGCCTCCTGCACCCGCGCCATGCAGAATAGTTGCAACTGATCCACATTTATGCTGCCGCAACATACGTACTGCCTCCCCCATGGCATTGCGCACTTTATCGGCATTAAATTCCGCTCTCTTCCCAAGGCCAGCTACCAGCACTAACCTGGACGGCAACTTACCAAGCGTGTAAATCACACGATTTTCACCCTGCTTTCCCTTAATTTCTCCAGCTTTTATCAGATCGCTGATTGCCTTTCCCAACGCCTTATCAACAGCAGCAGTAGCGCCCGCCGGGACTTTAACATCCTCAAATAGATTCACTACTACCGCGTCGCATTTTATCGAACAGATGTCGCCGGCTTTTACCTGAAATTTCAATTTTTCCTCCAGTTGGATTTAATAAAGATCTCTATTGTCCTTAAGTATTTTATTCCAAATACTGACACTTAAGTATATTACGTTCCTATATGTTTCACCAGTCTATTTATTGATTAATTATCAATCAAATGATATTATTATAGAAAATTAACCTTTAAGTCAGCCCGGCGAGGCTGGCAAGGGATGATGAAGGTTTCTTCATCGTATATAGGTAAAGTCAAGTTCGCTTGAGCATAACCTCTTGCCAGCACAGGTAAGAGGTATTTTTATGTCTGAAAAGATACTGCTCAACGCATCGGATATCGAAAGGGCCCTCATTCGTATTGCACACGAGATACTGGAACGTAATAAAGGGGCCGGTAATATAGCATTTGTCGGTATTAAAACACGTGGCGTCCCGCTTGCGCAGAGATTGGCAGGAATAATTCAGGGCATGGAGCATGTTTCCATACCTGTAGGATCGTTGGATATCACACTTTATCGCGACGATGTTTCATCTCTAAGTTTTAAACATGTAGTCCAACAAACTTATGTGCCCTTTGATATAACCGACAAGCAGGTTATATTAGTCGATGATGTTTTTTATACTGGACGCAGCATACGTGCAGCTCTTGATGCGCTGATGGACCTTGGCAGACCTGAAACCATCCAGTTGGCCGTCCTCATAGACAGGGGACATCGGGAACTGCCCATACGGGCCGACTTTGTCGGCAAGAATATACCCACTGCCCGCAAAGAGGAAATCAAGGTTTTCCTGAGCGAGACTGATGCGGTTGACAGGGTGGTAGTAGTGAAGCAGGAAGGAGATAAAAATGATGCCGAATGAACCCGGTACAGTCTACGCAGGGGGTGAGACGCTGCCGCCGGTAACCATAGAGCAATGGCGGCACAAACATATACTCGATCTGGATGATTTCTCCCGTGAAGAAATAACACTTATTTTTGAGATCACCGATGCTATGGTGGAGATATTGTCCCGCGATGTTAAAAAGTTCCCGACGCTGCGCGGGAAAACTATTGCGACCATGTTTTTCGAACCCAGCACCAGAACTAGGGCTTCCTTTGAACTGGCGGCTAAATACCTGGGTTCAGATACCGTTAGCCTCGATGCTGCCCGTAGTAGCGTGACTAAAGGAGAGTCCCTGGTTGACAGCCTGCGTACCTTGCAGGCCCTGCAGGTCGACGCCATCATTATGAGGCATGCCTGCTCCGGTGCGCCTTATATTGCAGCACAAAACCTTGAAATATCAATTATCAACGCCGGCGATGGATCGCATGCGCATCCATCACAGGGCTTGCTTGATCTGTACACCATGCGGAAACACCTTAATAACCTGAATGGGAAAAAAGTTGTGCTCGTCGGAGATATTATGCACAGCCGGGTCGCACGTTCCAACATGTGGGGAAGCCGTGCCTTTGGCATTAACATGACGCTTTGCGCCCCACCTACGCTCATACCTCATGGTCTTAAAGATATGCTGGATAAATGCGGCCTCAATCATGTCACCATAGACTGCGATCTGGACAGAGCTATTGAAAATGCAGATATCATCATGCCGTTACGTATGCAAAAAGAACGGCAGCAAAGCGGCTTGATATCTTCTGCCCGTGAATATATCCGGCAATACCAGGTCAACTCCAGACGACTAAAAAAAGCAAACCCCGGTGCGCTGGTCATGCACCCCGGCCCTATTAATGAAGGTGTAGAAATAAGTCATGAAGTAGCTTACAGTAGCAAATCACTCATAGAACAGCAGGTCACAAACGGAGTAGCTATTCGCATGGCGCTCCTATACTTAATTGCAGGAGGTAAAAACCGATGACAGCCAACGACCTGCTGATTAAAAACGTCCGCATTATCGACCCGGCTGGCAGTGTAGATGAAATGAGTGACATCCTCATATCAGATGGCTTAATAAAACAGACCGGCTTAAATTTAACAGCACGTGCTACTAAAACAATTGATGCCGCCGGACTGATTGCCTGTCCCGGGTTTATCGATCTTCATTGCCATCTGCGACAACCCGGCCATGAACACAAAGAGACCATCGCCACCGGCGCATCGGCAGCATGTCACGGTGGATTTACCAGCATCTGCTGCATGCCCAATACAAATCCACCCCTTGATAACGCTGCCGTAATACATTATGTAAAAAGTGTTGCCGCCATTGACGCGCCAAACATCAATATTTTACCAGTCGGCTGTATAACGAGAAACCGTTCCGGCAAGGAGCTTATCGATATGGCCGAGCTTTGCGAAGCGGGTTGCGTCGGTTTCAGCGATGACGGCAGCTCTGTTATTAATTCGCGGCTGATGCTGCTGGCAATGCAGACCTGTCAAAGCCTGGGACTGCCCGTAATCGAACATTGTGAAGATGCTGACCTGGCAGCAGACGGCCAAATGAATGAGGGCTGGGTTTCAGCCAGGCTCGGCTTAGCTGGTATACCCGCAGCCGCTGAAGAGTCGATCGTCTCACGTGATATCGCTTTATGCGAGATGACCGGCGCCAGATTGCACCTTACCCATATCAGTACCAGAGGCTCTGTAGATCTTATACGGACTGCAAAAAAGAAGGGGGTGCCGGTAACAGCCGATGTAACGCCGCATCATCTCACCTTGACTGAGGAGCGTGTTATCGGCAATAGGGACGGGATAGGAGTCTCACTTACTTACGATACTAATGCCAAGGTAAATCCCCCACTGAGGACTGCTGCCGACATCGAAGCACTAATAACAGCGATAAATGACGGTACTCTGGACGCAATTGCTACCGACCATGCCCCACATCCCAGTGAAGATAAGCTGTGTGAATTCGATCTCGCCGCTTTCGGTATCTCCGGCTTTGAAACGGCTTTCGGCGCACTTATGACACTGGTACATTCCGATAAAATAAAGCTTCATACGCTTTTGGCATGCCTGACTTCACAGCCGGCAAAGATAATTAATTACACTAACGGTATTACAGGAGCTATCAAACAATCAGGCAAGGCTGATATTACTCTGCTTGATATCAATCGGCAGTGGACGGTCGAAACCGAGAATATGCTCTCACTTGGTAAAAATACGCCATATGCCGGTCAGCAATTTAAAGGATTGGTAGCGGCCACAATTCACAACGGAGTTATTTCATACAAAGATAACTCTATAAGGATTTCCTGATGAACACTGCTAATTACAGTAAAGGCATCCTCGTACTGGAAGATGGTACCTTTTTTGAAGGAACTCCCTTTGGCGCCCCGGTGACCAGTTCCGGTGAAATCGTATTTATCACCAGCATGACCGGCTATCAGGAAATGCTGACTGACCCCTCATTTGCCGGCCAGATTGTTGTACCTACGTACCCGCTGATAGGCAATTATGGAATAAATACCGAAGATATTGAGTCCCGCAAGATACAGGTCCGGGGCTTTGTAGTAAGAGAGTACTGCCCTGCACCCAGCCACTGGCAGAACACACGTACACTCGATGATTACCTCAAAGCCAGCAATATCCCGGGGTTAAGCGGTATTGATACACGCTGCCTGACCAGACATCTAAGGTCCAGGGGCGTTATGATGGGCATTATGTCAGCACAATTGACTGTTGCCGAATCGTTGAAAGCGTTAAAGCAAATGCCGGCCTATGGCGCCACCGATTTTGTAAAAGTAGTGACCACTCCTGACAAATACTCCTGGACCGAAGAGGAAAAAGGGCAGGGCAGCTACCACATCGTCATTGTAGACATGGGATTACGCTACAACATAGCACGCATTCTCAGCCGATTGGGTTGCTCGCTGACTATCGTTCCTTGTTCAGCTTCAGCAGAAGAAATCCTTTCACTTAAGCCGCATGGTGTAGTTTTATCACCGGGACCGGGTGATCCGGCCTTGCTGGGATATATGATTGATACTATTAAAGGTCTGCTGGAAAAAGTGCCTATCATGGGTATCTGCCTTGGACACCAACTCATAGGCAAAGCATTCGGCGCAGAAACCTTTAAACTTAAATTCGGGCACCGCGGCGGCAATCATCCTGTCCGGGATATCGAAACGGGCAGGATCCATATAACAACTCAAAACCATGGATATGCCGCGGCCTCGGATATGCTGAAGGGAGGATTGGAGGTCAGCCACATAAACTTAAACGACAACACGGTTGAAGGCTTCAGGCATAAGGAATTACCCATTATCTCAATCCAATACCATTCGGAAGGGTCACCAGGGCCACAGGATAATATCTATATCTTTGAAAGATTCCTGGACATCATTCGTAAGAGGGAAAATAACTGAATGTTCAAACCATCTAAGGTTCTGGTTATCGGATCAGGCCCTATCATCATCGGCCAGGCTGCAGAATTTGATTACGCCGGCACGCAGGCCTGCAAGTCCCTTCGTGAAGAAGACATCGTCACCGTACTGGTCAACTCTAATCCGGCAACCATCATGACCGACCGGGGAATTGCAGACATTGTTTACATAGAACCTCTAACTGCGGAGGTCATAGCCAGGATTATTGAGCGAGAAAGACCTGACGGATTACTGCCGACATTGGGCGGGCAGACAGGCTTGAATCTGGCCGTGGAACTGGCCGATGGAGGCATCCTGGATAAATATAATGTACGTCTGCTGGGAACCTCTCTTGAAAGCATTAAGCAAGCGGAGGAACGCTCGCTATTTAAAAAGCTGATTCAGGATATCGGAGAACCCATCCCTGAAAGCATAACAGTCAATACTGTAGATGAAGCGATCAAATTCTCCGATAAAATAGGCTTACCTCTCATAATACGCCCGTCATTTACGCTGGGAGGCACTGGGGGTGGCATCGCCCGCACAATGGAAGACCTCAAGGCTTTCACAGCCAGCGGACTCAGCCAGAGCCTGACGCATCAAGTACTTGTAGAACAATGTTTATTTGGGTGGAAGGAGCTGGAATACGAGGTAATGCGCGATGCCGCTGATAATTGCATCACTATCTGTAACATGGAGAACATCGACCCGATGGGTATACATACCGGCGATAGTATTGTGGTCGCTCCCAGTCAAACGCTGACCGATAAAGAATACCAGATGCTAAGGTCCGCCAGTCTGAAAATTATCCGGGCTTTGAAGATAGAGGGTGGCTGCAACGTTCAGTTTGCCCTGACACCCGGTCCGGTGGTAGCCAGGAAATGGGCCCCCGACCAATTGAACATTAAGAAAAGCCAATACTATATTATTGAAGTTAACCCGCGCGTAAGCCGTAGTTCGGCGCTGGCAAGTAAGGCAACCGGCTATCCTATTGCCCGAGTTGCCGCCAAGATCGCCGCCGGGAAGAGTCTGGACGAGATACCAAATAAGGTGACAGGAAAAACTATGGCGGCCTTCGAACCTGCTCTGGATTATTGCGTGGTTAAAATACCCAGATGGCCCTTCGATAAATTTACATCCGGCGACCGTACGCTGGGAAGTCAAATGAAAGCTACCGGCGAGGTCATGGCCATAGACCGCTGCTTCGAGGCAGCCCTTCAGAAAGCGGTACGATCACTGGAATTCGGTAAAAAATCGCTTTTGTGGGAAGATAAAAACTGGGGAAAAGACGGCAGCCTGGACTCCCTGCCGCTGCATGCCAATGACCTTCGCTTATGGGCAATCATGTCAGCCCTTAGAAGAGGAACAAATGTAGAAGAATTATCAGCACACACGGGTATAGATCCATGGTTTATCAATAAAGCCTCAAATATAATCGAAATGGAAAAGCGTCTGCTTTCCGAACCATTGGGACGTGATCTTTTATGGCAGGCCAAAAGGTTGGGCTTCTCCGATACACAGATCGGCACACTGGCCGACCGCCTGCCTGAACAGGTAAGAGAACAGCGAAACGAGATGCAGATCAAGCCCGTATATAAAATGGTTGATACATGTGCCGCTGAGTTCGATGCAGAAACACCGTACTTTTACAGCACGTATGAAAAAGAAAACGAGGCTGAGCCCATCGATGATAATAAAGCCCTGGTTATAGGCAGCGGACCTATCCGCATAGGCCAGGGAATTGAGTTCGATTATTGCAGCGTACATTCGGCCTGGGCCTTGCAGGAAGCAGGCTATAAAAGCATCATTATCAACTCTAATCCGGAGACCGTCTCTACCGACTTCGATACAAGTAACAGGCTCTATTTCGAATCACTGGACGAAGAGAGCGTCAAAAATATAATCGAAAATGAGTCTTACGTGAGCAACCGCTACATCAACTGTCCCTCTATTATTCAGTTCGGCGGGCAGACAGCTGTAAACCTGGCAGAGCCCCTTTCTGTGAGCGGTTTGTCGATTATCGGGTCGAGCGCTGAAGCCATCGACCTGGCTGAAGACCGCCGCCGCTTCGAGGATTTTTTAAACGGACTTGGCATACCGCAACCACCTGGCGCCGGCGTCACCTCCTTAAAAGAAGCAATTAGTACGGCCAATATATTGAAATATCCCGTACTTGTGCGGCCAAGCTATGTACTGGGCGGTCATGCTATGGAAATAGTCAACAATGACGAGGAGCTATCAAAATATATGGGGCGTGCACTCGAAATTGATAACAAGCGCCCCATCCTGATAGACAAGTATTTTGAAGGCAAAGAAGTGGAAGTCGATGCCATCTGTGACGGCGATGATGTACTGATACCCGGCGTTATGGAACATATTGAGCGTGCAGGCGTACACAGCGGCGATTCTATTGCCGTATATCCGGGATTGAATCTAACCACCATGGAAGTCGATACGCTCGTGGATTATGCCATCAGGATGGCACTCGGACTTAAAGTGCGCGGCCTGATGAATGTTCAATTCGTTATTATGCCCGGGGAGCACAATACAGAGTCATCGGTATATGTGCTGGAGGTTAACCCGCGCGCCAGCCGGACTATACCTTTTATATCAAAAGTCACAGGGATACCCATGGTGCGTCTGGCAACCAAGGTCATGCTGGGCATCAGCTTAAAGAAACAGGGATACAGCACCGGCCTTTATAAGAAAAGCCGCCTAGTCGGCATAAAAGCTCCTGTATTTTCCATGGCAAAGCTAACCGGCGTCGATACCTATTTGGGACCAGAGATGAAGTCCACCGGCGAGGTTATGGGAATAGACCACAATTTCGAAGGCGCCATGGTCAAAGCACTTATGGCTGCCGGCCTTAACCTCCCTCTGACCGGACATATTTTATTCAGTATTGCTGACAAAAATAAAAAGGAAGCCTTACCCATCATTAAAGGATTTCATTCCCTCGGTTACCAGCTATATGCCACCGAGGGGACTGCCGCATTGATTGAGAATAATGGCATGAAAGTAATTGCCATACAGAAAAAGCTCGGGCAGGGCGATCCCAATATCCTGGACCTCGTGAACAGCGGTACTATTACCGGTATTGTCAATACAATTACCGGAGGACGTGTGGCATTACAGGACGGCTTCCAGATACGTAGGGCCGCTGTTGAGAGACGTATACCCTGCTTTACCTCACTGGATACTGCCAGAGCGGCTTTAAAAGCATTAACGCGCGGCAAAGGTATATATAATGTTAAGCCGATGCATGAGTACCTGAGCTGACGTAAATTTATTGATGGAGGATCGAATTGCCCAAGCGAAAAGATATTAAGAAAATCATGATCATAGGTTCAGGGCCTATTATTATTGGGCAGGCATGCGAATTCGATTACTCGGGAACACAGGCATGTAAAGCATTAAAAGAACTGGGCTATGAGATAGTTCTCGTCAACTCCAACCCGGCCACAATAATGACTGACCCGGGAATGGCAGACATTACCTATATTGAACCACTCACTGTGGAAGCCATGGAAAAAATCATTGAGAAAGAAAGGCCGGATGCGCTGCTGCCTAACCTCGGCGGCCAATCAGGCCTTAATCTCAGCTCTGAATTAGCTACTGCAGGGATACTCTCTAAATACAATGTGGAAGTAATCGGCGTCGATATTGACGCGATCCGCAGCGGGGAAGACCGTATAGCCTTTAAGGAAACGATGAACCGGCTTGGCATCGAAATGCCTCAAAGCGAAGCTGTCTATTCTATTGAAGATGCTGAAAAAGCGGCAGCTTCACTCGGCTACCCGGTTGTAGTCAGACCAGCCTATACTATGGGAGGTACAGGCGGAGGCCTTGTCTATAATATTGAGGAGTTGCGAATAGTGGGAGGAAGGGGACTGGCGGCAAGCCTGATAAACCAGGTACTCATCGAAGAATCGGTGGTAGGCTGGGAAGAGCTCGAACTGGAAGTCGTACGCGATTCAAAAAACCAGATGATCACTGTTTGCTTTATCGAAAACGTGGATGCCATGGGAGTACATACCGGTGACTCCTACTGTGTTGCCCCCATGCTGACAATCGATCCTCAACTGCAAAAAAGGCTGCAGGATTACTCTTATAAAATCGTTGAAGCCATACGTGTTATCGGAGGCACAAACATTCAATTTGCTCACGACCCCAAAACAGGGCGTGTGGTTGTTATAGAGATTAACCCGAGGACATCCCGCTCATCCGCCCTAGCCTCTAAAGCCACGGGGTTTCCCATCGCCCTTATCTCATCCAAGCTGGCAGCCGGGCTGACACTCGATGAAATTCCATACTGGCGTGACGGAACACTGGATAAATATACTCCTTCCGGTGAATACGTGGTAGTTAAGTTTGCCCGCTGGGCGTTTGAAAAATTCAAGGATGCAGAGGACAAGCTCGGTACTCAGATGCGCGCTGTCGGGGAAGTGATGAGCATCGGAAAAAATTATAAGGAAGCCCTTCAGAAATCTATCCGTTCGTTGGAAACCGGCCGCTACGGATTGGGATTTGCTAAAGACTTTCATAATAAATCCCTGGATGAACTGCTGCTGATGCTCAAAGAGCCAGCCAGCGAACGTCAGTTTATTATGTACGAAGCATTACGCAAGGGAGCAAATGTCCAGCAATTATATGAGAAGACGTACATTAAGCCATGGTTTATCCAACAAATGAAAGAACTGGTCGAGGCCGAAGAGGAAATACTGTCGTTCAAAGGCAAAACACTGCCCGACGATATTTTCCGCAAGGCCAAAAAAGACGGCTTCGCCGACAAATATCTGTCAAAATTGCTGGACATTCCAGAGAAAGAAATACGGAAAAGGCGCCTTTCCCTTAAAATGGATGAAGCATGGGAGCCGGTCCCGGTCAGCGGCGTAGAAAATGCCGCCTACTATTTTTCCACCTATAATGCCCCGGACAAGACATCCAGCAGCAATAAGAAGAAGATAATGGTGCTGGGAGGGGGGCCCAACCGCATCGGACAGGGTATCGAGTTTGACTACTGCTGCGTACACGCTGCATTTGCTCTCCGTGCGGAAGGCTATGAAACGATCATGGTCAACTGCAATCCTGAGACCGTATCGACAGACTACGATACCTCGGACAAGCTTTACTTCGAGCCCCTTACCGTGGAAGACGTTCTTTCTATTTATGAAAAAGAGAAACCCGATGGAATTATCGTTCAGTTCGGAGGCCAGACTCCTCTCAATATCGCCGGAGAACTTAGTGAGGCCGGCGTTAAAATTTTAGGTACCTCCCCCGAGATAATAGACCTTGCTGAGGATCGAGGGCGGTTCCGCGATATGATGATCGAGATGAACATTCCCATGCCGGCATCTGGCATGGCCGTTAATATCGATGACGCGCTTAAAGTTGCCGGCCAGATCGGCTATCCGCTGATGGTACGGCCTTCTTATGTACTCGGGGGACGCGGGATGCAGGTTGTACATGATGAGGATATGCTGCGTGAATACGTGAGGGCTGCGGTAGGAGTGACTCCTGATAGGCCCATTCTGATAGACAAATTCCTGGAAAACGCCATTGAGGCCGAAGCTGATGCCATAGCAGATGGAACAGACACAGTAGTGCCGGCCATCATGGAACATATTGAGCTGGCCGGTATACATTCGGGAGACTCTGCCTGTGTCATACCACCCGTGTCTATTGCAAAAAAACATCTTGCTACTATAAATGAATATACCAGTAAAATAGCCCGGGAATTAAATGTAGTCGGACTAATGAACATGCAGTATGCCATCGCCAAGGATGTAGTCTACGTATTGGAGGCCAATCCCAGGGCATCCCGCACAGTTCCCCTGGTTTCAAAGGTCTGCAATATTTCCATGGCACGTATTGCCACGCAGATTATGCTGGGTAACAAAATAGCTTCTCTAAATATAAAACAGAAAGCCATTCCGCACTTTGGTGTAAAGGAAGCTGTTTTTCCCTTTAACATGTTCCCGGAAGTAGATCCTTTACTGGGCCCGGAGATGCGTTCCACCGGTGAAGTGTTGGGAATGGCCGATTCATTTGGACTTGCTTTTTTCAAAGCCCAGGAAGCTGCCAAACAACGTTTGCCCGACAAAGGGACAGTGTTGCTAAGCCTGCTAAGCAAAGACATGCCTTATGCATATGATATCGCTGAGCAATTTGCACAACTGGGATTTAATATCAAGGCCACCCGGGGTACGCACGAGTTCCTTGCCCAACATGGCATTACTTCAGAAATTATCAATAAGCAGTATGAAGGAAGACCTGATATCGTTGATGGAATTAAAAACCGGGAAATCCAACTGGTAATCAATACCCCCAGCGGAAAACTGAGCAAGTATGACGATTCTTATATACGCAAAGCAGCCATTAAATATAAAGTTACTTACATAACTTCATTGCCGGCAGCAGCTGCAGCAGCTAAAGGTATTGCAGCCTACCGGTTGAAAAAACCTGATGTAAAATCGTTGCAAAATTATCACGCAGATATAAAATGAGCAGGCGGTATTGATTGAGACAGGTCACAGCAAAGGTCATCTCAAACAACCTGCTGTTATGCTGCCCGGGCAGCCGATATTATTTGATGCGAGTCCGGGCACCTGAAATAGCAGTAGCATGCAGGCCCGGTCAATTTATTATGCTGAAATGTGGGGCGGACACATTGCTGCGCCGTCCTATCAGCATTAATTCCGTTATAGATAACACCGACATAGAGTTGCTGTATGCTGTACCTGATGATGATATCACCAATAACTACAGTAGCCGGCAAAAAGGAGCAATGCGATCAGTTTTATCTACAGGGGCAGGAACACGTTGGCTTTCCGGGATAACGGAAAATTCCGATATAAGTTTACTAGGCCCTTTGGGAAACGGGTTCACTGTCGCCGCTCCGGCTAATAGACTATTGCTAATAGCCGGAGGCATAGGCATCGCCCCTCTGAAATTTCTTGCTATAGATAGTATTAATAAAGGTAAAAACGTTATACTATTAATTGGGGCACGTTCAGCGGCAGGCATATTACCACAGGAGATGTTGCCGCACTCCATTGAAACACTCATAGCTACCGAGGATGGCAGCCTTGGCAAACATGGAAGAATATTGGACTTTGTGGAAGAATATGTCAATCACGTAGATCAAATTTTTGCCTGCGGGCCACAGGCAATGTATCATGCATTGTATGTTCAGATGAATAATTGGCCTGCGAAGAAACCCGTCCAGCTATCGCTTGAAGTGCGAATGGGATGTGGGATTGGAATCTGCAACTCTTGCAGTATTAAAACAAAGCAAGGCATGAAAAGAATCTGCAAAGAAGGCCCAGTCTTCGATATTGGAGATATAATATGGCAGGAGGTTAGAATATGACTGTAGCATGCAAGAGAATTCAAATAGGGACCCATGGCCAGGGTGAGATGATTAATGCTACCGCTGAAATCACCAGGGAAGTCAGTAATTCAGGCGTCAACAGCGGCACAGTTACAGTATTCATACCGGGATCAACAGCCGGTGTTACTACGATTGAGTATGAACCCGGGCTTATATCTGATATGAAAGCCATGTGGGACAGGGAAGTCCCTTCAAATATCAATTATGAGCATGATAAAGCATGGGGAGACGGCAACGGCCATTCGCATATACGCGCCTCTCTTCTGGGACCTTCAATCACTATACCATTCGTAAACAAGCGTTTAACACTGGGTACATGGCAACAAATTGTCATTATTGATTTCGATGTTCGTTCGAGGTCCAGAGAAATTATCCTGCAAATTATGGGAGAATAGTCTCCATGTATTCTCTTGCATAGGAGGTTATCATGGGCAATGCTGAACTGGGTATGATTCTATTTGGTATATTGGGTTTTTGCGGGTTTCTGGCCTTGGGAGCTTTCTTAGGCAAAATTACCTCACCTGATAAACTGGTAACTTATGCCGGCATTGTTGCGGGGATTGCCGTAGTATGTTTTTCTATATTTTCAGCTTTCTACTTTGTAATAGCTCTCTAATGATGATATTTATTCTGTATTTTGATTATAAGGAATTTTCATGATTCAAAACTTTCAATGTCCCGGATGCGGTAATTTAGTCGCCCTCGGCGAACCGGCATGTTCTCATTGCGGACAGTTTTTTAAATATAACTGCCCTGTTTGCGGCAATCCAGTAGATAACCGTTATATACGTTGTGGTTCATGCAACACCCTTTTCAACTGGAGCAAATCAATCCAGTATAATCCTGAAACGTCTGCATCTACTATACAGCAAGCACGTGTATCATTCCAAAACCAGCAACAGGCAAATATTCAATACACTAATACTCAGCAAGCACAAGTACAAAATCAGAATACACCACAGGGACGTGTGCAATACTCAAACGCACAGCAGACAAATGCCGTAATTAAAGAAGCCGGGGACAAAACATCTTCCACTAGCATTCCACTAACTTCACGCCCCATCTTCTGGTTAGTTCTCATGATCAGCTGTGCTGTATTAATCGCGATATTATTATTTGCAGCTAAAGCTGTCAGCGGCTAGTTAGGAGGAAGCTTATGCCGGACCCTAAAATTATTACCTATATTTTCGCAGCAATATTGCTGTCCTGTCTTGTATTATCGTTGGGCGGTTTCCTGGGTAAAAAATTCGAGGTATTTCGTGTTGTTATATTTGCCGTTGCCGTAGCCATTATCACTGTTGTAGTATTTGCCATATATTTCGCTTTTCTGGGAATAAGCGGAAAATTATAATTACCAATTTTAATAGACCTTTTAAGTAAGGAAATGATTACTTTGGGGATAACTAAAATACGTCCACTGCATAATACACGCAAGTATTTTTATTAAACAATTTAGTTGAACGTATATAATGCGTGATGTACAATTACGCTGGTTTATCTCTTGTCTCCTGTTATATATTTATCTAAACGTTATTTATGGAGAATCCTGATATGAGCAAGAGACTTGTTTTAGTTATTGTTTTAATCACCTTGCTGGCCGCGCTCTTTTCTTCCTGCGCACAGCA
>JAFGLP010000045.1 GCA_016927965.1 Dehalococcoidia bacterium
TCGTTACAAGTTCCAGCAGGAAGGCTCATATCCTAAATCCTCTCTATTCTTTTCAGGCCGAAAAGTCCTTCCGGCCTGATGATCAATGTAATTACAACAATAATCCAGGGGGCGATTTCTCCAAAAGACTCGCTGATGTAAGCGTTACTGAAATTCTCTGCCAATCCGATAACAATACCGCCTATCGCTACACCGCCAACTGATTCCAGGCCCCCAAGCAGAACGGCCGGGAAGGCCTTAAAAGCAACCATCGGGATTTCATTAATACCAAGTGCTACTTTATCGGAAAGAAGTATGCCGCCTATAGCACAGATCAAGCCTCCGATGAACCAGGTAGCTGCGAATACACTGGGCACTCTCACACCGAGGGATTGTGCTATCTGGTGGTCTTCCGCTACAGCGCGCATCTCCAGTCCCGTACCGCTCTTCCGGAAGAAAATCGTGAAAACTACATAGGCTATGGCCGCAATTACAAATGCACCGATCAGGTTATAGGAAACCACGATATTGCCAAGAGTTGCCTGCTCATGAGGGAAAATTGGGGTAGGGAAAGATACCAAATTTGAGGTCCATATCGCTACCATCAGTCCCCGCAGGAGCACTGAAATAGCCAGTGTCGAAATGAGAGCTGCCACCAGCGGTTGACCAATAAGCCGCCGCAGTCCCGCCCTCTCCACAACAAGCCCTAATAGACCTCCCGCCAGGACACCACCAAGTACACAAATCCATACTGGCAATGCTGCCATCATCATTAAGGAATATGTAATAAATGCGGAAAATATCGCCATCTGCCCCATGGCAAAATTGAAAATGCTGGTGGCCTTATATATCAGCACAAGGCTCATTCCGATCAGCGCATATACACCACCAATCAGAATGCCGTTTATCAGACAATTGGCTGCTAGTTCCATTTAGCCTAACCACCTCCTTCTGCGGCGATAGTGTTTAACGTCGCGGTAACTCTTCTTAGTACCCAGTTGGCTAAGCCCAAGGTAAAACTCTTTAACATCTTCGTTTTCGCTGAGTTTCTCGGAAGGTCCATCGAAGACAATGCGTCCATCTTCTATTACGAAACCATATTTGGCAACACCCAGAGCGAACTTGGCATTCTGCTCAACCAGCAGTATGCCTAATCCCCTTTCTTTGTTAAGCTTTTCTATGACGCCGAAAATCTCCCTGACCATCAGTGGAGCAAGACCTAAAGACGGTTCGTCCAGCAACATTAACTTGGGGGACGACATCAAAGCCCTGCCAATAACCATCATCTGCTGCTCACCGCCTGATAGATAACCGCTGATACGGTGCATCATTTCTCTTAACCGCGGGAAATAATTGCAGATTATTTCTATCTCTTTCTTCATGTTGAAGGAACCTGATTTACGCCCATGGCTTCCCAGCATAAGATTCTCTTCAACAGTAAGGTGCTGCAGGACCCTTCTGCCTTCCTGTACCTGTACTATGCCAAGCTTAACGATCTCATCTGGTCTCAAATGGTCGATTTTGACATCGTTAAACACGATGCTTCCATCAGTTACTTCACCCAACTCAGTGCCAAGTAAGCCGGATATTGACTTCAAAGTAGTCGTCTTGCCGGCCCCGTTGGCCCCAAGCAGGGTAATAATCACCCCGTCGGGGACTTTGAAAGAAAGTCCCTTCAGTACCAGAATAACATCGTTATACTTCACTTCGACGTTATTCAACTCCAACACAGCGATTCTCCTTATTTAACAGTAGTCAGCTTGATTTCTGCTTTGATTACACCGGTCCTTCCGTCTCTGTAAATTACCGGGGCCTCAGTGTAATAATTCTCATCATCCGCATAGATTGCATCAATCAATCCCTTATAACGGTCTTCCATATATGACCGCCTCAATTTACCGGTCCTTGTCAACTCAGCCTCATCCGCATCAAACTGCTTGTAAAGATTTACAAATCTTCGGATTTTCTGCTGTTCAGGTAAGTTTTTATTCACACGCTCGACCTCTTTTTCAACCAGATCAATAACCTCTTTTTTCTGGGAGAGGTCAATAAATGTGGTATAGGCAAGATGGCTGTCCTCGGCCCATTTGCCGGTAAGTTCGAAATCAATGGCAATAATTGCCGCTACATAGTCTCGTTCCTTACCCAGCACCATACAATCCATAATATAGGGACTGAACTTGAGCTTGCCTTCAATTAATTGCGGAGGGAACTTGGTGCCATCACGAAGCTGCAGCAAATCCGCTACCCTGTCCCAATAAGTAACACGGCCCTTATCATCAACATGACCGGCATCCTTGGTGTGGAACCATCCATCACCGCGTGCCTCCTCTGTTTTATCCGGTGCCTGATAGTAACCAAGAAACAGGCCGGCGCTTCTTACCAGCATCTCATTATCTTCAGTGACTCTGACTTCTGAACCAGGCGCCACGCGGCCTACAGTGTCGTTATCCACTGGATCGACCTGCAGATGACCGGAAGCCATGATCAGTTCTGTAAATCCATATAATTGTACGATTGGAACTCCAATTGCGCGGAAAAACCTGAAAGTATCGGGGGGCAACGGGCCGCCCGCATTCACACCAAAACGCAGCTTGATCATGCCGATCTTATCTTTCAACGGGCGGAATACCAGCAGATGGCCCAGCATATATATGGAATTCCAGAAGACGTTGAGTTTCTTTCCTTTCAGTTCCGTATCCACTTTCCTGTCACCGATAGGCTGGAACATTTTATAAATAACCTGTTTTAATTGGGTGCTGTTCAGCATCCTGGCCATAACCATCGAAGCGATGCCGGCCCAGTGACGCGGACCCAGCATTAGAAATTGGGGAGCAACTTCACGGATATTCTCCATCATTGTCTCGGGTTCTTCGGGGAAATTCACCCGGGGAGCAGCCAGCAAGAGGCCTGTTACCCCAAACATCTGATCACCAACATATCCTGGAGGAGAAGTGGATACATAGTCATCCTTATCTGTCCAGGGGAATACATTGATGACACACCTGCCGCAATTTAGAAGAGTTGTATGTGAATGCATGGCCCCCTTAGGCAGCGAGGTTGTACCCGAAGTATACATAAATGCAGCGTAGTCGCTGCCCTTACCCATATCGATGTTTTCCTCGAAAATACCGGGGTGCTCTTCTTCATGCTTCTTACCACACTTCTCTACCTCTTCCCAGCACATAATCAGTGGATCATCGTAGCTCCACATGCCCTTATCTTCCCAGTAAATTATTTTTTTTATGCTGGGGATTTCGGGAGCTATCGACAATACTTTATCCACCTGTTCCTGGTCCTTGGCGATTACAAAAGTAGCTTCACACTGGCCGATAATATATTTAAACTCAGAAGCCAGTGAATCTACAAAAAGACCAGCAATAACTGCCCCCATGGCTTGCGAACCATATTCTGCCCAGTACCAGTGCGGGTCGTTATCGCCAACTATAATAACGCGATCGCCACGTTGGAGGCCTAGGCTGGCCAGCCCCAGGCCGAAATACCGGCAATGCTTATAGCAGTCTCCCCAGCTATATGAATTCCATATACCAAAGTCCTTATGGCGCATAGCTGTTTTATGAGCGCCGTATTTCTGATAATTATGGCGCAACCATTTTGGAAGCGTGTCGAGCGCTTTTAGGTCGGAGTTGCTTGGCATATTTAACGTCGACATCAAAAAGGCTCCTTTAATCCTCACCCAGGTATGCTTTAATTACCTGGGGATTCGCTTTAATTTCAGTTGGGGCACCTTCGGCGATCTTATGACCGAAGTCAAGAACAACCATACGATTGGCAATATCCATAACAACACCCATATCATGCTCGACCATAATAATCGGTATTTTCCGGGTTTCCAGGATATCTATTATGAAGCGGGCAATGTCCTCTTTTTCGTCTGCATTCATTCCCGCCATTGGTTCATCCAGCAAAAGGAGTTCAGGTTCTAAAGCCAGTGCCCTGCCAAGATCTACACGTTTTCGCTGTCCATAAGGCAGCATAGCCACGGTCTTTTTCCTGATTGCCCCTATCTCCAGAAAATCAATAATCTCCTCGACCCTTTCCCTGTGTGCCTTCTCTTCCTTGTGTGCCCATCCAAAGTAAAGAGCGCTGGTAACTATATTCTGTTTCATGAAGATATGACGGGCTGACATAAGATTATCTACAGTATTCAAGCCGGTATATAGGGTTATATGCTGAAATGTTCTTGCAAGCCTGAGTTTGGCGATATCATAGGGAGGAAGTTTAGTGATATCTTTGCCCTGCCAGTAAATATTGCCTTTCTGAGGATGATAAAAACCGCTGATGCAATTAAGTATGCAGGTTTTACCTGCCCCGTTTGGCCCGATCACAGCCAGCAATTCCGGCTTATCCAGGCTGAAGGATATATCACTGAGGGCCTGTACCCCACCGAATGCCAGAGATACATTGTCTATCATTAAACCAGTGCTACTGCCTTCCATATTCACTATTCCTTTATAATGCTGAATAAATAACCTATTAAATTATTCATTCAGTTAATATTATATGAGCACTCGCTCGGAAATTTTTCACACCAGCAAACTACTATATAAGTTGTAAGGGCTGAAAAGGGACCACGACTCGTATAAAAAATAACTGAGTAATCAATCAAATTTGTGTCAGTACCTATGCCAGGACGTATTCGCCATGGGGAATATTGCAATATATTATCTTGGGCCAACTAACTTGTCAATATGCCGCTACGATCATATTTAATAATGCGTGTATTCTAATATTGCTATTAATACACCGTGTTAAGAAGATATTTCAGAAAAAATGTAGTAACCTTAAAACAAAAGGGGATTCAGCATATTTGAATATTACAAATAATCACGACTTTGACCTTATACCACACCTGCGGTGTAATAAACAGAAGTTTTGCGACATTTTATCAATATTCTTAAATTAGAGTGTATGGTGCCAGATCAATGAATGCGGGAAACCGGTTAGGTTTAATAGTAAACTTGATTATTTATGCTATACAATTAAAAATTGTTAAATAAACTATTCTATATGCTTCATGGAGAGTGTACATGAATAATTCTGCCCTCGATAAGTACTTTAGTTTTAGCAAAGAGCATGGTGCCACGGATGCCAAGACGATCCATCCCAGCACAGTCGTGACAGCCGCCTGGGTTAAATGGAAATGCCGTTATGGCTGCCCCGATTATGGGGATAGATATACTTGCCCGCCGGAATCACCGTCTTACCTTGAGACAAGGGCAGTCCTTGACTGCTATAATCGCGCAATCCTTTTTCACCAGGAACAACCGGCAAGCCCCGACAGGGGTAAACTAGGCCGGGAATTCTTGAACTCTATGGTTGAACTGGAATTCCAGCTTTTCAGAGATGGTTACTACAAAGCTCTCGCTTTGCTGGCTGGACCGTGTCATCTATGCAAAGAATGCAACAAACCAAAGGGCTTGCCATGTAATTTCGGATTGAAAGCCAGGCCCTGCATGGAATCATGCGGCATCGATGTTTTCCAGACTGTCCGGAATAACGACTTCTTCATTCAGACTTTAAAAGATAAAGGCGAGACACGTAATATATATTGCCTCATGCTCGTAGACTGAAATCAGCGCGAAAAGGCCATACTCCTTGAACACAGGGTATGGCCTTTATTACTATAGAATTACTTTAACGGCTGTCTGCCGGTTCCTGCTGGGCCGGCATAAGTCTGAGCTACTTCCATGAAGCGCTGGGCTTCGTTTCCATGTATCTCCAGACTTGTATCTTTCCAGTTCCTTCTTTGTACGGCTACCAGACAAAATTCAGCAGCCTCACCCTTAATATAATTTTCATTATTTTCAGTGCCGTTTGTCCAGATGGCGCCTGACGGTAGCTTTATCTCAATACGGATCGGGACCTCGGGGACAGGAAAACCATGGACCTGGTAGGCAAAAGGCCGGGCCTGACAGGCCATATATGCTACGTGCTTCAACCTGTCGGTAAAAACCGGTTTAACTTCAACAGCATCATAGCAATCCATGCCGTGAGCCCATGTCTCCATAATTCTGGCAGTTGCAAATGCACGTGCTCCCATAGGCAGGGAAAACCACGGCAATCTGGCTTTGGGATCGGTCTTCATTAAAGCATCATACATAAGCTCCCGTGATTGTCTCCACCATGCCAGCACCTCAGCAGGCTTCCTGGCGCGTCCTTTCTCAACGCCAACTTCATTGAATGTTAAACCTACCTTATATGCCAGCTCAAAGTACGAGTTGTCACCCTTGCATGTTGCCACGGCAACATCATCAATATAGGCAATGTGCGATACGGAGTCTTTGACTGTCCATGGTATGGAGGGCGTCGGCAGGTCCCACTGGTCATCCTTCAGCGTGGAAAGAAAGGCATCCAAGGATTCCTGTTCGGCACGTAAGTCACTGACAATTTCCTTCATTTAACACCTCTTTGATAATATAAAATCTTGGACACTCTATTTGTCCTGGCAGGGAGATGTGGCAGTTACAAGCATCACTGAAGTATAAATATACCACATTAATAACCGGGCATGGCAACAGGTTGCTTTTATACACAGTGTTGACTCCGTTAATTTGAGAAAACCCGCAAACAGGTTTATCATGAAACATCTTTGCGACTATTAGAAGTGAGGTTTGTTATGGCAAACAGGATTTTTACGGACAGCGAACTGGAGGAGATGGGGAAACAGACCGTTGATTTAGTTAAGCAGGCCATTGATGAAGGTGACCTGCAAAAGGCAAAAAAACTAGCCGGGCGCATGAACCGGGAATTCTACTCCCAGCATGAGGGTTTCCGTGATACTGTTACGGCACTGCTCAGCTTCATTGGGAGGCGTTACGGGCAGGAGGCTCTCTATGATGCTTTGCATGAAGGGTTCAATTCATTCGCAGATCTCGCGAAAATATATGAAAAGGCCGATATAGAAAGACAGGTTGAGATGTTGGCAGCCGGGTTGAGAGGGCATCTCACCAATCTGATTATACAGGAGGATGATGAAAAGATCACGGTCATAATGGACCCGTGCGGGAGTGGAGGAAGGGCTGTGATCAACGGCAGCTATGGACCGCCAAAGAATTTTTTAAAGGTCAAGAAACATCCTGTTATGACGCTGGGCCACGATGATTTTCCCGTCTACTGTTGCCATTGCCCATTCCAGGACCTGATACCCATGGAAATCAACGGATTTCCTATCTGGGTAACAGAACCGTCCGGTAACCCCGGCAAAGAGCCATGCAAATTCATTTTATACAAAGACAAAAATCTTATACCCGCTGTATACTATGAAAGGTTTGGCAGGAAAAAGCCATCCTGACATAGAACAGTATAACCAATAAAGGGAGGTAGCACATGAAGCAAACTACATATGAGAAACTGGCTGACGCAATTGAGCGCAGGGGTGGAGGAGTCCCAACTGTCAAGTGTCAGGATTACTATAACATACTGGATGAACTGTTCACTGAAGAAGAGGCAAGGCTGGCTGGCATCCTTCCTGAGACACCGGTTTCAGCAGATATGCTCGTTGATAAGGTTAATCTAGACCTTAAAGGAGTTGCAGAAATACTTGAAGGTATGGCCAGAAAAGGATTGCTATTTTCAATCAAGGTTGATGATAAGCGTTACTACATACTGTTCCCCCTGGTACCCGGGATGATGGAGAACCAGCTGTTAACAGGAATCGTCAATGAGAAGACAAAAAAAATTGCCCTTCTATTTGCAAAATACTTTGAGGCCATCACTCAAAAAGGAAAGGAAAATAAAGATTTTTTCTCCAAAGTACCCTATGCACGAATAATTGTAGTAGATCAAAATATTCCTAACGACAGGACTATCCAACCTTATGATAAATTGCAGTCATATATCGATAAGGCCAAAGATATAGCTGTCGTTCATTGCCATTGCCGCCAGATGGGGGAATTGCTGGGTAATCCCTGCAGCAAACCGAAGGATGTCTGCCTTGCAGTGGGACCGGGGGCGCACTACATGGCCGAATACGGTTTAGGCAAACTGATTTCAAAAGAAGAAGCCTATGCCGTGATTAAAAGGGCGGAGGAAGAAGGTCTGGTCCACAGCGTAAGCAACACTGGCAAGTATATAGATTTCATATGTAACTGCTGTATATGTCACTGTGCGACTTTACAAGCCATGAAAAAGTACGCTCAAAACGGGCCTGCTGCTTTGTCGAGCTTCATCTCCGGCGTTGATGCTGATGAATGTATTGGCTGCGCGGATTGTATTGCCAGGTGCCCGATGGAAGCATTGACAATGAAGGAAGAACTGGCAGTTGTCGATAAGAAACGCTGTATCGGTTGTGGGCTTTGTGTAAGCTCCTGCCCGACAGGTGCAATACAGATGCATAACAGGGAGGAAACTAAATCTCCCTATGCCGATGCAAAACAACTCAATGATGCGATCGTTGCCTCAATTTCACACGGACCTACAACTGAATAATTATAATCCGAACACATAAGAGAATATTAATAGTTAGACATAATATTTATGCTCTAATTTAAATTGGATGCCCGCTTTTTAATTATGATAAAATTTATTCGTCTAGTATTTCGTGATGTGGGGAAGTTTTATTTTGCATTTATTTTAGTATATATGAATTTATTAATCATATCCTGCAAATAATTTTAGGAGGACTTAATGTCTAGAAAAGTTGCTATTGTGGGCATCGGGATTACAAGACATACCAGCCGCAGGCCATATCAAAATGACGGGGAGATGATATTTGAGGCGGTTAACTATGCGATGACAGATGCTCAACTCACCAGGAAAGACATTGAGACTGTCGTTATCGGCAATATGGATCTCTTTGAGGGACACTATCTTAATGATGGGCTGTTGGCAGATTACTCAGGAAGCATTGGAAAATCTGGATTTAAAATGAATACCGGAGGCACCGTGGGAACGATGGAGGTTGTAACGGCCTGGTACAACGTTGCTTCTGGATATTGCGATACTGCTATGGTAGTCGGTTGGGAGAAGCATGATGAAGGTGATGTACAGCCAGCCATAAGTACTATCTATGATCCTGCCTATCAGAGGAATTTTTCTGTGGGCGCATTGAGTGGCCTGGCCATCATGTCTAATGATTATATGGGACGCAGCGGCTGCCCCATTGAGATAGGTGCATTGGTAAGATCATTTGCTTCGGAAAATGCTGCACGCAATCCCAACGCACATGTCAGGGAAAGGTTTACCCCCGAACAGGTAATGCACGCCAGAATGGTGCTCTATCCTTTGACTATGTTTATGATTTGCCCAACCAGTCTGGGCGCCTGTGCTCTTATTTTAGCCAGCGAAGAAGCGGCGAAAAAAATAACTAAAAAGCCTGTATGGATCAAAGACCATGTTACCGTACATGCCGAGGAAGGCGGCGGGTTATGGGACCACATGGCTGGAGGAGGAGTACGCAGGAACACTGAAACTGAAGCAGGAAAAACAATCCTCAAACGCAATCATATCACCAAACCGCTGGAAGAAATACAGCTCATGGAGATGTATGATCCATGCCCGTTCTTCCATCCTTTCTTCCTGGAAGATTTCCAGCTATGTCCTGAAGGCCAGGGTTGGAAATTAATTGAAAAAGGGCTCACCAGCAGAGAAGGTTCATTTCCTATTTCTCCATCGGGAGGAGTAATGTGCACAAATGCTATCGGTGATTCAGGTACAGTCCGTGTTGCTGAAGCCGCACTGCAACTCCGGGAAGATGCGGGAGAGCACCAGGTCACCCGTAAAGTTAAACAGGCACTGGCCAGTGGTTTCGGCGGATCAAACTGGACGGATCTGTTCCTGCTTACCAATGATAAAGACTGGTAATTTTCCTCTATAATCAGATGTTTATAATTTGCTCGAAGCATAGAAGAAATATCAGTGATAGAAATGTAAAGCGGTTTACACAATAAAATATGGGCAACACGGTGCAAGGCAATATCTTTATCGGAATGTACTGGCCTTACACCGGTTGCCTGAAAATAATAAGGTTGCGAGGTTGTGTAACGGCATACGGTTAATTGTTGTAAGGTAAAAAATGAGGAGGTGAGGCATGACGAATGATCCTTACGCAAGCAAGTTCTGGAAGAAATCTTTCGATCCGCACGTAAAAGACCACTTCGACTATCCCGAGAATAAAACGTATACCGACCTTTTTGCGGAAGCCGTAAACGAAGTGCCTGACATTACGGCGATCAGCTACTCGGGAAAGGACATCAGCTTTAGAGAACTGGACAACCTTTCCAACAGGTTCGCCAATTTTCTTATTCAGATGGGGCTAAAGCAGGGTGATGTTGTTGGAGTATACTCGTTGAATCTGCCGGCCTATTACATAGCGATACCGGGTATTGCCAAGGCTGGATGCGTGTTGTCAGGGGTAAGTCCGTTGCTGACACCCAGGGAACTTGAGTATCAGCTTAATGATTCGGGGGCCAAAGTACTGGTAGCCCTGGACCTGTTCTGGAACAATGTTAGCCAGGTTATGGCTAATACTGATTTAAAAGCCATCGTTCTAACCGGTTTTAACGACTTTCTTCCTGTTGAACAGCCAATCAATCTGCCAGCATCTTCCATAAGTACGTTAAGATTTACAGACTTAATGAATGAATATCCTGACAGTCCTGTCCAGGTTAAAGTCGATGATACTTTCCCTTTTCTCATGCAATACACAGGTGGCACTACCGGGCCGTCAAAAGGAGCAGTGCTGACCCACAGGAATATAGCAAGACATATGATACAGTGGCAAAATTTCACTGACGGGCAAAAGGGACAGGAACGTATCTTGTGTCCATTCCCGCTTTTCCACCAGGCCGGTCTTTTGAATTGCCTCTACTGCTTTATGATGGCCACACCGCAGGTAGCAGTACCTAATCCAAGAGATTACGACGCCATAATCAGAATCTACAAAGAGTATAAACCAACTGTTATTACTGCAGTGCCAACTATATTTATGGAGTTAATTAAGAAGCCTGAGTTCAGACAGCTTGATTTTTCTCAGCTTTTAATGTGTGCTAGCGGCGCAGCGCCTTTCCCTGTTGAATATATTAAGGAACTTGAAAACATAGTGGGAGAAGGAAAGCTGATCGAGGTATATGGCATGACTGAGACAAGTCCTTTGATAACTTCAAATCCGCGTTACGGCAAGCATAAAGCCGGTTCAGTCGGGCTGCCAATAGCGGACACGGAAGTTAAAGTTGTCGATCCTTCCACCGGGGAGCCGGTCCCGATCGGAGAGCCAGGAGAACTCATCGTCAAAGGCCCGCAGGTTATGAAAGGCTATCATAATAAACCTGAGGAAACGGCCAACACGCTGCGTGATGGATGGCTGCATACTGGAGATATAGTTACCATGGATGAAGACGGTTATCTTGTTATCGTGGACCGCTTGAAAGACATGGTTAATGTATCCGGTTTTAAAGTTTTCACCCGAGAACTTGACGAAGTGATCTGCCAGCATCCCGACGTGGATATTGCTGCTTCCATCGGGTTGCCGGACCCGGCAAGACCTGGAGCAGAGTTGGTAGCTTCAGCAATAGTTCTCAAACCCGGCATTGAAAGGAGCGATTCAGAGAAAGAAAAAATCCTTAATTATATTAAAGAACGGGAAGCTCCTTATAAAGTGCCTAAGGTGATAGAGTTCATGGACCAACTGCCTATAAGTGCCGTTGGCAAGGTGTTAAAAAGAGAGCTGCGTTCACTGCTTAAACCTAATACGTAATCGTTATTTGCTGGATACACCTGTTAATAGAGGCCACCTGTTATATAACAGGTGGCCTCATTATGATGCCTGACTGGATAATGATACAATTCCAGGTTAGCTGCTGTTATATTGCATATCATATCTTTTTAAGGACAAGCCTACTTGATTGAGTCCGATTATCACCACATCGCCAATACGCTGGGAACTGAGCCATGGCAGGTCAAAGAGGTTGAAGCACTGCTTAAAGACGGAGCCACAATTCCCTTTATCGCCCGATACCGCAAGGAGAGAACAGGTTCTTTAGATGAAGTCATCGTCACCGGCATAAGGGATATGCTGGCACAGCTCGCATCATTGAACAACCGCCGGGAAGCTATATTAAATTCACTCGTGGAACGCGGGTTGCTTACTGACGATTTAAGTAAATCCATACAGGTGGCAAGTACAATAACCGCACTGGAAGACATCTATTTGCCTTACCGGCCAAAGCGCCGTACACGGGCTACTATTGCACGGGAAAAAGGTCTTGAAGCGTTAGCCCGATTGCTTTATACCCAGAGCGGCGATCTTGACCCGGAAAAAGAAGCTGCTGTATTCGTGGATGAGTCTGCAGGGGTTACTTCTGTTGAGGAAGCCCTCGCCGGAGCCAGGGACATTATGGCGGAATGGATAAGTGAAGATATTGAAATCAGGCAGATAATGCGTGAACTCTTTGAGAAAAATGGCATTATGTTCTCAAAAGCAGCCAGGGGAAAGGAAAATGAGGGTATTAAATACCAGGACTACTTCAACCGGCAGGAACCAGTTGCAAAGATTCCAGGACATCGCATACTGGCTATATTTCGCGGTGAAAATCAAGGTATGCTTAGCGTAACTATACGTCCAGAGGAAGAAAAAGCATTATCTTTATTGCAGCGACGTTTAATTAAAGGCAATAATGAATCAGCAAAGCAGGTGCTGACAGCCATGGAGGATAGCTATATGCGGCTGATTGCGCCTTCGCTGGAAAATGACGTAAGGCATAAGGTTAAAGAACGTGCCGATGCAGAAGCTTTAAAAGTTTTTGCCAGTAATATTCGAAATCAGCTCATGTCACCTCCGCTGGGGCAAAAAGTAGTACTGGCTATTGATCCGGGCTATCGCACCGGCTGTAAGGTTGTCTGCCTGGACCGGCAGGGGAACCTGATGCACTCAACCACTATTTATATTGAACAATCCAGGCAAAGTAGTGATACCGCAAAACATACTCTCAGGGAGCTTGTAGGGAAATTTAATATTGATGCTGTCGCCATCGGAAACGGCACAGCCGGGCGCGAGACAGAAGAATTTGTTCGCTCTATTGGACTAACTGATACGGTACAAATACTGATGGTTAATGAAAGTGGAGCTTCGATCTATTCGGCCTCTCAGGTCGCCAGGGAAGAGTTCCCCGATGTGGATTTGACGGTACGCGGCGCTGTGTCAATAGGACGCAGACTGTTAGATCCGCTTGCGGAGTTAGTCAAGATTGATCCAAGGTCCATCGGTGTCGGGCAATACCAGCACGATGTAGACCAGGTTAAATTAAAAACCCGCCTTGATGACGTTGTAATAAGCTGTGTTAATGAAGTCGGTGTGGAGGCGAATACTGCCAGCAAGCAGCTACTTTCATATGTTTCAGGGCTTGGACCCATGCTGGCAAATAATATTTTTGAGTACAGGAAATTTAATGGGCCATTCCGCAGCCTCAATGAATTGAGAAAAGTACCCAGGCTCGGTCCTAAGGCTTATGAACAGGCAGCAGGGTTCCTACGTATACAAGATGGGGAAAACCCGCTTGATGCCAGTGCCGTGCATCCGGAAAATTACAGCCTGGTATCGCGTATAGCAAATGATCTCGGCTGCATCTCAGTAGCCGGACTTATAAATAACCTGGAACTCCTGAAAAAAATAGATCCTTCAGTCTATATTGAGGATGGGGTAGGATTACCAACTTTAACCGATATCCTGGCAGAACTCAGTAGACCTGGACGTGATCCGCGTAAGCGATTTGAAGTATTTAGTTTTACTGCTAAAATTAAAAGTATTGATAATCTTAAACAGGGGATGGTACTTCCCGGAATAATAACTAATGTGACCAACTTTGGAGCTTTTGTTGATATAGGCGTGCATCAAGATGGTCTCATTCATATCAGCCAGCTATCGGATAAATTTGTAAAAGACCCGACTGCCATTGTAAAAATCAATCAAAGAGTGGCAGTCACTGTATTAAATATCGATATTGAGCGTAAGCGTATTAGTCTGGCGCTTAAAACACAGTAGTTAATTACATAGTCTATATACAGAAGTCTATCCGCTATAAGGACGAAACATATATTGCGTTATAACCGTAAGCGGTAATACTTATTATTTACCAGTTAAATAAATGTGTCTCTATATTCCATATTTCACGTCATCTTCATAGACACGTAGTCTATTAAATTCAATGGTAAACAACGCCTTGATTATTATAGCCGCTGACGGTTATAATAAAATACAGGAGAGGTGATTATGTATACCACATATGAAGCTTCCAGGTTAATAGGTGTCTCTGAACGACAGGTCCGAACGCTTCTAAAACAGGGTAAATTAGAAGGCCAGAAGATTGGCCGTGACTGGGTTATTTTCAATCTAAATTATAAAAGGAAAAGAAAACCCAGGCTAAAGCAAGTGAAAGACTGACTGTATATCAGTTAATCTTTCGTAGGACAGCACCATTAAATTAAAAGCGGCTTTGTTTATTACAGAGTACGATTATAAAACTGCTTATTCAAGTACAATTCGGCATAAGCTGTAACAGGTAAATTTTATTAATTACCTGATTTTAATAATCTCCGTTTACGGTATTAACGTTCTTACACACCTAATACCCTCTAAGCATAATGGTACCATTGAAAACCTGCAATCAGTTTTATTTAATCCGCATAATATTATTACTAACTTTATATAACTTGATCTTTGCTATTACCTATTCAATAGAAAATGTCATGCCAGGTACTTGACATACATTTAATTAATAGCCGTTAACGGCTATTATGTGTATTCCAGTATGATTATTTCTACAGTTTTATTGTGATTTATAAATATTGTTCAGCAGTCCCACCTGCTTTACCTGCTTCTTTTATCAATAACGCAGCAGGCACCGATATAATATACATGGCCAGTAGAGAAATGAAAGCGATATGGTAATCACCGGAATAATCAAATATCATAGAAGTCACCAATGGCCCCAGTGCTGTTCCTGCAGCATAACTTAGAAAGGCAACGGAAAATATTTTGGCGTATTCTTTAGTACCAAGATTTTCGCTTACCATCATGGATAGAGTTGGCAACCATGCGCCCGTCCCCAGGCCGAGAACAAGCGCATATCCAATAGCGAGCGCAGCAGGCGAAGCCTCGTTTATATTAAGCAGTAAAATAATGCCTGCTGCCTGTAGTCCAATGCCAATAAAACTTGCGTGGTTGGCTCTGATATGGTCGCATAGCCAACCAAACAGGTACTTGCCTACTGCGCTGGCCAATCCTATAATTCCCAGACATATTGAAGCCAGTCCAACAGGAAAGCCCATATCATTCATATAGGGTATTTGATTTTGAATCGCCCCGACCTGGGCTAATTGCGTAAAAAATACAACTACAATGATGAACCAGAAAGCCATTTTCCCAGTCGCTTGCTTTAATGTCACCCCGTGAAGCATAGGTGGTGTATAGGTATTGGGGCTATCGTTATTATCCGGTTTAGCAGTCTTAGAATTAGATCTGAATGCCAGCGTTGTTAGCAATATCAGTGATATCAGTGAGAAAGCGGCCATTACTACGTAGGTCATCCTCCAGCCAAAGCCGGGGATCAATACGCTTGAAATAAGCGGACTAAATACTAGTCCACCCAGACCCACACCAGCCGACATGAAGCCTATGGCAAGCCCCCTTTTTTCATGGAAATGGTAGGTTATTATGGTACTGGCCGGTATAGGGCCTATACCGGTCATTCCCAGTCCCATTAGACCGCTATAAATATAATACTGGACCAGGCCGTTCACTGTACTCAGGCCAAGCAACCCTGCCCCGAAGATAATTGCGCTGATAATAACAATCTTTTTTGCGCCCCAGCGGTGAATTGCCGTTCCCGTTAGTGGCGATAACGTTCCTGAAAGAAGAAACGTAATTGTAAAGGCAGCCATGATAGCGCCGCGCTCCCATGAGAAGGCATCCTGCAGCGGCTTTATGAACAAGCTGAAAGCATAAAACCCGCAGCCTGACCAGATAAAGGCACAAAGAAATGCCACGGCCATTACCATGCCTTTGCCAGAAGAGGTTTGGTTAGATCGTAGTTCCATTACCGATTATTAGTGGATTAGTATAACAGCAAGCAAGAAATCAGTGAAAATCACATGTACATCTACCAGCCACTCCTTTTATGTCACTTCTTAATTGATCAATACATTACGCATATACAGCACTGCATTAACTTGATCGTTTTTATTATCGATTATTAATTTCCTGTTCTGTAATATGTAATTGTATTACTTACAAAATTACATGCTGTGAGAGACAGTATTTTCCTGATATTAGGAGAATGCTGCTTTTAATTAAGTATCGGGAGGATACGCTGATTTAGTGTCGCACGCCTATATTATTTGCCAGGATGCATCAGTGGCAGGCTATTGAATCAAATTGAACTTAGGATTATTATACGTAATTATCCCCCTACGACAGGGACAGATATATAATTTTGCCAGTAAATACCTATTTGTAACTAGTGGTACAATTGTAGTATGGATAGGAAGAGGGGATTATGGATATCGCTATATAAAGGTTTCAAAGATACTGTTGTTCCTGTTTTATTTGCAGCAAGTTTATTTACCCTTTTATCAAAGGCAATTATATGTAAATTCCCAAATTACGAGGGTATTTTAACAATGTTAGGGTGGGTGATTCCTTTAATAGTCTTGCTTGGTTTTGGGTTGTTATGGTTAGTTCTTGTAATTACATATAAGGTTGGCAAGAATAAAAACAATGAAGAAATAGAGTATCGTACTGCTAAAGATAAAGAGATTGATGTTATTAAAGAAAGGTTGAGCAAATTTGAGATTTATCAAGATAAATTGAATAGACTGCTATTAAGTCATTTAGAAGATAAAAATACTCATAAAAAAGGCGAGGAAAAATGAACTATTTAAGTCCCTGTTATCAAGGGATAATTACGTTATTATATTAACCCAGTAAACACCTGAACCAGGATACAAGCAGGAGGTTATATGAAACGGGCGTTACTTTGCATACTCAGTGCTATATTACTGTTTCCATTGTTGTTTTTGCCATCACCTGTTCTGAGCCATATGCCGTATCCCTGGCCCCTGGTATCAACATTACCCGCAACATCGATCACATATTCTTCAGCTGTACTTAATGGAGAATTGACCCAGTTAACGGGATGGGTACCCTGTGCACTTGTCTCATTTGAATATGGAGAAAAATCCGGTCAGTATACTTTTGAATCCACCCAAACAGTAAACTGTGATAATGGCACATTTAGAGCCACTATCGGTAATCTGAAACCTTGCACAACATATTATGTAGTTGCCAAGGCTGCACGTGTTACCACCGCAAATGTTACAAATATTGATACAGGGCTTCATGGGGCAGGGATTGGGCTGGATATCGGGGGATCCATTAAAAAGCTTTTTAGTGCGGCCTGTACTGTCTATGGTAATGAAATAATATTTAAAACACTTGGTTGCGATCTGATCAGGCCTGCCGGACAGGGTACTTCCGGAAGCTCATCATCAGTGCAGTCGCCGACTGGTCCAGTGCCAATGTCCAACATTATCGTACAAAGCGCGAGTATAGCAGCAAACAGAGTAGGTCCAGGGGACAGGTTAGACGTAACAGCCTTCCTGACTAATAATGGCAATTCCAGTGGCGATGCCAGGGTAGCATTATACGTTAGCGGACAGGAGGTGGATTGTAAGGGCATTACTCTCACTGAAGGACAAACATCATCCGTTCACTTCCAGGTGAGCCGAAATGTACCCGGTACATATGATGTTTACGTTAACAGCGTTTCAGCCGGCAGTTTCACAGTAGACCAATTTGCCAACAATGATTTCCTCATCTACGGAATCATAGGGTTATTCATGCTGGGTATTGCGAGCACTTTGCACTTAATAATGAGAAGACGTACAAATTAATACAATATCACGAAGGATAAAGTCAGGGGGCATGTCAATTGGCTTGCCCCCTTTGTTTGATGATTATAATCCCGGGGCTGATTGGGCAATACTATCTGGAAGCTATTTATCTAACTGGCACTATCGATGTCAAATTTATACCTATATGTTGAACAATTTATAGTATTTTAACCTTACCCCGCGTTGAGTAGTGCCAGCCCAACCCGTATATGTGTCTGACATACAGCCTGTGACGAGAATGCCACCAGTGAGGATTACGAAAATCAGTATTAACATACTTGATGCTTGATTATACCTTCGGTTTTCACAAGTTTCATGGTTATAGTACATGTCCCGCAACACCTGCCATGTTTAAATACTTGTGGTTTCGCGCAATCTTCTACTTGTAACTATGACTTCCCCGGTATCAAGGTCGAACTCGATTGTTCTACCATAGGTACCGCCCGTATCCGCGCATTTTATATGCACATGCTCCTCTGCCAGTAATTGCCTGATGCTACTCAGGTTCAGATCCCCGATGCAGGGAAAATCAGGATTTCCAATCGTAATATCGGTGGTAGGCCGTGTAGGAATCGAACCTACGACCCACTGATTAAAAGTCAGTTGCTCTACCAACTGAGCTAACGGCCCCTGATTAATGGCCTGCATCTCTGCAAAACCAGATAAAAAGTCTATCATATACTGCCTTCACAGGCAATTGCGCTTGTCGATTTATCACTTGACATAATTATTTTCTTTTAACTTAACCTATTTTCATGGAGCATACCCCACCAAAGTACTACCTTAAAAAGTACCGATGGGTGATGTTCACAATATCAGCAAAGGCTTATGCTTATGTTCGTAAAGAAAATATTGACGACATAATAGATTCAACCTGAATGAGGTGTTGATAATGAAAACTTCAGTTATTAGTGAACAGGTATCAGCTATTGATGTATCCAGCATTCGCCCGCGTGTCGCGGAGCTGGAAAGGGATGATCTGGAAAACATACTGTCATACCAGAGACTGCTTGCCGGTAAGAACATCACACGCACAATTATGAGGCAATCTAAAGACGCCATTTTTATCACCACAGGTGACGGCCGCTTTGTTGATGTAAACCAGCCGCTGATGGACCTGCTTTGTTATGATGTTGAAGACATCGTGGGGCAGCCCATCAGCAATATCTGTGTCAATCCCTCAGACGGAGAAGTGCTGCAGCTTGAAGTAGAGAAAAAAGGATATGTCATAGATTATAGAATCAGTTTCTACAAGAAAGACGGTACTGAATTACCATGCACTGTTACGTCCACAGTCCGCTGGTATAACGATGAGAGCATCCCGGGTAATCAGCCGTTATTCAAATCCTGGATCAGAAAAGCCAATTAGCGATACTCGAATATCAATATATTACTTACTATTCTGTCTAATTAGTCTGCAAAGTTAGTAAGTGTCGACTATGCCCCGCATATAGCGAACGGTATGTTCCTTCGCTGATATTTTAGAGGGAAATGGAGCGGGTGACGGGATTCGAACCCGTGACATCTTGCTTGGGAAGCAAGCGCTCTACCGCTGAGTTACACCCGCATGTAAAGAACCTGATTATATTAGTTATAAAATAACCGTTGTGTCAAGTAGACCACAAATACAATGTATTTAACCAGCCATCAACTTTCAATATATTTATCCCCTTTTTATTTAACTACAGCATCAACACCGGGGACATTCTGCCTGATTGGACTATAGATTGAAAGCACTCCCCCCATCAGTCATCAGGCTTGAATATGCTCTTAAATAAATATACAATCATCAAAACTTGTATTTCAGATGCGGAGGCGGACATGCCTGAATTTTCACTTGATTCTGTCTTTAAACCATCCTCAATTGCTATCGCCGGGGTTTCACAGGACATTTCTACACCCAATATGGCCCAGAGATACGCGATAAGTCTGTGGGATTTTGGTTTCAAAGGTAAGATTTACCCCGTGCATCCCTCGGGTGGGCGTTTTTATGACATTGAGATTTACCGCAATATTAAAGATATACCCGGACCCGTGGACCTGTTAGTATCAGCAATACCTGCCAGGTTCACCCCACAATTAATTGAGGATGCATGTATCAAAGGTGTAAAAGCTGTTCACCTCTTTACATCAGGGTACAGTGAGATAGAAGATGAGATCGGGAAAAACCTGGAAAAGGAGATACTCAGGATCGCTCGCAAATCGGGGGTACGCATTATCGGGCCCAATTGTATGGGTATCTATAATCCCCAGTCAGGACTCACTTTTGCATCACAATATCCCGATCAGACCGGTTTCCCGCAGAAGCCGGGAACTGCCGGGCTGATATCGCAGAGCGGGGGAAACTGCATATTCTGCATCAGGGATGCTTTTTCAAGGGACATCTTTTTCAGCAAAGCAATCAGCTACGGCAATGCGGCCGACCTGAATGAAACAGATTACCTGGAATATATGGCTGACGATCCGGATACAAAGATCATATTGATGTACATTGAAGGAGTTAAAGACGGTAAGCGCTTCAGCAAAGTATTGAGAAGGGCGGCTTCCATCAAGCCGATAGTAATAAACAAAGGTGGAACTACTGAAACAGGCGCCCGGACATGCGCATCGCACACCAGCGCCGTTGCCGGCAAAGCTGATATATGGCATGACCTTATCAAACAGGCAGGCGCCATACAGGTAAACAGCATGTCGGAACTGGTGGATGTGGCCCTGATATTTAATAAATTTAAACGTCCCGCCGGAAAGAATGTAGCTCTTTTTGGCGTAGGCGGCGGGATAGCGGTACAGGCCTCGGATGAGATCGCCGGCGAAGGACTGCATATACCCTTACTTCATGGAGATATCCGCAAGGGCCTTCACAATATATATGGCTCGGAAGCGGGGAGCATCTTCAGAAATCCGATCGATATGTCTCTTTACAGCAATACCGATGCCCATGTCAATGCGGTTAAACTGGTGTCAGAGTCCAGCCAGATTGACATAATAATGATGCAGTTTCCATTCGACATGTATGCTTTGCTCAACCGCAGAATACCAGCATCATTTTTTACGCAGGTGGTCACAGAAATCACCAGGGTAGTAAGTAAACCCATAGCCGTTGTTTTACATTTTGCCGTCAGCCATGATGGCAGGGCACTGATGGATGAGATGCAATCAAAGCTTGTTTCACTTAATTTGCCTGTCTTTCCTTCATTCTCCCGGGCTGCCTCAGCTATCCGCAAATATATAGATTATATTCATGGGCATGGTCATTCTTGAACAGACCGTTTCATAAATCGATGCAACCGGCATCAAGACACAATTTATGAGATGATAATATTAAAAAATGATAGAAATTCTTCAAAATAAATATTCTGCTACAAGATTTGAAATCCTTGTGGAAATCGCAGCATCCGGGCCGAACATCCAGCAGAGGCAGATCGCATCCAAACTTGGGATCACTCCGCAAGCGATATCAGATTACATACAGAAAATGGTAGTGGACGGATTTGTCATATCAACAGGGCGCTCCAGCTACAGCGTGAGTGTAACTGGCGTTAACTGGATGCTTGAGATGCTGCGGGAACTGCGCGATTACCTTTCACGCGTTAACGGTATTATCACTGATATTACTACCTGTGCCGCCATAGCCGAGAGCGATTTAGTCAAAGGGCAAGCGGTAGGGCTCATAATGAAAGACGGCCTTCTCTTTGCCAGTCCGGATGCCGGTGGCCCGGCCAGGGGAATTTCTCTTGCTTCTGTAAAAAAGGGGCAGGATGCGGGGATAACCAGTATCGAGGGATTGGTAGACCTGAAAATTAAGAAGATGACAGTTATACAGGTACCTGCTATCAATAAAGGCGGCTCCGCAGCGGTAGACCTGCATCTGCTTAAATCTCATCTAAGCACTACCATACATATAGGGGCGATTGGGATTGAAGCTCTGGTGGCCTTACGCCGTGCCGGATTTGAACCAAAATATCAGTACGGTGTCTCAGAGGCTGCAATTGAAGCAGTGCATTGCGGGTTACCAGTTGTGATTGTATGCACCGCAGATGCATTTACAGGACTTCTTAAAAAAATCCATGCCGAAAGCCTGGATTACGAACTGGTAGACCTGACAAAAGAGACATAAAATTCCGATATGCCCTGCTGGCCGGATTAAAAGCAGTCTTCAGTCAGTATTAATAACCGCAGCTGCTTTTACAACTGCCGCCCGAACAATGCCCCCATGTCGAAAATTTCTCTTGCAGATATGTATCAACATATTTTGTACTTGAGCTGCCTGATCCGCTATCCATAGAGCTGGACGGCAGAATATATTCAACCTCAATATCCTGTCCAGCAACACTTATAGATGGATCTGTAATAGTCGAAACCGGGGTAGGTGTAGTATCCGGTGCAGGAGAAAGAGTACTGCCTGATACAGCCCATCGCCCAGTTGAAGTTTCAGATACTTGTTGTGATGCATTAGCTGCCGGCTGTGATTCAGATACTATGGAGGAAATCGGCTTGTTCAGCAAGAAGTCCAGGCCCACTATTAGGACAGCCCCGGACAACAAAACCGACAAAATGGTACCCAATACCCGTTTCTTTTGAGGCTTATTTTGTCCCAATTCCCTGATTTGATACGGGTTATAATTTGCCTGCGGCCGCATTTCTGTTAAGCAAACCGGGCAATGAGAAAGATATTTACCAACCCAATTATTGCAATAGGGACATACGTAATAATAGTATTCGTGGCAATTCACACATACAACAGCTCCAGCCGGATTCGTGGAACCGCATCTGTAACAGGCAAAATGCTGTGAACCTGGTGCCGCAACGCTGCCGCCCCTGCCCTGATGAGGACGTACGACAAAGTCTTTTTTCTGAATTGTCCCGCCGCAGCGGATGCAGTAATATGCACTCTCAACATTCATTGTGCCACAGACATTACATTGCATGTATTGACGCAATTTCTGTCACACCATCTATATATTTGCCTAACTGCATAATAACACTATTGAAGTAATAATATCATCAAGTTACATGGAATACCTAATCGAAACAATTAGAAACACAATAATAATAGTCACTATTTTCAATGATGACGCGGCATTGCAGCGGTCCTACAATAATATGTAGGAAATAGTAATAGGTACTTTGAATAAAGGCAACGAGGTGAGCAAATGATACAACTATTGGTCCTTTTGGCGTTGTGTTTACCGGCGATAGCATTGATAGGCGTGATAATACACGACCACGTTAGCAGAGCTACTATGCGGATCCCATCAGATGATAGCTGGTATAAATAGTTACGGTTGTTAACCATATTGATAAGACCCTGCTGGCACAGGCAGCAGGGTCTTTTTATTTATTGGAAGCAGCGTAATAGTACGGACCATTACTATAATACTATGAAAACCGGTACCGTTAGGTGATACCCTTAATAACAATCTTAGGGTACTCTATATATATGCTAAAACGATACTTAATCAGTTTTCCTCCTGATTAATATCACCCGGGGGTGCCGTTGCAGGGGTCTCAAAACAAGCCTGCGGCGGCACTGGCTAAGGGCTAAAGCTCTTCTCAATACCTTCCACAGTAGATACTTCCGGCCAGTAATATGCTATTACCCATCTCCAACTGTTGAATCCAAAATATTCAGATCTCACATCGGCGGTCGGCTGGCTTGTCTGCATTTGAATGCTAAAATCTCCATTAACCTGAATATCAGGGACTATGACACCAGCTTGATATGCATTTTCTGCGCTGTATAACTGTTTGCCTCTGGAATCAATTATTTCAAACGATTGGGGATATGGATAGCGGAAATCGATTCGCGTAATAAAGAACGGTATCACGGGCGGGGTAAAATGATCTGTAGATAGATGCGGCAGAGGAGGCAGAGGCGTATACTCCAGTGATGTGTAATGGAGCCTGTAATCCTTGTTGTTAGGAATTGTATAGCTGTTCACAGCGTAAATGATTAAACTGCTTTTTACTCCGGCCACAGAGATTTCATGAGTGCCGGTACCGAGATTAGATAATACATAGGTTAAGGACCCGCCGTTTCCCGGAGCAAGCGTGATATCCCGCGTGATATATTCATTACCATCTACATATAAAGTAGCAATGAAGGCGTTTTTACGACTCCCTATATTCCTTACCGGCAGGCTGACTGTCATGAATGTTCCAACCCGTGCTTCCTGTGGAATTACCGATATATTTCCCACCTCAAATTTATAGGCGTCAACCTGGGCAGGCAAAGAGGACGCTGGCCGTGTTGAATTATCAGTTTTGGAAGTAATTGGGAGGCTGCAGGATAAGCAGCAGATTAATGAAGCTATCACCAGGAATATGGAGGTAACCCATCGCCAATACTTCATAATAAAAATGCTGTTTTTCCGAATATAGAATCTAATCTAATTATAGCTATTGTCAGCAGGCTTTAAAAATATATAAACCGGTATCATATGGATTAAATGGGGATTATTCCGGACGAATTAAACAGTATACCCGGGTACTTAAAAATCGATGCGTCTTGTTCGTTAGCTATAAAAATTGATCAGCTTGCCTGGAACGAAACAACCCTATTCCCCGACATAGCAGCGGCCTACGCCACCGAAGCATGCGCTTTTTATACGGTTTATAGTAGTTGTGCTGCTGGTATCGGAGTAATCATCATCCCCTGCTGTTCCATCACCATCATCTGCGTAAGAGGTGTCATCTGAACCTCCGGTGCTGCCGGTCGATATATCGCCGGAACTACCAGCATCCCCACCTGTAGTATCGCCGCCGTCAAGCGAGCTTAAGCTGTCACTGGCGATATCACTCTCTCCAGTATCACCGGCAGCATTTGACGCCTCGTTACTGGAATCTCCGCCCATACTGCCTGCCCCGACATTTCCATACCCGGATTCAATATATGGCGATGAATTTAAATCACCGTTTGCGCCGGTCAATTTGGAGTTCTCTAGATCAACCTTAATCTTGTCATGCATACTCGTCATGCCCGTCCCATGACCGGTGAAAATATTATCCAGAAATCCCGCCGAAGTATGAAACATGATAACGCAAACCAGAGCGATCACAGTAAGCACACCGGCAATTATAGTAAGCGCTCCGTACAACACCCTGTCCTTAAGCGGTGCCGGCGCTGATTTTTTAGGTGGTGTTTTTATAATTTGTTGATTCTCGTTTTTGTTCATTTTGGCTTCTCAAGACAACCATGCAAGCTGGCAGTTTTTCAAACTAGACTTCATTTGTAATACATTACGGATAAAGTGTCTGGGTTACTTTACCTGTTGCGCCATCGATGGTATACGTGCCATTCGGGGTCCCCAGAAAATACGGGGACAGGGCATCCGTATCAGATGGAACTGCGCCGGTGTGATCGTACATATAGGCTGCCACCGCAGTCTGCACATTAGTAAGCTCTGTTGCAGCAGCTTCATTCTGCCCTGAACCTATGTATTTGGTCACATTAAGCACAACGACAGCCGCAAGTACGCCCAAGATGGATATAACAACCAGTAGTTCTATTAGAGTAAAACCCTTTTCAGTTGAATTTTTTATTTTGTTCATGCTATGCCCCTGTGAATATAATATTCATTTCACCGGTCTGCCCGGCCTATTAATCCCTAGTCTCAATATAGAATTATCAGAGCCACAGGTAAATAGGCATTAAGTATTATGCATGCCAGTACTTACGTAATAGATCACGTATAAATAGCCTCATTTTGAATAACGGGGATAGTACTAAAGTACTATTAAAAAAAGGGGGGCTTATATTATTAAACTGCTTGAGTCCTTTTCCGAAGTAATAGAAAATCAATGCAGTAACATTGTCTTTGCACGTAAGCTATGGAATTACGCGTGTATCAGGGCAATATCAATGCATGCAGTGTAATACGCCGCCAAGATCAATTAACCCGATGATTTATTCCTGCATGATTCCGAACTCTGCTCAGTGGAAGATATTTACCGGTAGCCTGAAAGCTATTTTAGTGATAACTTCCCTTTGTTCAGGACCGTCTCAATATTCTCTCGCTCGGCGTTGTTCAAAAGGCCGCCCTTATACGCAACGTGGTCAAAAAAGAATTGAATATGCTGAGGGATCTCCCACATGTTCTTTTCAGTATAGAGATACCCATAGCGTGTAGAACTGGCAAGCTTTTCCTGGCTTATGTCGGTGCTGTTGTATCCGGTCTGAGCAACCATCTCAGGCATAAATCCGTGTTTGCGTGCTACGGAATCAAGCTTATTGTGTATTCCAGTGCCGTGCTGGGCAGCCTCTTTGCTCCGGTCGGCAAATAAAGTGGGGAGTCCAAGTTTCTTTGCTGCATCCCTGTGTGGGTGCTTGCCGACGCGATCATCGGCAGACTTTATTTTTAGCCTGGGATTGACACTCCTGGCCAGCGCTACGATTTCACTTTCGATAAAGGGGAAAACCATGTATGCGCCATGGGCCATAGCTATCCTGATTTCCCTGTCCAGTGTTTCAATATCTGATCTATCAAGGTCACCCCGCATCCTTTCAACAAGGACGTCATAGCCGTCTTTGGCAATGACCTCAGGATACCAGCTATATCCACCCCACAGTTCATCAGGACCTTGACCTGAAAGGATTATTTTGAAGCCGTCATTACAGGCCCACTCAACTGCAGCGAAAACGCCGATACCAGCCTCGACCTGTACAAAATCACGTTCTTCAACAGCGTGTACTACCCTTGGGATTAATTTATCGATATCATCTTGAGTAAGGCGTCTTACCTTATGCTCAATGCCCATTTCACGTGTGAATTTTTCAGCATATTCAATATCCACAGACCCTTCGACACCTCCGGTATATGCCACCAGCTGAATGCCCTTTTTTAAAGCGACCTTATTCGCAATATATGCAACCAGGCAACTGTCTACACCTCCTGATACAAGCACTGCCGCCCTGTCAACATTCTCCAGTCTTTTTTCAATCGATTTCACTACCAGTGCACTATACTTGTCGACAACAATAAGCGCATCATCGATAGCTTTACCGCTGTTCAGCTCTTTGGTAAACAATGAACCAACAAACTGCATATTGTCCTTACTGAATATAGCCATCGTTCCCGCCCTGAGGGGCTTTACATTACGCAGACCGATATTCCACAAAGCTTTCTTCTGTGAAGCAAAAGCGATGATATCACTATTACTGTCGTAAAAAATCGGCCTGCGGCCTGCAAAATCTCTCATTACTATCAGATGGTTGCTGTCACTGGCCGCGAGGCAATATTCCCCATCAATTTGTGCAGATGCCTTCTTCATAGTGTCTTCAAGATCACCTTTATATTCCTGCTCAATCAAACGCATTATTATGCTTGCGTTACTATAATCTGCGGCATTGCCGCCCAACCCTAATTTTTTAAGCAATTCTACAGCATTCAATAAAATACCCTCATAGATCACGGAAATCCTTCCGTCACTGCTCGTTTCAGGTTTGCCTTTTTTTGCTTTCTCAGGATAATTCATCACAGCTTGGCCAGAACATATATCTCCTGATATAGCTATATCTTTACGCCATGGTTGAACCAACCCATCATGGGCAACCCAGGCTGATTGATAATTGCCTGGACTAAATGTATCCATCATAACGTTTATTTTTTCCTGGATATCAGCATTATTGCTTTTTAATATTCCACAGATAGGACTCATGGAATTTACCTCCTGTTTTATGATATTTATAACTCAGATGAAATTAGGGAATTTTCTTGGCACCTATAATATGACAGTCCTGCGCGCAGACAATATTACCAACTATGCAAGACTTTGATTGACTCTACTATCAGGCCGAGCATGGCAACGTGAGCTAATGATCACTAGTATAATACCACATATTAATTGATTAATGCATTAATACAGCATTCTGTGAGGTGGATAAGTCAGATTCAATGAGAAGGCTTTATTGTTTAAATTAAGATGGCGTCCCTAGGGGGATTCGAACCAACGCCCCGCTGTTTAAAATACAATTGCTGGCTGCCAGCTTTGAGATGATGGCCTCGTAAAGCTGATCAACCACTCCTTGCTATTTTTATTTAATTTGCCTCAATGTTACCCCATATTATCATGCAACACGTATTGTTTGACAGGTGGTGGTGCGCTCAACGCCCTCAATCTTGTGGAAATGCTCGGTAATAAGTTTGCCCA
>JAFGLP010000046.1 GCA_016927965.1 Dehalococcoidia bacterium
TGTATTTGTTGTATTTTACATGCGCCATCGGATAAGGGATTGAAGCAAATGGCCAGCGTGGTGAAAGGCACTTCTTCTTTAATTAGTGATTAATACCAGAGGTTTATCTGATAATAAATAATAAAGGAGGGACCCTAGCAAGTGTTAAAAAACAAAACACTATCCATCGTAACAATTCTTGTATTGGCATTGGCTGTCGTTGCCATGTCATGCGCGCCAGCGGCTGAGCCCACCAAACCGGCGGCAACCGAGCCCGCCAAACCGGCGGCAACCGAGCCTGCCAAACCAGCCGCAACCGAGCCTGCCAAACCAGCCGCAACCGAACCTGCTAAACCAGCGGCAGCAGAGGTTTCATTTGAGGCAGATACCTACACCAATGATGAATATGGCTTTTCGTTAAAATATCCCAAGGCCTGGATTGTCCGGGATAAAGCTGGCTATGCGTTCTATGCAAATGATAGCGATGAGACAACGGCCGATACTGCATTCACCGCAATAGCTGCAAAGACAGATGATATAGCCGGTGCAGCTAAAGCTTTTCTTGATGAATCGGAGACTTTCAAGAAATACAATGTTAAGTGTGACATCGTATCACAGGAGAAAGGCACACTAGCTGACGGTAAGACTCCCTGCACAAAGGCAGCACTGCACGTAACTATCATTATCTACAGTATCAATATCTATGCCGTTGGCGCGGTCAAGGGTGATGACACAATCATGGTTATTGCCTATACTTTCGGCACCAAGACGGAAAAGATCCAAGAACTCTGCAGTTCATTAGCTTTTAAATAGGCTAAAAACAGAAAAGATTTGAAAATGGGGCACGTTTTAAAGCGTGCCCCATTTTTTATTTCGTATCAGGATTAGTTATATGATAGAATGCTGATATAATTTATTTAAGTGTCTGTTTAATGCGGAGCAATGCATGGGCGAAAAGGGTGGTCACGATTGGCTTGATGAAATACGCCAGAAACACCCAGAAAAGTTTGCTGATGTAGGGCAGGTTTTCAGGAGTATTCATCCCGGCAACCGTATATTTATTGGGACGGCCTGTGCAGAACCTCAATACTTGGTAAATGCGCTGGTTAAATATGTGGAATCAAATCCCAAAGCGTTTTTTGATGCGGAAGTATTGCAGGTCTGGACACTTGGGGTTGCCGCTTACACACAGGAAAAATTCCAGTCAAATTTCAGGTACAATTCATTTTTTGTTGGGGACAACACACGAAAAGCTGTAAATGAGGGGCTTGCTGATTACACGCCTATTTTTCTCTCACAGGTACCTGCTCTTTTCAGAAGGGGCATGGTAGGTGTGGATGTGGTCTTGATTCAGACTTCTTTGCCGGACAGGCACGGGTACGTCAGTCTGGGGGTCAGCGTCGATATAGTGGCAGAGGCCGTTAAGCAGGCTTCACTGGTGATTGCACAGGTCAACGCATGTATGCCGCGTGTCCAGGGAGATGGATTTCTACATGTGAGTAAATTAGATTATATAATACCATACAATGAGCCAATCCTTGAATTCGATGTTCCGGTTAATGATGAGATAGCGAACCGGATTGGACATTATGTCGCCAGGCTTATACAGGACGGGGATACGATCCAGGTTGGGTATGGCAGCAGGCTAAATTCTATACTCAGAAGTTTAACATCTCGTAAGGACCTGGGGGTACATACTGAACTTATGTCAGATGGAATTGTAGACCTGATGAAGCGCGGAGTTATTAATAACTCTAAAAAAGTGATGGACAGGGGGAAAACGGTGGCAACTTTTTGCATGGGGCGGAAAGAAACTTATGACTATATTGATGATAATCCTGCTATAGAATTCCGCACGATTGATTATACCAATGACCCTATTATAATTTCACAACACGATAATATGGTAGCCATCAATAGCGCCCTTGAAATTGACTTGACCGGGCAGGCAACATCTGAATCACTTGGGCACACCTTTTATAGTGGTGTCGGTGGGCAGGCTGATTTTATGAGGGGGGCCATACTCTCACAAAATGGTAGAACTATATTGACCATTCAATCTACCACTCCGGATGAAAATGTATCAAGGATTGTGCCATACCTTATGGAAGGAAGCGGTGTCACAATGGTGCGTGGAGATATACATTATGTAGTATCCGAGTACGGGATTGCCTATTTACATGGGAAAAATGTCAGGGAACGTGCAATGGAGCTCATAGCTATTGCCCACCCTAAATTCCGGTCATGGCTCATTGAAGAAGCAAAAAAAATGAATATTATTTATAAGGATCAGGCGTTTGTCCCCGGTAAAAGAGGCGAGTATCCCGAATCGATGGAGGTAAACAGGACTACTAAAAAGAGCCTGCAGCTATTATTAAGGCCTGTTAAAATAAGTGATGAGCCGCTGATTAAGGATTTCTTTTACTCTTTGTCTGATCAGAGCCTGTACCGTCGTTTTATTTCACGCAGACGTGACATGCCGCATGAGCGACTCCAGGAATTCGTTGTAATAGATTATACGCAGGAACTCGTTATACTGGCGACTGTTGGCAAAGAAGAAAATGAAGAAGTAGTCGGAATCGGGCAATACGGCATCGGGCAGGATACGCATAGCGCCGAAGTGGCCTTTGCAGTAAGGGACAAAGATCAGCGAAAGGGAATAGGAACGGAACTGCTGGATTACCTTATTTACCTTGGTAAGCGCAATGGTCTGCTGTCTTTTGATGCGGAGGTATTATTTGAAAATAAACCCATGCTCTCCGTTTTTGATAGAGCAGGATTCCAGATATTAAGCAGCGATGCCGGCGTCTATTATTTAAAATTGGCTTTATAACCGCTGCAATCTAATGTAATTTATATAAGGAGGTTAGATTTAATGGATTTAGCTACATGGCGTGATTTAGTCATTGTAATTTGGGGATTTATTGGAGTTTTAGCCATTATTTTTCTTTGTATTATTGTCCTGCTCTTTTATCGAAAGACATCATCGCTGATTAAATCGGCTGACACTGTAGTTGGGAAGGTTAACGGTGTAGTCGATTATGTTGATAAGGAAGTTATCCGTCCGGTCACGCAGTTTAGTTCTCTGATTGAGGGTATTATTAAAGGTATCAACATGATAAAAGAAATGTTCAGAAAAAAGGAGGATGTTGATGAGTAAGGATTCGAACGCTGGTTTCTTTGCGGGACTTGTAATTGGCGCATTAATAGGTGCAGCTATAGGCCTGTTATATGCTCCGCAACCCGGTGCTGAAACACGGCGCGTTGTCAAGGACAAAATTGGCGTTGCCAGAGATACCGTTTCAAAAACAGCCGGGCGTGTAAAGGAAACGGTCGCCAGTAAGATTACAAAACTCGAGGAGTAATTAATATTCTCCGCAAACTGTTTAAGACAATTTGAATATGTCCGAATAATATCGGGTACTATGTGTATTTTTGTTAAACTTGCTCCATTTAAAAAAGCGAGGTAGTTAGATTGTCGTCTGTAGGTAATTCTTTAAGTAAGCTGTCACGCCCTTTATTGATTCTTGTTGTTGTTGTGCTGATCCTTTGGCTTATAGCTGCTTCGATGGCGGTACTTATCCCTTTCCTGGTCGGAATATTACTTGCCTATATGTTAATGCCTGCTGTCACCTGGCTCGAGAAGATTTTGCCGCCTAAAGGTAAGGCATTTAAAACACGGCGGATTATTTCTATCATTCTGGTATTCATAGCGTTCAGCATATTACTGGTGCTGTTTATTGTCTATATAGGGGCAACCCTGGTATCAGCGTCAGGTGCGCTGGCAGATAAGGCACCTGCATATATTGTTGAGAGTGTTGATTATATAAATGCCTGGATAAAAGATTTCGGCGGTTCACTCCCAATTGCTTTTGCGGGTCAATTTGAATCTATAATTGAAAAACTGGGTCCTGCTACCAGTAAATTTATTGAGGATTTCCTTATGGGCAGCATTGCCCTGATTCCCTCCAGCATGCCTACTGTATTAGGCTTTTTTGTATTACCATTTTTCCTCTTTTTTGTATTAAATGATTATGAGTCATTTCAAAAGTTTTTTTACGATTATTTACCTCCCAATGCTGCCAGGCATACTGCCAGTATACTGACAATTATTGGGAATGCAATGGGAAGATATCTGCGTTCACAACTTATCCTGGGCGTAATTGTGGGGGTCATGGTTTTTATAGGCCTGTCTATTGTAAATGTGCCGTATGCACCTGCGCTGGCTGCAGTAACTGCTGTGACCCAATTTATCCCGATCATAGGGCCTGTTATTTCCGGTTTACTGGTATTGCTGGTTACGCTAGCCTTACAGCCGGATAAGGTATTGTGGGCACTTATTGTATTCGTCGTTGCCCAAGGCATCTTGAACACGGTCTTTGTCAACTGGCTCCAGGGAAAGTATATGAAAATTCATCCAGCAGTAGTGATGGTATTACTGGTTGTTGGCGGATATGTTGCAGGTCTATGGGGAGCGATATTGGCATTGCCCGTAGGAGCAACTGTCTGGCAGATATATCTCTATTTTCGCGAGCAAAAGACGGCGGCGGAAATCGTATCTTAATTCATGCTTGACAGTGATAATCCTGTCCTGTATCATTTGAGTTTGGTTATAGTATGCCCTTAAACTGGCGATAATGTCGATTAATTAGAGGTATTTCCCTGTTTTTGTATTTCCATGAAAGCCTTATTCAAACAGAAATTAAAGGCGTATAGCATATTACAAATATTATAGGAGGATTTATAAAGCAAGTTATGGCAGACAAACCCGAAGAGAAAAAATCAACAATTACCTCTATGTCGGTGGAAAACAGAAAATTTGAGCCTTCCAAGGAGTTCGTTAAAAATGCTTACATCAAAAGCATTGACGAGTACAAGAAAATGTACAAACGCTCCATTGACGATCCCGATGGTTTCTGGAGTGAGCAGGCTGCCCAGATAGACTGGTATAAGAAGTGGGATAAAGTCATGGTGAATGACTTTGCCAATGCCAAGCACGAGTGGTTCGTCGGCGGCAAACTTAACGTATCTTACAACTGTCTTGACAGACACCTCAATACCTGGCGTAAAAATAAGGCCGCCATCATTTTCGAAGGAGATATCCAGGATTCCAGGACTTATACTTATGAACAGCTTTGGTGGGAAGTCAACAAGTTCGCCAACGTCCTAAAAAAACAGGGCGTTAAAAAGGGTGACCGTGTGGCAATCTATTTGCCTATGATTGCTGAACTACCCATTGCCATGCTGGCTTGCACCAGGATCGGTGCTATTCACTGCATCGTATTTGGCGGATTCAGCGCCGATGCATTACGCGACAGGATAATCGACAGCAAAGCATCACTTTTGGTTTGCACGGATGGTTACTATCGTGGCGGCAAAGTGGTTGCCAGCAAAGCCAATGCCGATAAGGCCTTAGAGGCCTGCCCTGACTGTAAAAAAGTTATTGTAGTCAACAGGGCCAATAACAATGCTCCGCTGGTCGAAGGTCGTGACCTTCTGTGGTCTAAGGAAATGGATGCGGATGACGTAAAGAAGCCCTGCGAACCTGAGAAGATGGATGCCGAAGATCCCCTATTCATCCTTTATACCAGCGGCAGCACAGGCAAACCCAAGGGTGTCATGCACACTACAGCTGGCTATCTCCTCTACTGCATGACCACATTTAAATACATTTTTGATTACAAGGACGAAGATACATACTGGTGTACTGCAGATATCGGCTGGGTGACTGGACATAGTTATATCGTTTACGGCCCCCTGGGCGTAGGAGCCACCAGCATTGTATTCGAAGGCGTGCCCAATTATCCGAAACCAGATAGGTTCTGGGATATCATTGAAAAATACAAGGTTAA
>JAFGLP010000047.1 GCA_016927965.1 Dehalococcoidia bacterium
AACGGTTAAATAAAACAGGTTATAATTTCGTACTTTTAAGTATTTACAGATTGTAATTTAGGAGGTTCAAAATGATGAATGGCAAAATTTTATGTTTTTTAGTCATGTTGTGCATAGTTTTGTCGGCTTCGGTGAGTGTAGGAGCGGATTGGTCGAATGTGGACATGAATGACTTGGTTGCTTTTTTGAAATTTGACGATGACTATTCCGATTCAGCCGGGTCATATGACGGAAATCCTGTTTTTGGGTATCCGACCTTTGCGTATGGCTATACGGATAATTGTCTTAATATGAGCGATTCCACTACCCTGGACCCATGGGGCCTGTTCCTTGATGGCAGCGAGGCGCTTCTTGAAGCTGAAGACGAACTAACGGTATCTTTGTTTTTCAGGACAGACGCATCCAATGTAGCTTCATGGGCTTGTTTCCTTAGCAAATTTGGCGAGTGGGATGGTGAAGGCTGGGGTCTTAGAATGTTTAATTCGGCGCCAGATAATGTTTGCTTTACAACCAGGACCGGTGATGCCAGCTATTACTATGCATATACCACAGGCGTAGATATAAGCGACGGCCAGTGGCATATGATTACCGGCGTTTACGCTTCTAACGTTGTACTTGGCACGACTAATTCAATTACAAGGATTTATGTTGACGGCGTAAGATTAGGCAATGGATGGGGACAGACAGGGAATATTACCTCATCTCAAAATCTCCCTATATGCGTTGGTTTGAGATATGATGGTTATGAACTTCTAAATCCGGCTCCGGGATATTATGATAACGTAATGCTATATGACCGTGCCATGACAGATGCAGAGGTTATGGCTCTTTACCTGAATACGCCGCCCAATATAACCGTTGTTTCACCGTTGGAAGATTCTTCAGGCACTGATCCTGAACTGGAGTCGCTGAAATGGTTGGGAGGTCCTATTGACGCCAATTACCATGTTTATTTCTCAGATGATATTAATGATGTGGATGTAAATATTCCTGATCCGAACTTTTTTATTGGCGGAGGAATATACGGGACATTGATCAAAGAAGTGGCGCTGCCTAACTCTATTAAGCCATTGGCAGAGCTGACAGATTATTATTGGCGGATCAACGCTGTTGATGATAGTAATGATACAATTGTGCAGACCTATGGCCCGATCAAATTTACAGTTGCCGGTCTGGTTGCTCATCTGGAGGCAAATAGCGTCGTAGTTTCCGGCGGCAAGGTCAGTGAAATGACAGACCTCACCGGAAGAGGAAACAATGCGGTGATGCCTACCGCGGTCTATCAGCCGAGTCTGATAGCTAATGACGCAGACGCAAATAATCATCCTGCGGTTGATTTTGCCAAAACTACTGAATATGGCAGATTGATTATTCCAGGCTCAAATGATTTTGCGGCAAATAATTTTACAAGCTTTGTAGTCTATAAACCTGCAACAGTCGGCGTTTATGATAAACCAAAAAGCGGCGTTCTTTTGAATTCGAGATATAATGTTCAAAGCAGAAGTGTATACCCATGGGGTTTAAGTTTTGCGTTTGAGAATCAATTTTCCAGAATTTCTGCCAGTAGAATGACTCTGAGCGGCGACCCTGTCGCTGAAAGGGCCAGCAGTTTTGAAGGTTGCTATGGCTGGAATCTGGCCGTTAGTATGTTCGACCCGAAGTATGTTGTTGATGGGATTGTAGACCTTTACTTAAATCCATTCACCAGCAAGAATCCGACGCTTGCTGACGCACTTGTTGGCGGCGGGCTTTCTTCGGATTCTTATCTTGCTGAGTTTGCAGGTCAGCAGCATCTTGGGACCGGTATAGGAATGGGGTTCTACGCAAGTTCCAGTGAAGCATTTGACCCTGTATATCCTTATGATACTTGCTGGAGAGATTATGGCGAAGATTTTGCCGATGCAGATGATTTTGCGTTCGGCGGTCGTATAGCCGAAATTCGGATTTACAATCGCGGTATGAGTCAATCGGAAATGGCGGCGATTGCGCAGGAACTTAAAGATAAATATAATTACGGCGAAGGCAATCCTCCAGGCGAATCCGCTATAATGCAGTCTACGGGCGCCAATATGGGCGATCTTTCTGAGATAGCTGATAAATGGCTGGATACATACTAAGTCTGGATTGCAAGGACAAGTAATACTGTGATTATTACAAGATAAAAGTTAAATTGAAAATAGGAGTTAAAGATGAATAGATATATCAAAACCATAATGATTGCCGTTATGCTGTTATTCGCGGTTTCTTCGGCACAAGCAGCGCTATTAGCTTATTTACCATTTGATGGAAATACGTTGAATGTTGCAGACCCTACCCATTCAGGTATATTCCAGGGCGATCCGGAATTCGTTGAAGGTGTTTTTGGGCAAGCTATCGATTTAGATGGAACCGATGCGGTCATACTTGAAAATTCTAAAAGCGTAGCCTTAGGATTATCGCAGTTGAGCATTTCCTGCTGGTATAAAGGCGATTTCGCAAACCAGTGGGAAGACTTTGGCGCTCTGGTAGCAAAGTGGGGTGAAACCGCCGGCGGTTGGCAATTGAGGCGTTGGTATTGGGAACCTGATGGTCTAAACGTTGAATTGCGAGGCACCACTCTTGTTGGCACAGAATGGGCTCAAGTGGACTGGATGGATGGAAAATGGCACAGCATAATCTCAACATGGGATGGCGCTCTTTCAAAAATATATGTTGACGGCGTTGAGGTAGGAAGTTGGCCGGCAACCGGTACGATACTCCAATATATGGCGGATATTACAATTGGCTGCAAAAGGAACTCTGCTGACGTCTGCCAGCGATTTATCGTCGGAACGATTGATGAAGTGAGGATTTATGACCACGGTCTTAGTCCTGCCGAGGTAGCGGCTCTGGCGGTACCTCCGGTTGTTATGGAAATTTCTCCGATTAACGGTCAGCAAGTTGTAGACCTGGATACTTCTCTGTCATGGAGGGGTCTGAATCCGGACTACACCGTTTATATGAGTACAAATGCTGCGGATTTGGAGGGGACTCCGGATAATGCATTTAAGTTGGGTGTTTTCAGTTCGGCAGAAGTACCCTCTGCATATCTTACCCTGGATTATGATACGACATATTATTGGAGAGTTGATTCAGGAGGACAGGACGGCCCGATTTGGTCTTTTACAACCCGAAAACGTTTTGGGAATCCAGTCGATACCCTGCCGGTCGTGGGAGGCCTTGCAGTGCAGATTGACAGTGAACATGTAGTATTAGCTGAAGATTCGAGCAATAATGAGTATGTTTACAAAGCGTTGGACAGGTCGGGTAATGGTAACGATGCGGTTCTGCTGCATGGTTATGATAAGGTGCAGTTTATGCCGCAGTATGTAAGAAGCGGATATACCAGCGGAGGCAGAACTTACCCTGCTATCCATTTTGACGGGAACTTAAGAAGCCTCAGCGTTGGGCCTAATCCAGAAGTATTTCAGGGCGATCACTATTCATGGTTCCTTGTTATAGGCGCAGACCCCGCCCACGTCGACGAAAGAATTGTAAACTTTTCAATCCAGGGCGGCTATGAGGAACAAAGTTATAATGGCTTTGGAACTTATACCTCTACTAAGGATGAACTTCCGATCTATAAAACTTTTGGAAGAAAAACGGATGGTACCTGGACGCCAATTAACGAAGCTGATGTAAATTCCGTTGTTTCCGGAGTTACCTGGTCGCCAAAATTAATTCTGTCAAGCTGTGATTACAGTTGGGATGTGGTGAGACAAGACATTAACAAAGCTAATGTTGCGCAAAGTAGCAGCGGCGCTGTTACAGGTTTTCCGGTCGGCGAGCTTGAAAGCATAGATCTTAGTCCAGGCGGCGGCCAGATTTTCAATCTTTACGAGTTCGTCCTCTATAGCAGGACGCTGTCTCCCGCCGAGGAAGACGCTGTCGGTTCATACCTTGAACATAAGTATGGTTTAACTACCTATTACCCTGACGCTAATGAAGCTGAACTTACGGATTGTTCTGAAAAGTGGGCCTATCAGCTCTATTCAGTTGTTTCCAACTACGAAAATGCCGACCTTGATAAAGATTGTTCTGTAGATTTTGGCGATTTTTCTATCCTCGCTGACAATTGGATGGATGATTAAACATAGGACATGATTGAGTTGATAAAGGGAACTTTTGGGCAGATGCATAAGTGAATCACATCTGCCCAAAGCCCATAAGTTGTTTAGTGTTACGGATTATTTCATGACGAAGTTTTTATACAAACTACTGCTTTTACTTCTGGTAGTCAGCAGTTTTGCCTGTGCTGATATATCAGTAATCCCTATGCCTGATTATGTACAAGTTTCTGCGGGCGGGAGTTTTACTTTCGGCACAGAAACCAAAATAAGTATATCTGATGCTTCTCTTGAAGATGTCGCTTCCTATCTTCAAAATTGTCTGCAACCTGCATTTGATTACAAGTTGGAAATTGCAGGCTCCCAATCGTCGCACGATGTGGTGCAGCTAAGACTTGATGATACCTTATCAGCCCTTGGAGATGAAGGTTACAGCCTTGAGGTTACCAATGAGAAGGTATTAATTTCGGCTTTTAAGCCGGCAGGTGTTTTTTATGGAATCCAGACACTGCGGCAGCTTCTTGATGTGGACGTTTTCGGAAACCAGAAAGTCGAAGATAAAAAATGGGCAATAGAGGCTGTTAAGATAATTGACAAGCCGAGGTTTTCATGGCGGGGCATGCATCTTGATGTGAGCAGACATTTTATGCCTGTTGATTTCATTAAGAAGTATATCGATTTAATAGCAATGCACAAGATGAACAGATTTCACTGGCATCTTGTGGATGATCAGGGTTGGCGAATAGAAATAGATAAATACCCTAAGCTTACAGAAGTCGGTGCATGGCGTGATAGAACCCTTATAAGTCCTCTCGATGACCCTTATGAAAAATATGATAATACCAGATATGGCGGTTATTATACAAAAGCGCAAATACGCGATATTGTATCTTATGCGAAGAAAAGATATGTAGAAATTGTTCCAGAGATTGAAATGCCTGGCCATGTCAGCTCTGCCATAGCCGCCTACCCATGGCTCTGGTGCAGCGGTGAACAGAT
>JAFGLP010000048.1 GCA_016927965.1 Dehalococcoidia bacterium
GTTATGCCCTGTCCGCCTCCACAGCACATGGTCGCGCAGCCATATTTGGCCTTGTTATCCTGCAATACCCGCACCAGCGTGCCTGCCAGCCTGATGCCGCTGGCGCCCAGCGGGTGGCCTATTGCCATGGCGCCGCCGTGGATATTTACCTTCTCTTCCGGGATGCCGAATTCTTTCATACAGCGGAGAGTTACTATGGCAAACGCTTCATTGATCTCCCAGAAATCCATATCCTTGGCTTGCATACCGGCATATTCCAGTGCCTTCTTGGTAGCAGGAACCGGGCCCTCACCCATAATAGTGGGGTCGACACCTGACACGCCGAAGGAGATGAAGCTGGCAAGCGGCTTCAAACCAAGCTTCTGTGCCTTCTCCCGTGTCATAATCAGCATGGCGGTGGCGCCGGCATTAAGCGGGGAGGCGTTGCCGGCCGTTATCGTACCATCCGGCTTGTAGGCAGGCTTAAGTCCGGACAGTGCTTCCATGGTAGTATCCGGCCTGCAGGATGCATCATAGTCAAACATCTGCTTGGAACCGTCAGGCAATGTTACCTCAATAGGCAGTATCTCACCCTTCAACCACTCCCTAGACTTGGCTGTCAGTTGATGAGATCTGAGGGCCAACCTGTCCATCTCTTCCCTTGTAACACCAACCATTTCCTGTAATTTCTGCGCAGTAAAACCCATATTAGTGGAGAACATTAGATCGACATCCTTATACTGAGGATCTGTGATCAACTTCTCCGGGAACTTTATGGCCCCCCCACCACCCATCGGCACGTGCGTCATGTGCTCCACGCCACCGGCCAGAGCCACATCGGCAAACCCGCAGGTAATGCTCATTACAGCCGAACGCAGGCCGCAGAAGGCCGAGCCGCACTGCATGTCTGTCTGCTGGCAAGCTACATCAAAGGGAAGCTTAGCCAGCCATGCCGGAAATTTGCCGCCGAATGTGAAGTTATCCAGAACTGGAGTAGCAGTCCCCATAATCGCTTCATCAATCACTGTGGGATCAAGCTTGTTTCTTCTGATAATCTCCTGCCAGAGCAATCCTAGGACTTCAAGCATAGTATAACCGTTGAGCAGGTCTTTTTCTGGTGCCCTGGGATAAGCCCTGGAAAAGGGTGAACGCAAATAGTCGATAATTACTACATCTTGCAAAGACCTCATGTAACCTCTCCTTAGTAAATATTTAGCGGTAATTTTACACTTATTACAGTGCCATTACAATGAGTTTTGCCCGAAAAGTTGCGGGAATCCGGCTGATTTTGGTCAGTTGATTGAATTTTCTAACAATAGTGCCCATGTTATGATTAATTCTTAAGAATAGTGCTGATGTCCTGTCCTCCTCCGCGGCATATGGTGGCACAACCATATTTCGCTTTCTTTTTGGTAAGTATCCTGGAAAGAGTCCCGATCAGCCTGATGCCACTAACACCCGGGGTGTGACCTATGGTCATAGCGCCGCCTTGAACATTGACTTTCTCTTCAGGCATACCCGGCACTTCCATGGCATAAGGGGATACGATAGTGAAGCCTTCATTTGTCTCCCAATAGTCGATAAATTACACCCATATGCTTAGGGGATATAAGTAAATATATTAGTAGCTTCCTTTTGAAAAACTAAGTTTGACGCAGATATTGCGGGGATGCTAACATAACTATTCTTGGGCCGCTAGCTCAACAGGTAGAGCAGTTGACTCTTAATCAACCGGTTCACGGTTCGAGTCCGTGGCGGCTCACCAAGTTTATTACGATCAGAAATCCTGATTCTCAGCGCTTTTCTGCCCATTTTATTGACACTCCGTGTGGCAAATTATTAATCCGATATACCTTTTTGAGTCATTCATCTCTCATGCTATACTGATATTAAAGAGGATAACAGTATGAGTAGCGGAGATGACCTGATTATCACTCTGGTAGTAGCGGGAGTGCTGTTACTGATTATCACTCTGTTAGTCGTGGGGCTGCTGCTGTTTGTATTCTTAGGAATCGCTAAATAGTATTTCCTTAAACTTCGAGCCAGTCTTTTTCAACACACCCAATATATAAGCTGGGTTGCAATCTAATTCTTGAGACGCAGCTTACCCCATCATCAGTATCACCAACACTTAGAATCCAGCCGTTGATCGAGACACACTCACAACGTTAGCGGCACGGCCTGCAATCGTTAAATTCGCTATTTATCAGACTCGTTAATGGGGCGGTAGATTATATCGCAGCAATCATCACCATTAGCCCGGCTTTTTAATATGTCCATCTCCACATCACATCCGCAAATCGCCTTTAGCTGACCCCTGTTTACGCTCATGACCGCCTCGCAGATAACACGGCTGGTATCATCGAGCCCGACATCACAGTGATAACCGGCCGGAGTCGTAATATGGAAAAGCGTATCGGTAATCCGGCAAGTTCCCAGTTCCCCGCTTTTCCTGGACCTCTCGGCCATCAGTCCCGCCGCTGACTTGAAATCACGGCCAGCGACCCTATCTTTCAATAGACTGCCGGAAGCCAGCCCCAGCTCATACCATATATCCCTAATTACAGGCAGAGCTTCATCCCCGAATTTTTCGTAGACAAGCCGTGACATCTTTGCCAGGGCTTCATATGTAAAATTGGCGCTTTTTTTTGCTGCTTCAGCCATTTATTCCTCCGTTTTTATCTTAACTGGGAATAAACATTTTAACATATACATAATATTGAAAATAACTCTCAGCCAGGGAATCCCGGCTACATTAAATATATTACCCGCTTTTAATAAGCAAAATATGATCCTTCTTTATACCTGTTTGCTGCCCACCACCAACCGGTCTTCAACTGAATTACGTAAGAAAACGTATTTTACTTAGCAATTGAAAGTTGTATAATGCAGATATAATAATTCTCAATTAAGGAGGAGGAGAACATGGCAGTTGACAAAGCGAGGATCATCGGTCTGGTTGGTTTTTGGGCATTCATAGTTGGTCTGGTTATCTCTGTTATTTGTGGTTTGGTAATACCCGGCAATCCGATCATTATACTCATCCTGGTTATTTTGGGAATCGTCATAGGCTTCCTTAACGTCACACCCAAGGAAACGCAGGCATTGTTATTAGCAGCAATCGCACTGATAGTAGTCGGCAATGCTTTCGGCCCGCTCACTTTCCTGGGCATTGATAAATTGATCGGCGGCATTCTGTCCTACATAACCATTTTCGTAGCGCCGGCAGCAGTAATAGCTGCTATTAAAACACTCTGGACCATCGGCAAACCGGGCGACTAGGCAACACAATTAGCTGATCGTACTATTTAAAGGGCAGAGAGCCCAAATGGGTTCTCTGCCCTTATATTTTTTGTTTTACGGACATGGCAGGCACAGGTAATTAAACGGAACGGCCTAATGACAATGGTTTATAGGTACAGTAAAGCAGCGAAACCGGCAGATCAGGTTTTAGGCTCTGCAGATTAAACGATGGAAATCTCCCACTCGCATGAGATGGCGTTGCCGTTTTTGGTTGACGGACCGGATTCAGGCGGCGCAAAAATCCTTTTGATTTCAACAGACTGATTTATCTCGGTAAAAAACGCTTCTCTGCATAGCTGATTTGAACCGGTTGTGCAATCATAATATTGGCTTCCCCTTCTCTTAAGCGCCTTCTGTACCGTACAATCAATTGTCCTCATCCTGAAACACTTATCCGTTAGTTTCTCAACCTCAATATTCTCCAGCACAAACCAGTGCGAGTATTTCAGCATCATTATGAGAGAATCAATGTCCATGTCTTGTATATTAAGTGTCTTACGCAGCCTTTTCGCTTCATACCGACCAAAATCCGCATTGACCTGTAACAGCAACTGATTTAGTTCGGAAGTTCTATTCAATGATGAATATATTTCTTTCAGAAGGGTCTCCAATTTAAACCACCCCACATTGACGCTGTAAACCATATCCAGCATTACATCGTATACCGCTTGTTTATCCATATCTTCTA
>JAFGLP010000049.1 GCA_016927965.1 Dehalococcoidia bacterium
AGCTGCGCAGGTTGGATCAACTCTAGCCCGCATACAGGGAAGAAAGGAATTGGAAGATACCGAAGAGTGCTACCGGGCATTGTTTGAAAAAAGTATCAATCCGATTCTTGTTACTGACATCGACGGCAAATACCTGGATGGTAATGATGCCGCGCTGGCCTTCCTGGAGTGCACCAGAGAAGAATTGCTGGCCATGTATGTGAAAGACACGTTGCCTCCATATCTGGATGAACAATGGCTGCAGCAGTACCGGGAGCTCTGGGAGAGAGGGGGCACGGTGGAGAGGGACTATTATGTCTGGGGCAAGATAAAGGTTATGGAGATGACAGTGGCCTCGGTCCAACTGGGGGAACAGCAAATCGTTATAGGCATTGGTAAGGATATAACGGAAAGGAAAAAAATGGAAGCCGCTTTGCAGAAGTCTGAGGAAAAGTACCGCCTGCATGTGAATAGTGTTTCCGATGTGATTTTTTCATTTGACCCGGAACTGCGCGTGATGGATTTTTCGCCTTCTGTGGAACGTCTGCTGGGATATAAGCCCGAGGAGCTTATCGGCTGCCAGCTTGCGGAGCTCAACTTGCTGGCGCCGGAATCCTTGCCGGCGGTAAAGGAAAATCTTAAGACGATCCTCGCTGGCGGGCATATTGAAAATACGGAGTATGAGGTGATAGCCAAGGATGGGATGAGGAAATTCGTGGAAATCAATAGTGCGCCCCTGTACAGCGAAGATAAGATAATCGGCACGGTTTCCGTAGCAAGGGACATCACGGATCACAAAAAGATAGAGCAGGCACTGATTGAAAGTGAGTCTAAATACCGTAGCCTGGTGGAAAGCGCCGGTGTGGGTGTAGCCACGGTCAATATGAAAGGCGAAATAAGCTTTGTCAATGAAGGGTACTGCCGGATAATCGGATATACAAAGGATGAATTAGAGGGTAAACTTTTTGCAGACTTAATATACCCTGATGATAGGGCCACAGTTTTCGATATATTTACCAATGCGGTAAAAGCCGGTACGGCCACCCATCACCTTGAATTCCGAGCGGTCCATAAGGATGGACATGAGGTGTGGCTGCATACAAATCCGACTGTTATGGCCATAAATAATGAGATCGCAGGTTTCAGCGCCATCCTTCACGAAATAACAGAGCTTAAAAAAACGGAAGAAGCCCTGCGGTTGAGCGAGGAGAAATTCCGGGATCTTGCCGATCTGGCGCCGCAGGTGGTTTTTGAGGCGGATAAGCAAGGGGTATTCACTTATGTCAACAAACGGGGCTACGAAGTTTTTGGATACGGTCCCGGTGAGATCGTGGATAAACTGAAAGCGAGCGACGTTATCATACCTGAAGAACGTGAAACTGCAATGAAAAACTATTTTGGGATATTGGGCGGAGCGAGAAGCTCCGGGAACGAATATACCGCTCTGCGAAAAGATGGTGGAACATTCAACGTACTAGCATTTTCAAACGCTATTATTAAAAACGGCGAAGTTGTCGGCTTAAGAGGGACTTATACAAATATCTCAAGGATGAAAGCAACCGAAAAGGCCTTGAGGGATTCGGAGGAGAAATACAGGTCGTTAATTGAAAATGCCGGAGAAGCAATCTTCATAGCGCAGGATGATAAAGTAGTATTCGCCAACCAGAGGACATTGGAGATTGTCCATTATGAAAGGGACGAATTTTTCGCAAAGCCGTTTATTGAAATGATCTATCCAGATGACCGGGAAATAGTATATGAGAGATACAGCAAGCGGATACAGGGGGAGCCGATGGTCCCGGCATATGATGTCCGCATAATTGATAAAGACGGATCGGTTATCTGGGTTGAACTGAGGGCGACTAAAATCGAATGGGAAGGGCGGCCGGCGACACTGAATTTTGTTACGGATATAACTGTGCGCAAGCAGGCTGAGCAGTCCCTCAAAGAAAGCGAGGAGAGGTACCGCCTGCTGGCTGATAATGCCCTGGATGTCATTTGGACGGCCGATATGCAGGGGCACATAACATATGTCAGCCCCTCAGTCCGCTATATTGTGGGGCGTTCCGCCGAAGAGATAATGAACATGTACAGAAGCGAGACTTTGACGGTAGCAGTATTCGGGGTTACAGAAGAAGACCGCCAGCGTTTTCTGAGTGGACTGAAAACACTTATCAGGGATGCCTCTCGCACCCTTTCCTTCGAGTTCGGACTCAAACACAGTGATGGGTTCACATCATGGGTTGAAGTGAAGATGAGCATAATGCGCGACCAGAACCGGCAGGCTGCCGGAATACTCGGTATTGCCCGGGACATTACCCAGCAGAAGAAGATGACCGAGCGCCTGATCAGCACCGACCGTCTGGCATCACTGGGTGAAATGGCGGCAGGGCTGGCGCATGAAGTCAATAATCCGCTTACAGCGGTCATGGGTTTCGCTTACCTGCTGCAGCAGAACCCCAACATACCACCTGAGATACGCAAAGATGTGGAAGCTATATACCATGAAGGTAAAAGGGCGGCGGACGTGATTAAAAGCTTCCTGGTCTTTGCGCGGGGGCAAAAACCGGAAAGGCAGGCCGTATATATCAATGATATACTCGATGGCATGCTCAGGCTCAGGCGGAGTCAGATGAATGAAGAAAATATAGAGGTGAGCGCAGAGCTGGCGGAGGACCTGCCGGCAGTGCAGGGAGAAGTATCCCAACTCCAGCAGGCCTTCTTGAATATTGTACTGAATGCGGAATATTTTATGTGCAAAAGCAACCGGGGCGGACACCTTAAACTGAGCAGCTCATTGGAAGACGGTAAAATAATAGTTAAAATAGCGGATGATGGTCCCGGCATAGACCCGGAGAAGCTGAACAGGGTTTTTGACCCATTTTATACTACGAAGGACGTTGGAGAAGGAACCGGCCTGGGACTAAGTATCTGCCATGGGATAATCAGGGGACATGGAGGGGAAATTTATGTCGAAAGCAACCCCGAGAAAGGTACGGTTTTTACAGTGGAACTGCCGATAGGGCAATAGAGGACGAATATGCGGAGGGGGGGAGAAGGCCGATGTTGTTGACAGGAATTGAAATCCTATGATAATATTTCCATTTGTTGCAAACTTGCGTTAATATTATTGGGTTTAGCGCCAGTTTGTGTGGCCTGGATATTAGATAAGCCGGCTGGTTGACCCGGGATGTGGGCCAGATCGGGGAGAGTCCGGGAGCAACTAGGTGGCTTTTTAATTTGCCGCAAATTTAGGAAAAAAGAGTTTTAAGGAAGATATAAGTATGCCGACAGTAAACCAGCTGGTCAGAAAAGGTCGCCACAAGGTGGGCCGTAAGACCAAGGCGCCCGCGTTACAGGTGATTCACAATACTTTGAAGAACAAGACGCGTAAAGGGGTGTGTTCACCACAGAAACGCGGGGTATGCGTGCAGGTCAAAACCATGACCCCCAAAAAACCAAACTCGGCTTTGCGTAAGATTGCACGTGTCAGGCTTACGAACGGAATCGAAGTTACAGCATATATCCCGGGGGAGGGACATAACCTGCAGGAACACTCGGTTGTTCTGATCCGCGGGGGCAGAGTAAAGGACCTGCCGGGTGTACGCTATCATATTATACGCGGCACGCTGGATGCTGCGGGAGTCGACAAGCGCAGGCAGGGACGCAGTAAGTATGGCGCCAAGAGAGGCAAAGTTGCCGCTGCCGCTGCCAGCTAATTGTAACGGGGAGATGATATGTCGAGGCGAGCTAAATTCGTAAAAAACACAGTTGCCCCGGATCCCAAGTATGGGAGTTCGGTCGTTGCAAGATTTATTAATAAAATAATGTATATGGGCAAAAAGGCAACTGCCCAGGGCATTGTTTACGATGCTTTTGAACGCATTAACAAGCAGATGAAATCAGATCCGCTACAGATTTTCGAGCAGGCGATGAAGAACGTTACTCCCATGTTGCAGGTTAAATCCCGGCGCGTGGGCGGTGCTACTTATCAGGTGCCTATCGAGGTAAAACCGGAACGCGGTGAGTTTCTTGCCACCAAGTGGATTATTTCATATGCCAGGGGACGCGGTGGAAGGTCGATGGCTGAAAAGCTTGCCGCAGAATTAATGGATGCTGCTCAGGGCCAGGGTAATTCAATTAAGAAAAGACAGGATACCCATAAAATGGCCGAAGCTAATAAGGCGTTTGCACATTACAGATGGTAACAACAGGAATAAGGGAAACCAGGCCAAAATCCGGCCCGGGACTAAATAAAATGACTAGGTCCTATCCGCTAGAGAAAATACGGAATATAGGCATCATTGCGCATATTGATGCCGGTAAAACTACAACCACTGAAAGAATTCTTTATTACACTGGCAGGACTTATAAGGTGGGCGAAGTACACGATGGAACGGCTGTCATGGACTGGATGGTTCAGGAGAGAGAGCGCGGCATCACGATTACCTCGGCTGCTACAACGTGCCAATGGAATGATCACCGCATAAATATTATTGATACTCCGGGACACGTTGATTTCACGGCGGAGGTGGAACGAAGTTTGCGTGTGCTGGATGGTGGTGTGGTGGTGCTGGATGCTGTAGCGGGCGTGGAAGCGCAATCTGAGACAGTATGGCGGCAGGCTGATAAGTACGGTGTGCCGAGGATATGTTTTATAAATAAGATGGACAGGGTCGGCGCTGATTTTGAGCGTACGATTGGGATGATAGAAGAAAGGCTCAAAGCCAAACCGATCGCCTTGCAGGTACCTATAGGCAAGGAGAGCCTTTTCCGGGGCGCAATTGATCTGGTCAGGAGAAAAGCATGGATGTTCCATGAGGGGGTTGATGAAAAGCCCCAGGAAACGGACATCCCTGAGGAATTGAGTCAAGAGGCCATGGCGGCCAGGCACCAGATGATCGAAAGGCTGGCGGAAAATGACGACCAGCTTATGCTTAAATATGTTGATAATACTGAGATCGGGGAAGAGGATATCAAGGCTGCGGTCAGGCGGCTGACGGTTGCCAGCAGGATTGTTCCCGTTGTCTGTGGGACTGCTTTAAGGAATAAAGGCATCCAGTTGGTATTGGACGCAGTGGTTGACTACCTGCCCTCCCCTCTGGAAAGGCCTGCGCTAACGGCATTAGACACGTCAACCGGCAGCGAAGTACAGTTGCCCGCCAGCGATGATGCCCCGTTCTGCGCACTTGCTTTTAAGGTCGTATCTGATCCGTTTGTAGGCAGGCTAGTTTATTTCAGGGTTTATTCCGGCAAGGTAAAGGTCGGCGCACAAATCTATAATGCCAGCAGGGGGTCCAGGGAACGCCTAGGCCGTTTATTATTGATGCATGCCAACAGGCGTGAAGAAATCGATAATGTCGATACTGGTTGCATCGCCGCAACGCTGGGATTAAAGAACACCTTTACAGGTGATACGTTGTGTGATTTGGGGCAACCCATAATCCTCGAAGATATTAAGTTCCCTGAGCCGGTCATCTGGATGGCGGTAGAGCCGAAGAGCAAGGCTGATCAGGATAAACTGGGAGATGCTTTGGGAAGACTGGCTGAAGAAGATCCCACTTTTAAAATCAAGACAAATGAAGAGACAGGGCAGACTGTAATTGCCGGCATGGGAGAGTTGCATCTGGAAGTGCTGATCGACCGGATGATGCGGGAGTTCAGCGTAAAGGTCAATGTAGGTAAACCGCAGGTAGCTTATAAAGAGACTGTGACGCTTACTGTGGAAGCTGAGGGCAGGTTTATCCGCCAGTCTGGCGGACATGGACAGTACGGTCATTGCTGGCTGAAAGTCGAACCGGGCGCACGCAACAGCGGGTTTAAGTTTATTAATGCTGTACGTGGAGGCGATATCTCGAAGCAATATATACCGGCTGTTGAAGCAGGTGTAAGAGAAGCGCTCGATACGGGCGGCTTAAGCGGGTATCCGCTGGTAGACGTTCAGGTCACGGTATTTGACGGCAGCGAACACGAAGTCGATTCATCGGAAATGGCATTTAAAATGGCTGGCTCCTTGGCTTTAAAGGAAGCTGTTGCAAAGGCCAAACCCGCTGTCCTGGAACCGATTATGAAGGTAGAGGTGGTTGCACCCGCTTCATTTATGGGCGATGTGATAGGGGACATCAACTCACGCAGAGGACAGATCGAAGGGATTGAAACACATGGAGAAACATGTGTCATCCACTGTCTCATACCGCTGGCTGAATCTTTCGGTTATGCAACGAGTTTGAGATCGGCCACACAGGGAAGGGCTACGTATTCGATGGAGTTTTACCAGTACAAGGAAGTCCCGGCGAGTATACTTGAAGAAATGTTAGCTAAAGCTAAGGGTAGGTAAATGACCAAGCAGAAGATAAGAATTAAGCTAAGGGGATACGATCACAGGCTGGTAGACCAGTCTGCGGGGCAAATAATTGAGACGGCGATTAAATCGGGCGCTGAAGTAATAGGCCCGGTACCGTTGCCGACGAAACTGGAAAAGTTCTGTGTTATCAGGTCACCCCATATTGATAAGGACTCGCGTGAACAATTTGAGATCCGCACTCATAAGAGGCTGATCGATATAGTCGGGCCGACGACTAAAACAATAGACGCACTGACGCAGTTGCAGTTGCCGTCAGGCGTAGAGATAGATATTAGATTGTAGGAACGGTAGAAATGTCTGGCATACTTGGAAAAAAAATAGGAATGACACAGCTTTACAGGGAAAACCTTGAGATAGCTGTAACCGCTATTGAGGCCGGTCCTTGTTGTGTTACGCAGGTGAAAACTGCGGAAAAAGATAAATACAATGCAGTGCAGATCGGTTTTGGCGAGTCCAAGAAGATCTCGAAACCCGAGAAAGGACATCTGAAAGATAATGGGAACTACAGGTATTTAAGGGAGTTCAGGTTGGATGATGTCAAGGAATACCAGGTCGGGCAAAAAATTGATGTAAGCATATTCAAGGCTGGAGACATCGTGCATGTCGAGGGAATCTCGAAGGGCAAAGGATTTGCCGGCGGTGTGAAACGGCACCATTTTAAGGGCGGCCCCAAAACCCACGGTCAGTCGGACAGACACCGCGCACCGGGTTCAATTGGCTCTGGCACAACGCCGGGCCGTGTTTTGAAAGGGCTTCGTATGGCGGGGCACATGGGTGCCTGCAAAGTTACTGTCCGAAGTCTGGAAGTGGTCGAAGTAGACCATGCGAAAAATATTGTTTTGCTGAAAGGCGCAGTACCTGGCGCTAAGGGCGGCTTATTACTCATTGAGAAAGCTGGTTAGAAGGTTAAGTACAGTGGATTTAGAGATATTTAATTTAAAAGGCGAGAAGACCGGAAAGATCACGGTAAGCGATTATGTATTTGGCGAGACCGTGAATGAAGCGGTTGTACATCAGACGCTGGTAATGCAGCTTGCCAACCGCCGCCAGGGCACAGCGGATACTCAGACCAGGTCTGACGTGAAACGGAGCACCAAGAAGCTTTTTGCACAGAAGCACACTGGAAGAGCAAGGCGCGGCGCAGCGACGTCTGCCCTGCTGAAAGGGGGCAGCGTAGTTTTCGGTCCGCACCCGCGCAACTACAGACAGGACATGCCCAAGAAAATGCGCCGTCTGGCATTACGGAGTGTTCTCTCCGGCAAAGTACGCGATGGCGAGATAAAAATACTAGATAAGCTTAGCATTGCTGAACCCAAGACAAAGCTGATCACAGAGATACTAGATAGTCTGGGTATTGAAAGCACCGCCATCATAGGCGTAGCGATTGGAAATGATTATATTACCATGGCCAGTTCGAATGTGCCTGGCATCAAAACGACAATGGTATCGATGCTGAATGTTGCAGATCTGCTGTCTTATAAAACATTATTGCTGGACGTTGATGCAGTGAAACGTATCGAACAGCTCTGGGACAAAAAGAAAACTGGTAAAAGCAAGGAAAAAGCAGGTTAAGACCTGCGAGGTTGATTGTCAACATGAACATTTATGAAGTGATACGCAGGCCGCTGGTAACGGAAAAAAGCACCCGGCTGTCCGAGCTGAATAAATATGCTTTTGAAGTAGACAAAAGGGCCTCCAAGGGCCAGGTAAGGCTGGCGGTGGAGAAGGCTTTTAAGGTAGGCGTTGTAAGTGTAAATGTTATAAAAGTTCCCGGCGAAACCAAGAGAATGGGCAGAAGGCAGGTTACCGCGCCGCCCTGGAAAAAGGCAATTGTTACACTCAAGGAAGGCGACAAAATACAGCTCTTTGAGGGTATATAAGATAACAGGAGTATAAATTGGGTTCTGTTATAAAGAAACGTAAAAAAAAGATGGCGAAACA
>JAFGLP010000050.1 GCA_016927965.1 Dehalococcoidia bacterium
AGGCGATTGCTAGTTAAGCACACTATTTGGTCTTAGATATTTACAGGTAGTCAGATATTTTCGATATTACTGTAATTTTCATGATATACTGGCGTGTGTTAATTGATATCGGCCATGGGGGAGGTTGATTTGCTTTAATTGTGTTTGCCTGTTTTACTCTACGGCTAAAGCGAAAAAATTAGGCAGGTTTAACCCGCTCTGAAGAAAGGAGACATATGATAATCGATATTTTTTCTCACCACATTTCAAATTCAGTTGGCAAGATATTGCTGAAGTCAAAACACTCCGGGCAGGGAAAGGTAATCCAAAGTCCTCCCCAGAATGCAGATCCTGAGGTTCGTCTGGGGCTTATGGACAAATATGGCATTGATATACAGGCGCTTAGCCAGACTGCGCCGGTACTTATGGGATTTAACGATGAAGAGGCAGCTGAAATATGTATGCTTTCCAATAACGATAATTATGCACTTTGTAAATCTCATCCGAACAGGTTTGTAAACATCTGCATTTTGTCTCTGCTGGATATGAAAAATGCTATGAGAGAGCTTGCTCGCAGTATAGATGAACTCGATTGCCGCGGTGTGACTATTGCCACAAACCAGAATGGGAAAGGGCTTGATTCTCCTGAGTACTTTCCATTTTACGAGAAATTGGCGGAGCATGACTTGCCTCTCCTGCTCCACCCGACTCACTGGGAATCTTATCCCTTAGTAGATATGGAAGGGGGGTGGTGGATGATGCACATTTTGGGCTGGCCGTTCGATACCACTCAAGCTGTGTGGAGACTTATTTTCGGAGGAGTGCTCGATCGTTATCCTTCATTGAAGGTAGTTACGCATCATCTGGGAGCATTGCTCCCTTATTTTTCCGGTAGAATCGAGGGAGTCTTCAATGGGACTTTAAGAGATAAATTGCCCAGGCATATTACTGAATACTGGAAGAATATCTATGGGGATACGGCGATAGGAGGAACAAAATCAGCATACCTCTGTGGTTATGAATTTTTCGGCCCTGATCGCATGTTGTACGGTACAGATTACCCATTTGGCCCTGAAGCAGGAGAGGGTTTTATCAGAGAAAGTGTGAGCAGTATCAAGGATATGAATATTCAAGACGGGGAAAAGAAAAAAATACTGGGTGAAAATGCCAAAAAACTCCTGAAGATCAAAGGACATTAAGACATTGCAAGAAGTGACAATTGACCATTGCCAATGTAAGCGGTATTATTGCAGAAATTTTGGGAAAACTAAACTGTTAGTGAAATAATGGAATAATTAGGCTTACGTAATATTGTCAATATATTGACAATATTAGTTGACATCTTAAATATATTGACAATATCAGTTGATATTTTGTAATATGTCTTCACATTTAGGCACAACGAAACTATTGTGAAAAGAGGACTCGGAAAAATTAGCCGGCCTCTAAACAGCAAGGGGGTGATCCATGAGGTGAATCATCAAATTCATCAGTCTGTAATCCTATTTTATTTTTTAGAGAGGAGGAATAAACAGTGAAAAAAATCTTAATATCTTCAGTAGTTTTAGTGATGGTTGTTGCCCTTATCTTAGGTGGCTGTGCTCCATCAGCCCCGGCACCAGCACCAACTCCATCTCCTACCCCAAGTCCCGCTCCAGCACCCACTCAAGAGGTCATAGAGCTGACGTTTGCCAATTTCATGCCACCTGTAACCGTGGCATCCAAGGCATGGGACGAGTTCTGCAAGGAGATAGAAAAACGTACCGATGGCAGGGTGAAGGTTACTCATATACCTGGCGGATCTTTGCTTGATGGTCCGCGGATGGCTGATGGCGTAACTACAGGAATAGCCGATATGGGGTGGATAATGTGTGCATATACACCGGGCCGTTATCCCGTCACAGGTATAATGGAAATTCCTCTAAAAAGTCCCAGTGGCTTTGTTATTACTCATGCAACTAACGACTTCTTTAAAAAATACACGGTGAAAGAATGGGATGAGCTTCATCCGCTCGTCTATTTCAGCACCGGTCCTTCTATCATATATTCAACAAAGCCAGTCAGAAAGATGGAAGATATGAAAGGGCTAATATTACGGGCAGCAGGATATGCAGGTGCAATGTGTGCATTGTTGGGCGGTACCCCTGATAGCCTGCCCACTCCGGAAATTTATGACTCCGTACTTAAAGGCGTACTCAATGGTGCGCTTATGCCTTTTGAGGCAGCCCCCGGCTGGAGGTTCTACGAAGTCTGCGATTATGTAACCGACTGCTGGCAGTCAGGTTCACAGGCTCCATTTGTGACAGTGATGAACAAAAATACCTGGAATAAATTACCACCGGATATACAGGCAGTCGTTACCGAGGTATCTGAAGAGTGGATAGACAAAATGGCTGTGGTAATGAATGATGCAGATGTGGCGGGGCTTGAGGTCTGCAAGAAAGCAGGGGTGGAAATCATCGAGTTATCAGCGGAAGAAGGCGATAGGTGGAATAAAACGTGTCAACCTGTAATAGATAAATATATTAAAGATCTGGTCGACAAGGGCTATACAGAACAAGAGGCTCAGGGCTTTGTAGATTACATGAGCGAGCGAATTGCTTACTGGACTCAACAACAGGCTGCGCTGGGTATAAAGTCACCAACAGGTCCTCCAGAATTAAGGTGAATACCATCTCAAAGAATTAAGAATGAAAAAGTAACTTAAAAACGTATTGGACAAAGAGGACTTTCTGCCCCATCAAGAAATTACATTTTTAAATTGGTGAAACCCGCTTTTTGATGGGGCAGTGAAGTTTTCTGCCTCAAAAATCTACAACTGTTAGAAAGCACGAGAAATATAACATGGGTAAATTCGACATTTTTATCCATACCATGAGTAACTGGTTAGGCAGGATAGGAGCAGGCCTGATCTTAGTAATGCTTACCCTGAGCATTACCGACATAGTCGGGCGTAACCTGTTTACCTGGCCTTTACCCGGCTCCACGGAGATTATAAGTCTGGTGCAGGGAGGCGCAATTGCTTTAGCAATTGCTCTTACGCAACTCTCCGGTAAAAATATCCGTATAGAAGCCTTTACAAAAAATCTGCCCAAGCATGTTCTGCTGATTATTGACGGTATTGTGGATATTGTTTTGTTGGTCATGTTCGCCCTGCTGGCCTGGCAGACTGTTGTTTTAGGATTTAACTACATAAGAGTGGGAGAGCATAGTCAGATATTACTTCTACCTCTGCAGTACTTTGCTTTTATCATGGCTTTAGGTTATGCCGGAGCCTGCCTGGTATTCGTTTTTGAATTTCTTAATAACATGAGAGAGATTAGAAGGTAATGGACGCAGTACTAGTAGGATATATCGGCATAGCTGTCTTGATCTTAGCCCTTATACTAAGGATACCAGTTGCTTTCTGCATGATTCTGGTCGGCCTTGCCGGCAGTCTTTATTTACTCCCAACGGAGGCGGCATTCAGGCTTGTTGTTTCGGATATATTCGACAAGCTTGGTTCGTATTCCCTGAGCGTTATGCCGATGTTCCTGCTAATGGGTTTCTTTGCTGCTGCCACGGGAATTACTCAGAGGCTTTTTAAGGTTACCTATGATTGGGTGGGGTGGATGCGAGGAGGGGTGGCACAGGCTACTGTAATAGCCTGTGCTCTGTTTTCCGCAGTATCTGGCTCAAGCCCGGCTACGGCAGCAGCTATTGGTGCTGTGGCACAGCCCGAGATGAAAAAGTATAAATATGATGACAAATTAGCTGTCGGTTGTATTGCTGGTGCCGGCTCACTTGGTCCCCTTATCCCGCCCAGTGGCGGCATGATTATCTACGGGATAATAACAGAACAATCAATCGCGCAACTCTTCATGGCCGGCATTCTTCCCGGTATAATGCTTGCCATACTGTTTTGTCTGGCAACATATGTCTTATGCAGGCGCAATCCTGATCTTGGGCCAGCAGG
>JAFGLP010000051.1 GCA_016927965.1 Dehalococcoidia bacterium
TGGATGTTGCCTCAAGTACTGTATATTCTGATATAAAGCATCGGCTGTGCCGCGATAGGGTATATCGCCAGAATTGAACAGCGTTAAATTAAGTTTTCCCGGATTGACTGATGTCCATGCATGCATGTAATCCATAATCTGTGTGTACCTGTAGCTTGACAATACGGCAACATTGAGCAGCCCTGAATTCACACAGTTGCTCAAGGTGAAATCAATGATACGGAATTTACTCCCAAACGGGAGTAAGGGTTTCGGCCGCACGCGGCAGAGCACGTCCATCCTTTTGCCGCGGCCACCGGCAAGTATCATCGCAAGTACTTCTTTCATGGGCTGCAACCCTCCTCCGCATTATTTAAATATCCAGAGCACCACTAAAATCGAATGCTAAAGATATCAATACCGATTGACGGCTTATCATGGTGATATTTTAGAAGGGGGCAAATCTAGAAGTCATAAAATAGGGCAGCAAAAAGTTACAAAATAGTTACATTTGATGCGTGTATGTTCGTGAAAAAGTATGGTAAACCTTTTAGGATATGCTGGAAGGCGGTTTTTCCATGATATAGCCTGTTTTAGGTATATTGATGATCAGGGCAGGCTTTTTGGGATCTTTCTCGATCTTGCTTCTCAGACGGCTAATCCACGTCCTCAATAGATGTACATCATCTCTATACTCGGGCCCCCAGACATGAGTCAGTAAGTCCTGGTGAAGCATAAGGTGACCGGCATTCTGTGCCAGCTCGCTGAGCAGGAGCCATTCAATACGCGTCAACTGCAGCTTCTTTCCGTCTATAGAAACAGAACGACCGGCAAAGTCTATTTCAAGGTAACCAATGGAAGCAGGCTCTGCGATCTTGCGTTGCTTGCTGGAATCAAGCCGGCGTTTTATAGCTTCGATACGCGCTATCAGCTCATCTGCATTAAAAGGCTTGGGTAAATAATCATCCGCACCCAGCTGAAGCCCCCTGATCTTATCCGCCGCGTCATCCCGGGCACTTAAAATAATCACCGGTATGGAAGAGAAACGGCGTATTTCCTTAAGCGCTTCAAAACCTGACATATGTGGCATTATTATGTCTAGCACGATAAGATCAGGTTCCTCCGACTGGACCTTTTCAATTGCCTCCAATCCAGAGCTGGCAGTAAGTACATTGAAGCCCCTTGCATTTAATTTCGTAAAGAGAAAATTGAGTATTCGGGGCTCATCATCAACAACCAGTACGCGGTACTTTTTAATCACTAATTATTCCTCGCATTAGCACAACTATATACATTAGCACCCGTACTGTCAAAAATCTTTCAGCTGTTCTTGACCTGACCCTCCGTGGATACTACAATTACCCTAGATTACCGCATTATATGTTCTAGTTACTATCAAAATCAGTACCATATATCATTCTTTCGTCCAGGATGACGCGGTTTACTGTTCAGGGTAACTAAGGAGGATACGAGGTATGGATGGAGCAATTCGAAAAACCGCCATAGCCCCTGTAGGAAATGTGCCGTGGGGCACCCATTTCTGCCAGTTTTACCGTACCCAGGAAGACTTAATAGAAACTCTAGTTCCCTATTTCAAAGCCGGACTTGAGAATAACGAATACTGCATGTGGATCACCTCAGAGCCATTATCCGCCAACGACGCGCATCATGTCTTGGAAAAGGCTATGCCGGATTATCATCATTATTTAGAAAATGGGCAAATCGAGATACTATCTCATTATGACTGGTATCTTAAGGATGGCTATTTTGATAGTGATCGTGTATTAAATGGATGGATAATGAGATTGAGTGCGGCTCTTCAAAAAGGTTTTGAAGGTTTACGTTTAAGCGGGAATACTTTCTGGCTGGAAAAAAAGGACTGGAACAGTTTTGTGGACTATGAGGCAGCGGTTAACAATTCCATTGGTCAGCATAAAATTATGGCGCTTTGTACCTACAGCCTGGATAAATGCAATGCAGTCGAAATCATGGATGTCATCCGTAACCATGAGTTTGCCCTGATCAAACAGTCTGGCAAGTGGGAAATGCTGGAAAATTCGTCAATTAAAATAGCAAAACAGGCACTGATTAAGAGTGAGGCGAGATATCGCGCTCTTTTTGAAGATTCACCCATAGGAGTAGAGCTTTATGATCAAGAGGGAAAGCTGATAAGCGTCAACCGGGCCTGCCTTGAAATCTTCGGGGTGGGTCAGACTTCAGATGTAATTGGCTTTCAACTCTTTGATGATCCCAATCTAAGTCAGGAAATAAAAGACAAGTTGTTAAACGGGGAGACCGTACGCTACGAAAGTTATTTTGACTTCGATAAGGTTAAAAATGCTGGTCTCTACCGGACATCCAAGTCAGGAATTATTTATCTGGATATTCTGGTTAAACCGATCAGGTTTTTTTCAGAAAGAGCGGAGGGTGGATATGTGGTACATATAATTGATATCTCCGACAGTAAAAAAGGTGAAACTGATCTGATAAAAGAAAAAAATATCCTTCGCACTATCATGGAAAATGCAGAGGCGCACCTGGCTTATCTCGATCGAGATTTCAATTTTATAGAGGTGAACTCCGTTTATTGCCGCGGTTCAAACCATACCAGGGAGGAACTTATTGGCCAGAACCATTTTAAATTATTCCCCAATGCAGAAAATCAGTCTATTTTTGAAAAGGTCCGTGACACAGGTGCCCATGTTACTTACCGTGATAAGCCCTTTGAATTCAAAGGCCAGCCGGAGCGGGGCATAACTTACTGGGACTGGAAATTATCGCCTGTGAACGACGATTCGGGTAACGTTACCGGCCTGGTACTCTCTCTTGCCGATACAACCATGAGAAAGCAACGGGAGCTTCAGCTGGAGTTTCAATCCAACATACTTTCTCAGGTTAGTGACGCAGTGGCGGCTGTAAATAATCAGAACCGTATCCTGTACTGGAACAATGCCGCCGAGAGAATCTACGGATTTTCCGCAGCAGAAGCAATCGGGAAAAAGCTTGAAGAAGTGTATCAATATCGCTATTTGAACCCCAAAGATGAGCAGGAAGCCCTAAAAGTACTTAAAGAGCAAGGCTACTGGACAGGAGAAAATATTCACGTAACAAAAACAGGCAGCGAATTGTATGTAAGACTATCTACAAGCAAGCTAAAAGATACAGAGGGGAAACAAACAGGTATAGTTTCAGTTATCCACGACAGGACCGGTATACGTAAAGCTGAGCAAAAGTTGCTTGAAAGCGAGGAACGTTTCAGACTGGCTGCGGAAGCTGCCCATGCCATGATCTTTGAAGTGATGGTGAACACGGGAGAGGTGGTTAAGTTACATCAACTCAAAGAGCTGCTTGGCTATGATACAAAAGAGATTTCCTTAACGCGTGACTGGTGGTATCAGCAGATACATCCCAACGATATAAAAGAAGTACTCAGGTTAATAAAGGGTTCTCTCCCGGAAGCACGCGGATATAATATTCAATACAGGATTAAACATAAAAATGGTAATTACATTCATGTGGAGAGCAATACAAAAATTATCAGGGATGAGTCCGGCCGCGCCGTCCGTATAATAGGCGGTGTCACAGATATTACAGAGCGTAAAAAAGTAGAACAGCTAAAGGATGAATTTATTGGCATGGTTTCCCATGAATTTCGTACACCTTTAACCATTATCGCAGGATGCCTCAATACTGTCTTAACGGAAAAGGAGCGGCTGAGTGCAGCAGAGACAAAGCAGCTTCTTGAAGATGCAGCCGATGAAGCCGAACTTCTGAATCATTTACTGGGCAATTTACTTGAGCTTTCCAAATACCAGGCAGGAAAACTCAGTATGAACAGCGAGCCGGTTAGAATAGATTCGATAGTACGCTATATGATTAAGAAATTCAAACATCAGAGTACGCTTCACCGTTTTGTCACAAGATTTGAAGATGGTAATACACAGATAATAGCGGATCCAATACGTCTGGAACGGATCCTCTACAATCTACTGGATAATGCGATCAAATATTCGCCAGGAGGTGGCATTATCAGGGTCAAAACAAGAAAAGACAATGGTAATGTTGTGGTTGGCGTCATCGATAAGGGAATTGGCATCCCGGAACAGGAACAGGGCAAGGTATTTGATTCGTTTTACCGCTTATCAGGTACTGATAGTAAAGGTATGGGGCTGGGGCTCATGGTATGTCGCCGGCTCGTTGAAGCCCATGGAGGCCGCATCTGGGCGGAATCAAAACAAGGATATGGCTCTGCCTTTTATTTTACCTTGCCAGCAAGTCCTCAGTTGAAAGAAAACATAGAAGGCAGGGCTTAGGTTTGCCCTGCCTTCCATTACATTGTGGTGTTAACATTCAGTCTCCTTCGCGAAATCACCGCAAAAGGAAGCATCAGATTAAGACGTAATATCATTACCCCAGAACATTAGCCAGAATGGTCAAAATCAAAAAGAGCAGTATCCACAAAACTGGGGAAAAGGTAATCATAATCTCAACTGTCTTTTTGAATTTGCTCGTTTCCCAATTCAAGGTGGAACAACTTAATCTACTACACTCCCTATAATATTTTGACTGTTCTGTAAGCAGCGTACCCATAATACACCTCCCTGAGTTCATAAACCCTCCTTATTTAATTTACTGTTGCCTTTAAAACTACTTCGGATAAACATCCTCTGATACCAAGTTTTTATATCAGGGACCCAATTGAAATTTTTTCACAATTCACAATTCCTGAAGCTTCTTTAATAAGCTTTTCCTTGATGGCCCGTGATTTTTACTATTTTTTCCAGCAAAATGCTGCTCATACCATGCACGGACATCTTTTTCAACCTCCTCCTTTTTTATGGCATATTTCTCTTCCAGTTTTCCCACGAGCTGGTCAATTCGGCCATTGATTACATCTATCTCGTTTTCCGTTAGTTTGCCCCATTTTTCTCTTACCTGGCCTTTAACCTGTTTCCACTTTGCAGCTGAAATATTCTTCATATCCCCTGAACCTCCTTTGTTTACGCTGGTCCCTGCCTGTAAACTTTGCTAAGTAAAAAACCCGATCAGCATAAATATGCCGATGATAATGAAATAGACCGCCACAAGGTAATTCAGTATCCTGGGAAAAACAAGGATCAGAATACCAAATAGAATCGCTAAAATTCCTCCGATGAGACCGGCCATACCAAAAATCTGCATTTCTATGCCCTCCCTAAAATTCTAAATATTCCCCAGACGATGAGCAGGACACCGACAATCCAGTACAGGAAGCTCGGCCAGATCAGAATCACAATGCCTGCTACGATGGCGATAATGCCTGCGATAATACCTCCTCTTTTCATTTAAAACCTCCTTTCAAAATTACTCTATAAATATAGTTATCTAGCTTTATTATGGACTAAAAACAGCGATGCCTATGGATACATAACGGGAGCCGTATATGTTGCTAGCAGTAATCGTATATATGGAGCTGTTAGAAGGTGACACAGCAATGCTGCCGGATGCAGCCACAGGGCCTATGCCATTGTTAATGAAGATAGAATCTGCATTAGAAACACTCCATTCGAGTATGGCGGAATTACCTTTATAAATTGAGTTAGGGCTGATATTGAATAACTCTACGATTGGAAGATAGAATGGAGCGGGAAACTGCGCGACCTGTACTATTACTGTACGATCAACAACACAGCAATCACTGGCAGCGGTTAATGTATATACAGTTGTTTTATTTGGGAAAACAAAAGAGCTGCCTGCTGCAGGTACTGTGCCCAACTCTGGTTCGATAGTGACTTTATTAGCACCGCTGACATTCCAGGTAAGGGTAGATGCATGTCCAAGTTCAATGCTCTTTGGCAAAGCATTAAATTGCACCACCACGGGAGGGGAGGTAACCTCGACCGTAACAGATTTCGATAGTACCTGGGTTCCGGATATAGCCGTTAACGTATACATTTGTGTTTTCGCAGGCGAGACAACGTAAGTGCCAAGCGGAGCTGCAGTACCGATATCAGGAGAGATATTTACAGATGATACACCAGCTACATTCCACTGCAGGGTAGAGCTGCTGCCAGCACTGATCCTGGAAGGGCTGGCTTCAAAATTAATAATATTTACAGCAGCCTTTACAGTAACTGTCACCGCACTGTTTACCGCACCAATACTATTACGGGCTGTTAACGTATATGCGGTTGTCTGATTGGGACTTACCTGGCGGCTTCCAGCCAGCGGTAAAGTACCCAGATTAGGGGCAATGCTTACGCTTTCGGCTCCTACTACCGCCCAGATAAGCGTTGCCGTCTCACCCGCAGTTATTGCTTCAGGAGAACTTTGAAACGTGGCAATCTGAGGCACACCGACATATACACAACCTGAAAGCAAGCTCAAAATCAACAGTGAAAATAACGTTCCCGCAAGCATTATTCTTTTCATTTCATATCTCCTCAAATTATTCGCATGACTGTGCTTTTAGACAGACTGCAAGTTCAATGATAATGGAATAATGATTTCAAAGTCATAAAATAAAGGTAATAAAAGTTACAAAATTATGACATTTTATATCTGAGCCCGAGACGATAAAGGCCATAGGATCAGTCTACCCATTCATGCATAATTTTACGACAAAGATAGAGGCCACGAACTGAAAAGGTAAAAGGTGAAGTAGAGTATTCCTGAACTCCTGGTTACAGCGTGAAGCTTCCAGTTAAAACGAGAGGTTTGCCAGGTTCCTGAATATATGTAGCAGCCTCATCTTGCTCAGGATGATAGGTAGCATATTTGAATTCGACTGCTTAATCTGATTAGCAAAAATAATTATAAGGAGCTATAAATAGAAATCAAAAAAAACGCAAGGTGTTGACTGAGATACTATGCTACGAATTTGCCCCGAAATTGTTTGAATGTAGATACCCACGGGCAAGCCCGTGGCACTCTGCCCTACGGGTTATTAGATTGACAGATTGCGGTGCGCCAGTACTATTTTAATCAACCGGGCTTTCAAGAAACGATGTAAGGCAGCCAGTAGATTATTTTTCTACCTCTTCCAATTCCTCCTGCTTGTCCCCAGTCAGGTCTATCTTGTAA
>JAFGLP010000052.1 GCA_016927965.1 Dehalococcoidia bacterium
AAAAACCTCCAAGCATAATTATAGTGTATTTCTTTATTACTCTAAACAAGGTAATCAAGTGTACTTAAGGCAATAACTTACTTTTTAACGCCGCGCCGACATGAGGCGGCACCATGTCGTCAAGATTGCCTCCCAGCTTAATGATTTCCTTTAACAGGCTGGAGCTTAAAAACTGGTATCTCAAGTTGGCCATAAAACAAACCAGCTCTATATCGGGGGCGAGTTTTTTATTCATAAGAGCCATCTCGAATTCACGTTCAAAATCGGAATTAGCACGCAACCCGCGCACTAGTACTTGGGCTTTTATTTTACGGGCAAATTCGACTGTGATGCCTGAATAAGCGGTTACCTCCACATTTTGTAGATCCGCAACTGACTTACGGGCAAGTTCTACCCTCTCATTAATATCAAACAAGAGGTATTTCTGTGGTATATCGTATACCCCTATTACCAGCTTACCGAAGATCGACGAAGCTCTTTTGATAATATCTAAATGTCCGTTGGTTATCGGATCGAAGCTGCCCGGATAAATTGCTGTTGTCAATGTGAGACCTCCTTTTGGTAGATTGAAATGCAGGTATCACCATACCGTTTTTCCTTGATCTTTAGCAAGTCACCAAATTTATTGCTCAGGGGAGACCTTGCGGCATGGGAAGCCAGGATAATTGAATCCTCATTTATAAGGTTTGATTTATCAATAATGGTTATTACCGAACCCAGTGTCATGTCGGCATATGGGGGGTCAAGGAAAACCATACCATACTGTCCCGTTAAAATGCTGAGAGCTTTCATCACAGGACAACAGTATACACGACCTTTGTCTTTAAATCCCGTTTTTGTCAGATTGTATTTTATTACCTGGCAGCACTTCTCATTTTGATCGACGAAATCCACCCACCTGACCTCGCGGCTAAGCGCTTCGATCCCCAGTACCCCTGTCCCGGCAAACAAATCCAGCGCTCTTTCCCAATCGCCCGCCAGCGATCCGAGGATAGAGAAAATAGCTTCTCTCACCTTATCGGTGGTCGGCCGTACTGAAAGACCCGGTAGTGTCTTTATGATCTGCCCTCTGGAGGCGCCGCCTGTAATACGCATTTTGGCTGATGTTAGCTAATAAGTATTAATGGAATAATAAATCGAACACTAATTATAATACTTCACATTGCAGTATTTGCAAGTTGAGCTAATTCACATTCATTTTGACATCTTTTTGGAACATATAATATACTAACCACCGGCCTTTGTGATTTTTTAGAGGAGACTGTAATAAGTGCTGTCACAATACGGTTATATTGGTATTCTGCTGATTATTGCAATCGGTTTCACTTTAATTATTCCTCTGGTTCCCAAGGTGTTAAAGGCCATGGGCCTCATTCCTACTAAAAAGAACCCTACCAAGGAAGGTCAGTATGAGTGTGGCATGCAGACTATCGGTAAGAACTGGGTACAATTCAACTTCAGATATTATTTCTTTGCTGTTTTATTCGTACTGCTGGATATGTTGACAATTTTTCTTTATCCGTGGGCAGTAAATATGAAGGACCTTGGATTGGGCGGACTTGTTGCGGTTGGTATATTTCTGGCTATTCTGGCTGTCGGATATATTTATGCCTGGCGCAAGGGAGCCCTGCAGTGGAAATAATCAGGCCTGACGTATCCACTCCGCAGGAATCCGATATCGCCGATGGCAACTTAATTAATTCATTTATTAGTCAATGTACTTCCCCCATACCTGACCCGGATAAATGGCTCGACGAAACCCTTAAGAAAAACATTCTATTGACATCTCTGGATACTGCCGTAGCATGGTCGAGACAGCGGTCTATCTTCCCGCTCATGTTCGGCCTAGCCTGCTGTGCTTTTGAGATGATCGGCATGGCAGCCTCGCGATTTGATGCTTCACGTTTCGGCATGGATATTTTTAGATGGTCTCCAAGACAGGCAGATCTTATGATTGTTGCTGGTACTCTCACCTGGAAGATGGCGCCTGCTGTCCGTATGGTCTACGATCAAATGCCGGAACCGAAGTGGGTCATTGCAATGGGTGCCTGTGCCATCAGCGGCGGCACATTCCGCGAATCTTACAGTGTGGTGCCTGGAATTAACCGCATTATTCCGGTTGATGTATATGTGCCGGGCTGTCCTCCCAGGCCTGAAGGTCTGATTTACGGGGTTACCCAGCTTCACGCCAAGATGATCAAAGGCACCATTGATAATCCCAACCTCTCATTGAAATAAGCTGAAGCAGGAATTTTATTAAAGTGACATTAGCAATCAACGTCGATGAACTGGGGGAAAAGTTAGCCGATGCTTTTCCGGGTGCGGTGATCACCAGTGAAAAAGGCTCAATAATAATCGAGAGCAAGCAGCTGCTGCAGGTTGCCGGGTATCTGAAAGATACAGCAGGGTTAGAGTTTAACTATCTCACTTTTGTAACGGCTGTAGATTATATCGACTATTTTGAGTTGGTTTACCGCTTGGTTTCAATGAAACACAACCAGAGCCTGATACTAAAGACACGCCTGTATACCAGGGAGGACCCCACGGTTGCTTCCCTGACTCCATTATGGAGGGCAGCATATTATCAGGAGCGCGAGATATTTGATTTGCTGGGTATTAAATTTGAAGCACATCCCGATCTCAGACGTCTGTTGCTCTGGGAAGGATTTGAAGGACATCCACTGCGGAGAGACTACCTGTAATGACCATTCAAACCGAGCCTTACTATCTTAATATTGGACCGCAGCACCCCTCTACTCATGGTGTCTTTCGTCTGCGTGTGAAGCTTGACGGAGAGGTCATAGTCGATGCCGAGCCTGTTGTCGGGTACCTGCACCGCGGCATTGAGAAGTTATCTGAAGGACGTACATATACCCAGATCATCCCCTTCACCGACAGGCTGGATTATCTTTCTTCTATGACCAATAACGTAGCTTATTGCCTGGCAGTAGAGAAGCTGGCCGGTATTAAAGTCCCTGAGAGGGCTGAGTATATACGTATTATATGCTCAGAACTGATGAGGATTTGCAGCCACCTGATGGCGGTGGGTTTTTTCCTGAATGACCTGGGCGCTATGATGACTCCGGTGCTTTATATGTGGCGTGAGAGGGAAAAAGTCCTTGATATGTTCGAGATGGTCTGTGGCCAGCGACTTCTTTACAACTACATGCGTATCGGAGGCGTCAGCCAGGATGTACCCGAAGAATTCATCCCGGCCGTGAAAAAGTTTATTGCCGAGATGCCGAAATATATCGCCGAGTACGATCAGTTGCTGGCAAAGAATGAGATATTGCTGGCGCGCAGCAAAGGTGTTGGCATACTTCCTAAAGAAACTGCCATGAATATTGGCGCCAGCGGCCCCGTATTACGTGCCAGCGGTGTAAATTGGGATATTCGCAAGAAAGACCCATATTCTATTTACGAGCGTTTTGATTTTGAAGTTCCTACCGCTGATACCGGGGACTGCTACGACCGCTACTGGGTACGTATGCAGGAGATCCGGCAGAGTGTGAGAATAGTAGAACAGGCGCTGACGCAAATTCCTGATAAGGGCCCGGTGTGCGCAGAAGTCCCGCAGTTTTTTAGGCCTCCAGCAGGGGAAGCTTACGGGTACATTGAAGCGCCGAAAGGTAACCTGGGATTTTATGTGGTCAGCGATGGGTCTATTGCTCCCTACAGGCTGCATATTTATCCTCCTACCCTGATTAATATTACGGCATTGCGCGACATGGCTATCGGCTGGAAAGTTGCTGACCTGATTATAATTTTTGGCAGCATGGACGTCGTACTGGGAGAAATAGACCGATAATGACACTGCTTGATCAATTTCAACTGTTTCTGAAAAGCCAGGGATGGCCGGAATGGGCGTATTATTCCGTACCTGCCATAACCGGTATACTCATTATCATTATCGCTGTCTTAACGGTTGTCATCGGTTTTATCTGGTGGGAGCGCCGCCTGCTGGGACGCTTCCAGATACGCACAGGTCCCAACCGCTGTGGGCCTGAGGGCATGTTACAGCCTATTGCCACTGCTATTAAGATATTGATTAAAGAGGATATCGTCCCGGCCAAGGCTGATAAAGTGTTGCATTTCATTGCTCCAATTATAGTCTTCGTGCCGATATTGATGCTTTTCGCTGTTATACCATTTGATCAGAACGCTATTTTAGTTGATCTTAATGTCGGCGCAGTTTATGTGATTGCCATCAGTTCCATATCGGTAATAGGCATTTTTATGGCGGCATGGGCTTCAGGCAATAAATATTCTTTGATCTCAGGCATGCGTGCCATAGCGCAGATGGTCAGTTATGAGTTGCCGGTGGTGTTATCGCTGGTCGGCGTAGCGCTGGTGGCAGGTTCTTTCTCAATGGTAAAAATCGTGGAAACGCAGAGCATACCTTATATATTATTACAGCCTCTTGGGTTTCTGATTTTCTTCCTGGGTTCGCTGGCGGAGATGAACCGCTGTCCGTTCGACCTGCTGGAAGCGGATTCTGAAATAGTAGCAGGGTACCATATAGAGTATTCAGGCATGAAGTTTGCCCTGTTCTATCTTGGTGAGTACGGCGTGGCACTGGCATATGCCGGCATTATAGCCACGCTATTTTTAAGCGGATGGCAGGGACCGTTACTACTGCCGGTATTGTGGTTCCTAATAAAAGTGTTGTTGATATTTACATTGATTATCTGGATGCGTGCCACCTTGCCCAGGTTGAGAGTGGACCAGTTGATGGCGTTCGCCTGGAAATTCATGCTTCCTATCGCAGTATTAAACTTGGTTTTCATTGCTATTGAAGTGTTACTGATACCGGCATCACTGCAGTGGATTATGATATTCATTAACTTCGGTCTGGCAGCGGTCCTGCTTCTGTTATTTTCCAAGGCATTCACATTGGGAGGTGGCAGAGTTGAAGTTTGAACTTTATGGTCTCGGTATAGCTAAAGGTATGGCATTGACCTTCAAACACCTGTTCAGGTCACCTATCACCGTTCAGTATCCCGAGGAAAAACTGAATACATCCAAGCGTATCCGCGGTAATGAACTGGTGTGGTTCCCTGAGAAGTGTACCGGCTGTGGTACCTGCACTAAGGCCTGCCCTCAGGGAAATATACAGCTGGTAACCCATAAGTCAGAGGATAACAAATTTAATGTAGATAAATTTGAAATTGATACTGGCCGCTGCATTTTCTGCGGGCTATGCGTTGAATCGTGTCCCTACAATGCTCTGGCCATGGGTTTGAGTTATGAATGCTCGAAATACCGCAGGGGGGACATGGTCCTTGATAAGGAAAAACTGTCGGTGGCAGAGAACCATAAACCAAGCGCTTATTTCCGGCCGCAGTTTGACAGGCAACTGCCTGCACAGAGCTTGCTTCTTTATGATAGAAAAGAAGGCGGGCAGAAATTGAAATTCCTGCCGTTAAGTACACGTAAGAGGGGATCCGGTGCTTGAACTAGTATTTTTATTGCTGGCTGTAATTGCAGTCGTATCGGCTATTGGTGTGATAGCGCTGCGGGATTTATTCCGCGCTGCGCTGTGCTTGATTGTGCTGTTTATGATGGTGGCAGGAGTTTATGTGTTGCTGCATGCTGATTTCCTGGCGATTGTTCAGATACTTATTTACGTAGGCGCTATTTCCGTCCTTTTGATTGTTGCTATCATGCTGACACGTGATGTAAGACAGGGACAACGGCTGGGATACCTCAAGTATATCGCAGGCGTGGTAGGACTGCTCTTGTTGGGTACCATTGTATTCGCCGTGTTGAATACGACGTTTACCGTCACCGGTACCGCTCCGCTGGAGGATACGATAAAGCCTCTGGGCAAAGCGTTATTCGGGGACGGCGGGTATTTTCTAACTGTTGAAATTGCAGCCATATTGTTGTTGTCGGCGATACTTGGCGCTATAGCGGTGATCAGGGAGAAATGATGTTTACCCTTGGATTGGATCATTACATTATTTTATCAGCGGTGCTTTTCTGTATCGGCCTGTTTGGGGTATTGACGCAACGGAACGTAATAAAAGTTATTATGTGTGTCGAGATAATGTTGAATGCGGTGAATATAGCATTAATTGCTTTTTCACAATATGTTGTTCCGACAGCATTGACAGGCCAGATATTTGCCATATTTGTTATGGTGGTGGCCGCTGCAGAGGTAGCCGTCGGTATTGCGATCGTATTTGCCATATACCGGAACCGCGAAAGCGTTGACATGGAAAATTTCAATATTTTGAAGTGGTAATAATATGTGGGTTCAAATAAAAAGCGCTCCGAATTTGATGATGGCCGAAATGTGGAAGGAATTCTTCGAAGGTGAAGGTATTCCGACCAGGATCCTGCCTGATGCAGACAAATTTGAGATCAAGGAATCAGTGCCGTATAAGGTCTGTGTTTCGCAGGAGAAGGTACATGTCATCGAGGAGGTCTTAAGGAAGTTATAATGCCGACACAGGTTCCCTGGCTTATATTCTTACTGCCATTTGTATCATTCTTGCTGATATCCCTGGTTGTACGGCCTTTCTTCAGCAAGCTGCATAAGCTGGGAGGCTATATCACCATCGGGGCTGTCGGCATTTCCTGCGCATTGTCTTTCTGGGTGCTGGGTGCTGTTATGGCTGCTCCGGAACATATGCTGCTTATCGACGATATTAAGTGGGCAGTAGTGGGCAATCTCAACATCCATCTGGGCGTACTGGTTGACTCGCTGACGGCTGTGATGGTCGTCGTTGTGACCATAGTCAGCCTGATGGTACAGATTTACTCGCAGGGTTACATGAAAGGCGACCCGGGGTATTTAAGGTATTACGCCTTCATGTCATTGTTTACTGCCTGTATGCTGGGCCTAGTCTTGGCCAACAACATCCTGTTCATGTTTGTTTTCTGGGAAGGCGTTGGATTGGGCTCTTACCTGTTGATCGGATTCTGGTTCCATAAAACATCTGCAGCCAATGCAGCCAAAAAGGCATTTATCGTAACCAGGCTGGGAGATTTCGGCTTTCTTGCCGCTGTACTGGTGTTATATGCGAATACGGGTACATTTGATACTGAGACGCTATATAATTTAGTAGCCGTCGGCACGCTGGCCGGCTCGACCCTGACATGGGTGGCCATCGGAATTTTCTCTGGCGCTGTTGGTAAATCTGCTCAGTTCCCTCTGCATGTCTGGCTGCCCGATGCTATGGAGGGCCCCACTCCGGTCAGCGCTCTGATTCATGCTGCTACCATGGTAGCGGCTGGTGTATTCCTGGTTGCACGTTTCTATCCCATGTTTGAACATTCTTCCGAAGCCATGATGGTTGTTGCCATAATAGGGGCATTTACAGCCATATTTGCAGCCAGCATAGGGTTGGTGATGAACGATATCAAACGTGTGCTGGCATATTCAACGATAAGCCAACTCGGATATATGATGCTCGGGCTCGGAGCAGGCGGCGTAGCGATAGGCATCTTCCACCTTTTCACACATGCGTTCTTCAAAGCTTTGCTTTTCCTTGGTTCGGGCAGTGTAAATCACAGCACCGGTACATTTGATATGAGATTAATGGGTGGTTTGCGTAAGACCATGCCCTGGACCTATATCACTTTCCTGATCGGTTCCCTCAGCCTGGCGGGCATCTGGCCACTGGCAGGATTCTGGAGCAAGGACGAGATACTGGTATCTGCATTATCGTATAACCCGATCTTATTCACACTTGCTACTATTACTGTGTTTATGACAGCTTTTTACATGTTCAGAGCGATATTTATGACGTTCCATGGCGAATATAAAGGCGGCGCTGAACCGGAGCATGGCAGTCATGATTCACATGGTGGTAAGCCGCATGAGTCTCCCGCTGTTATGGTCATACCGCTGGTTATCCTGGCTATCCTGGCCATTGGTGCAGGATGGATCAATGTAACCGGTTTCTTCGGCCAGTTCATGGGCCATCATGGTGGGGCGGAAGAAGTCGGTTTGCTGGCAGGATTATTTGGTGTATTCACACACCCGCTGCCGGTGATCTCTCTGCTTGTCGCCATCTTTGGTATATTCCTGGCTTATGCAATGTATATCAAGAAATGGATTTCAGCGGAAAAGATCGGTTCAATGTTGAAACCCATATATATCATGCTTTCCAGAAAATACTGGATGGATGAGCTATATGAAAATGTCATAGTAAAGACAATACTTTATAACGGTATATTCAAGTGGATGGTGATGTTTGATTCAAGCATCGTAGATGGAACTGTTAATGGTGCTGCGCAGGGAACTGCCGCAGCGGGCGGAGCATTACGTAAATTACAGACCGGCCAGACGCAACTATATGTACTGAGCATAGCGATCGGCGTTGTAGCAATAGCGGTCTGTCTATTTTTATTCAGCTGAGGTAAATGGCTTTGAATCTGAATTTGTTAAGCTGGGTCATATTCTTACCGATAATCGGTTTGATCGTTATCGCGTTATGGCCCAAACCCAGCCAGAGGTCTGTTAAATGGACGGCGCTGATTGCTGCCCTCGCTGCATTTGCCGTTTCACTGGCTATATTCTTCATGTTCGACCGGTCTTCGGGTGCGATAGGGCATATGCAGTTCGAAGAGAAACTATTATGGATACCGGCTATCAACGCTTACTATCATCTGGGTGTTGACGGGCTTAGCCTGCCGCTGGTTATCCTCATGACATTCCTTGGGGTGGTATCTGTTCTGGTTTCATGGAAGATACAGCTTAAACCCAAACAGTATTTTATCTGGCTGCTGATGCTGGAAAGCAGCATTCTCGGAGTATTTTGCTCGCTTGATCTTATCCTCTTTTTCCTATTCTGGGAACTGGAGCTGATACCGATGTTCTTCCTCATTTTCATTTGGGGAAGTGGGCGCAAAGAATACGCGGCTTATAAGTATCTGCTGTATACGCTGGTTGGTAGTGCATTTATGCTGGCTGGCATACTTTGTGTCTATTTTATTACGCATACGTTCGATATGACGGCACTGGCCGGGATTAATATCACGTCATCCTTTATCCCGTTGTCTGTACTGTTCTTCCTGCTGATTGTTGGTTTTGCTATCAAACTGCCAGTGTTCCCTCTGCATACATGGTTGCCGGATGCACACACTAACGCTCCGACGGCTGCCAGCGTGATACTGGCGGGTGCTCTGCTTAAGATGGGCGGATACGGCATGATCCGGTTATGTGTTAGTATGCTGCCGCAGGTAGCGGTACAGTATGCCCCGTTCATGGAGATACTGGCTGTCATAGGTGTAATATATGGGGCGGCGGTTACCCTGAGGCAAACGGATCTGAAACGGTTGATAGCTTACAGCAGTGTCAGTCACATGGGCTATGTGCTGCTGGGCATATTTGCTTTGAACGAAGTAAGCATGACAGGCGCCAGCCTACAGATGTTTAGCCACGGTGTAATAACGGGCCTGCTGTTTGCCATGGTTGGACTTGTTTATGATAAGACACATACACGTGATTTGAACAATTTAAGCGGCCTGGCACGCCAGATGCCGATAATAGTAGTGGTCTTCAGTGTTGCAGGATTAGCCTCGCTCGGTTTACCAGGCACTGCAGGATTTGCAGCTGAATTTATCACCTTTGTGGGTAGCTTTGCCAGCACGGTGGTGCCAGGTATGAAGATATTCACCCTGATTGCTGTACTCGGCATCGTAGTAACATCGGGTTATATACTCTGGATGCTCCAGCGCGTATTTTATCAATACCCGCTGGATAAATATAACGGTGTCGGTGATGCGGATGCAGTAGAGATGATCAGCACCTTCTCTGTTGTTGCTGTCATTATGCTCGTCGGCATTTATCCCGCTATATTGACCGATGTAATAAATATGGGCATCGCGCCGATCGCGAAGCTGATAGGAATGTAACTTTTTAATTTTCTGGATGGTTTAGATACATGATAATGGATCAAATTCGATATATAGCGCCAGAAATCAGCCTTCTTTGTTTCGCTCTGGTGATAATCCTGCTGGACCTTTTTATTAAGCAGAAAAAAGTATTGCCGATATTGGCTGTAGTGGGCGCTCTGGTTGCTGTTGCCATTACTCTCGTAATGTTTGGCAATCCGAGCGGTGATTCATTTTATCAGATGATAACAGTGGACCAATTTGGTTTGTTCTTCAAGCTCCTGATACTGGCTTCTCTTATACTGGTAACACTTGCTTCAAATCAATATGTATCTAAATTCTCCACCTTCCAGGGCGAATATTATGCGCTTTTGATGTTGTCAGCTATAGGATTAACGCTGCTAGTCTCTGCCGTCAATTTGATCACGATTTACGTTGCCCTTGAATTGAGCAGCATATCTTTGTATGTACTGGTCAGCTTCCTTAAGGATAAGAATTCCAGCGAAGCAGGATTGAAATATCTGATACTGGGATCGGTTGCTTCGGCTGTATTATTGTATGGTATGGCTTTGATATTTGGCCTTACCGGGAATACCTGCCTGACCTGCATAGCGGATTATATGAAAGGCATGCCGGTAGAGAATCTGGCGGGGTCACCTATGCTTTTGCTTGGCCTTGTGCTGGTTATTGCTGGCTTTGGTTTCAAGATTGCCAGTGTACCTTTCCAGATGTGGGTGCCTGATGTTTATGAAGGTGCACCGACTACTATCACTGCCTATCTCTCAGTTGCCAGTAAAGCGGCAGGCTTTGCCGTTATCGCACGTATACTAATGACCGCATTCGGAATGCCGGATTGGCTGCATACAGACTGGGCAATTATCATCGCCGTACTTGCAGCATTGACAATGACGGTTGGTAACGTAATTGCTATTCTGCAAACCAATGTTAAAAGGCTGCTGGGGTACTCGAGCATAGCTCAAGCCGGTTACTTGATGGTTGGTCTGGCCGCTATGGGTATGGCAGCCAAACCTGATGCCGCGAACGGTAGCGGATTGATGTTCTTTTTATTGAGTTATACGTTGACCAACCTGGGAGCTTTCATTGCAATCATTGCAATTTCCAATAAAATCGACAGCGATAAAATCGACGATTATGCTGGTATGTATAAAAGATCGCCGTTGCTTGCTTTTGCCCTTACATTATGTCTGGTCTCGTTGACAGGGTTGCCTCCTACAGCCGGCCTGATCGCCAAGATATATATTTTCAGCGGGGCTGTTAACCATGGTCTTCTCTGGCTGGTCATCATCGCGGTAATCAATAGTTGTATTTCAGCTTACTATTATTTCAAGGTGGTTAAAGCGATGTGGATGACAGAGCCGGCCTCAGAAGAAAAGGTAACAACGTCATGGCCGGAATGGATTGCGCTGGCCTTTTGCTGTGTACTGGTGGTAGTGATGGGTGTTGTTCCGGGAATTTTTATTACTTTTACGCAGGCTGCTGCTCGGATTTTCGGCGTTTGACGGTTACTGAGTGCTTATTCGAATGCTGAAACTGTCCTGTTATGAATTTCCTGTCTTATAATATTTATTGTATTTGACACTATAAAAAACCGGTGTTAGACTGCTGACTCATGAAAAGGCTGGGAATTCTATACCATCCGAAAGTCCAGAAATCAGAGCAATTTGCCCTTAAGTTGGAAGGATATCTGAAACGAAAAGGCGTTGATTGCTGGTTGCATTCTTCATGGGACGAGCAAGGGGCGCGCTCCCTGCTTGATAAATCAGACTTTATAATCAGCGTGGGAGGAGATGGTACCATCCTGCGCACTGCCCGTATAATATTTCCGCTTGAGCTGCCTATTATCGGTATAAATTTTGGCAACCTGGGGTTTATGGCCGAACTTGAAGCGGAAGATGCTTTTCTGGGATTGACCTCCATTTTGAAGGGCCAGGGATGGATAGATGAGAGGGCTATGCTTCAGGTTACTGTCAAATCATCAGGAAAGACCTATAGTGCTCTTAATGACGTAGTGGCCGGACGTGGAAAAAATATGCGGTTAGTTAATGTGGAAGTACGCATAAATGATGAGCAATTTACCACCTACAGGTCGGATGCTGTGATTGCTGCGACAGCAACGGGCAGTACCGGATATTCTCTGGCAGCCAACGGGCCGATATTATACCCAAAATCCAGGGAAATTATTTTAAAAGCGGTCTGTCCCCATTTAAACATGGACAAGGCGTTGATATTGTCACCGGATTGCAGGATAAATTTAAAGGTTTTTACCAACCATGATGCCATTCTGAGTATGGATGGGCAGATCGAGTGCGCCCTGGCAAACGAAGATGAAATAGAGGTAACACTCAATCATCACGTATCGAAATTCCTACGCTTAAGACCGAGTGGCACATTTTATACTTCACTGGTATCAAAGCTCAAAGGAAAATCATTATGAAAGTCGAAAAAGCACGAATTGGTGACGTTAAACATATGCATGCCCTGATAAATAAATTTGCCAGCAAGGGCGACATGCTTCCCCGCGCCTTGAGTGAAATATACGAGAACCTGAGGGATTATTTTGTTGTCCGCAACCGGGTTGGCAGGGTGACAGCCTGCGTGGCGCTTCATATAAGCTGGGCGGACCTGGCTGAAGTAAAGGCGTTGGCCGTAGCGGAAAAAAAACGTAAACAGGGTATAGGCGCTTTTCTCGTGAAGGCTTGTGTGGAGGAAGCGAAGGAGTTGGGCATACCTAGGATATTTTGCCTGACCTATAAACCGGGCTTTTTTACGAAGCAGGGATTTAAAGTGGTTGAAAAGGCCGAGCTGCCCCGCAAAATATGGGCGGAATGCTATAACTGTCCCAAGTTTCCTGATTGCGAGGAAGTTGCCATGCTTTTTGAGGTATCTATGGTCAAATGATGAAAGAAAAGGTAATTTCCAGCGACAGGATATTTGATGGTAAAGCTGTAGCGCTGCGGGTAGATACGATTGATAAATTCTCTGGTGATCGTATTACCAGGGAGATAGTTGAACATAGCGACTGTATAGCTGTTGTTGTATTTGATAAAGAAAACAACGTGGTACTGGTCAGACAATATAGAAGGGCGGCAGAAAAAGAGCTTCTTGAAATACCTGCTGGATGCGTTGAGGATGGTGAAGACCTTGAGGACTGCGTTAAAAGGGAGTTGCAGGAAGAGATAGGATATCTGCCTGGTGAAATAAAAAAGCTGGGGGGGTTCTATGCAGCGCCGGGCTATTGCACCGAATTCATGCATATTTTCCTGGCGTCAGACCTCAAGGAAAGCCGGTTGGTTGCAGAGGATACAGACGAGATCGAAGTTATTCGTGTGCCTGTTTCCGATATTCCCTCCCTAATAAAAAATGGCGAAATCTGTGATGCCAAGAGCGTGGCATCATTGCTGATGGCGATGCGATTGAATTGCATATGAAATCGCTAATCATAGTTCTATTCTGCTGTTTATTGTTACTGAAAAGGCTTCGCCTTTAATTCTATAACCACCTTTTGCGGCGTTTATAGTGTTTTATTTCCTTGTAGCTCTTCGTAGCACCTGATGCTGATATACCTATGTAGAATTCCTTGATATCTTCTCTGCCTTTCAAATAATCCGCTGATCCATCAAGCACCACGCGTCCGTTCTCCATTACATAGCCGTAATGAGCGGTATTCAATGCTACCCTCACATTTTGCTCAACCAGCAGTATGGATGTTTTCCTGTCTATATTGAATCTGTTGATTATATCGTAGATCTGTTCGACTACCATCGGCGCAAGTCCCAGGGAAGGCTCATCCAGCATCATTAAATGAGGTGCAGACATCATCGCCCGTCCTATCACCAGCATTTGTTGTTCACCGCCGGATAAATATCCGGCAGTGTTGTTTTTTAAACTTTTTAAACGGGGAAAATATGAATATACCATAGCCAGGTCGTTCTTTACGTCCTTTGCATGCCCACGGCTGAAAGCTCCCACCAACAGGTTTTCCTCGGTAGTTAGATGACCGAAGACCCTTCTGCCTTCGAGCGCCTGTACTATACCTAGCTTGCCGATTTCAACTGCGTTTTCCCGGTCGATTCTCTGCCCATCCCATTCGATACTGCCATCATTTATCTCGCCCTCCTCAATTCTGAGGAGACCGGAGATAGCCTTAAGAGTAGTGGTTTTTCCGGCTCCATTGGCGCCCAGCAGGGCGATGACAAAGCCATCATCTACCGAGATAGAGATGCCGTGCAACACTTTAACTACATTGAGATATGAGACCTCAATGTTATTCAGTTTGAGCATACCGGTATATTATAACCTCTCTTACTTAAACCAATCGTATTTCTCGTAATTTATGAAAGGAGCATCAACCCACCCGGTCAATGAAGTAATTGATCCATCTTTAATCTGGAAAATCTTCACCGATTTAGCCCCGCGTTTATCTGTTGGATTGGAGAAATCCACAGGACCATGCAATCCGCCGACATCGTATCCCTTTACATTTAAGAATCCTTTGGTTTCAGCGGTCTGCCATGCAGTGGAGTTGCCTTTGATAAGGAGATCCAGACTGGAATTTTGTAGTGCCTGTTTGACTATTTCAGCGTTAATCAGGCTGGCAGCCCAACCGGTTATGTAGTCATTATTGCCAACGTATTCAGGGTGTCTGGCTTTGGCGACCTCAGTCATTTTAGCCATGCCGGGTACATCATCGCCCCAGTTGACGGTGGGGAATACGCCATAGACGCCTTCACTAACGTTAGCCCCGGCAAGATCTATTAAAGCCTTGGTAAAGCTTGCATGGGCACATGCAACTGTCATGCCCGGCACCATTTTTAAATCATAAGCGTTCTTCAAGATAACGGATGTTGGTGCAGGAGTACTGGAGATGAAAAGGACATCCGGATTTTTTGTCTGGATCCTGGTCAAAGCGTCGATTTCAGATATGGTGGTAGCTGTATGTTCCTCTGTAGCTACTATCTCTATACCCAGATCATCGGCCGCAGCCCTTGCGGCATCCCTGACTCCGTAGCCTGTGGGATTATTCAAAATTGATAATGCCATTTTGGGTTTTCCTGAGCCTTTCCAGATGTTCTGCATATAGTACCGGGAAAAGGCAGCCCAGTCATCGCCATAGTCAGGTAATTGAGCATACATGTGTGCAGGGGGATGGGTTAACGATGGTGAACTAAAGACAATAAGCCCGGGGAAGCCGGCTTTGTTTGCTGCATTCTTGGAAGCCGTTGCTTCCTTGGAAGATACTACAGTAAAAAAGAGACAGCCATCGTCCATAAGTTTTTTTACGATAGTTGTAGCTTTTGCAGCGTCATAAGTCGTGTCGTGCCATACAACATCTATCTTGTTTCCACTCACTCCGCCCAGTTCATCATTTATGTATATCCACGAATCAAGGGCACCCTGAGTGATAGGCGCACCTTTTTCGGCTGCTGGACCGGTATAAGGAACGCTGAAGCCTACCTTAACCATTTTTCCTGCCGGAGCCGCCGCACCGTCGCATCCAACCAACATCGCAAAGATGAAGACGAAAACCAACGATAACGCGGTTAGCGCAGCTAATTTCCTGTGTCCCACTTGTCTCATTTACAATACCTCCTCAATAAAATAAATTTATATATAATATTCAGTTGATTTCAGCAGTACATATTCAATATGAAAACGGCCACAGCCGGTAAGATGCTTTGAAAAGTGACCAAAGATGGGCCATTCCTTTGGGTTCTAAAACCAGGAATGCGATCATAACAGCTCCAAATATCATATGACCCAATCCTGAAGAAAAACCGGTGGGAAGCCATGACGAAGCTTCCAGGAAAGGTACTGCCACACTGGGTAAAAACCAATAGAACAGTGATCCTATGATACCTACACCAAGTATCGGGCCAATAGAAGTCCCCAGCCCCCCAATGATCAGCATGCCTATGTATAATATTGATTGTGAAAAGGTAAAGTCTTCTGCGGTAATAGTGCCCCGCAGTTGGGCAAATAGTGATCCTGCTATACCCGCAAAGAAACAACCCAGGAAAAATGCCAGCAGCTTATAGGCGAAAACGTTGATACCCATAACCTCGGCTGCCAGGTCGTTATCTCTCACTGCTATGAAAGCACGTCCTATACGGCTGCGAGCAAGGTTGGTTGCAAAGAATACACAAATGGCAGTTATTGCCATAATCAGGTAAAACTGCTGCGCCTCTGAATCGAAAGAGAAGCTGCCGATTGTGGCAGAAGAGACGCTCATTCCCATGGAGCCGCGTGTTACATCTGTCCAGTGGTTAATTATCCAGACGATGATAAATTGGGCGGCGATGGTTGTGATAGCCAGGTAGAACCCTTTAACCCTCATGGAAGGCATACCGAAAAGCAAGCCGATTATTCCTGCAGATAATCCCGAACAGATCAGCGCGGCAAAAAACGGCACACCGAAGCTGGTGGTCAAAATAGCAGTTGTATATGCTCCTACGGCCATGAAACCGGCATGGCCAATGGAAAGTTGTCCGCAATAGCCGACAAGTATATTCAGTCCAATCACAGCAATGATGGTAATGCCGATAAGATTGGCTACATACAGGTCGGAACTGCGCATATACGATGGCATGGATAATACCAGTACCAGAAATATGGAAAGCAATACCCATTGTGTCTTTGTACGTATAATGGCTGTGTCAGTATTATAAGAGTAGTTTCTGATGCCGCAAGGTAAACTCATTATTTAGATCCTCTCAATCCTTTCTTCCCCGAATAACCCGTAAGGTTTGATCAGCATCACTATGATAATGATAATGAACGGTATTAAATCTTTGATCCCCGGTCCTATTATCTCTGTTAAATACCCTGCCCCTATATTTTCACAGAGGCCGATAATCGGTCCGGCGATTATGCAGCCCAAGAAGGAATCCATCCCTCCGAGAATTACCACTGAAAAGGACTTGAAGCCGGTTTCTACAAGCGCATTAGTGATACCGCCAATGCTGGAGATCAGCACTCCGCCGATAGCGGCAACGACGCAGGCAAAAATCCATGACATGGAAAAAATCCTGGTAATTGGTACAGCACAGGCCTGTATTGCCAGTTGGTCATCGGCGGTAGCCCGCATGGCAATGCCCAGCTTATGGAATTTAAAAAATACCGACAATATGATGAACAGCAATAAGGAGATGCCTGCGGCCCACAGATATTCCTGCGATATAACTGCCGTACCTATTGTGACAGGTTCCTGCGGAAACAACGCCGGAAGTTTAGCTACGCTTACCGGCCATATAACTGTGACCAGTCCCTCCAGAAAATAGGCAAGTCCAAGTGTGACTGCTATTAATGATAATATCGGCTGCCCGATCAGCGGCCGCAGGGTGAAACGTTCTATCATCCAGCCGAGTATAATGGCGAATAGGATGGTGATAATTAACCCCAACCATATTGGAAATTTGGCCTGTGTCAACATCCCATAGGTAAACCACGATGAGATTAAAACAAGCTGCCCCAGTGCCAGGTTGGCAACCCTGCTGGATTTCCATATAAGTGCGAAACCCAGAGCAATAAGAGCATATATCATGCCTACAGCCAGGCCAGTTATAGTGTATTGTAATAGTTGTGGCATCTGTCTATTTCGGGATGTCCCATATTTTAATAGTAGTGGACACGGTACCCTTCCTGCCGTCACGATAGGTGATCGACGCGTCAACATTCAGAGAATCCTGGCTGTTGTATATGGCGTCAATTACAGGCTTATATCTAATCTCCATAAACTCACGCCTTAACTTCCTGGTCCTGGTCAACTCCGCTTCGTCAGGATCGAATTCTTTATGCAGCAGCATATACCGCCTGACTCTCGATAGTTCCGGCAAGTAGCTGTTTACCCTAGACAAGTCCTTTTGTATGAGGTCGGCTACTTCCTGCTTCTGGGAAAGGTCGACGAATGTAGTATAGGCTAAGCCTTTATGTTCAGCCCATTTACCGACCATGGCGAAATCAATGTTAATCATGGCTGCTACAAATGATTTATCTTTGCCGCCGATTACCATGGCGTCTTTTATAAAAGGGCTGAATCTCAATCGTCCCTCGATATATTGAGGAGCGTATCTGGCGCCTGTGACCAGAGTACCCATATGTTCAAGCCTGTCCAGAAAAATCAGGTGGCCTTTCTCGTTAATATTTACGGCATCCCCAGTATGGCACCAGCCTGATTTTTTAACCGACAAGGTCTTTTGAGGCTCATTAAGATATTCCTTAAAAGTGCAGTCACTTCGTACCAGCAACTCTCCTTCGGCTGTTATTCTGACCTCAACTCCTTGTGCAGGTCGACCAACGCTTTGAAAATCTATCTCTCCTTTGCTATGCGATGAGATAAATCCGGCCTCAGTACTGGCATAGGTTTGACGCAGCTCTATGCCGATGGCATGGATAAGTTTAAAAGTATCCAGGCTTAAAACGGAACTCCCTGTTACTGCGAATCTAACATCACTTAATCCCAGCCTGTCCTTTAAAGGCTTTAGTAACAAAGCATTGGCGATAGTATAAAGCGTTCTCCAAAATAAATCTGGCTGTTGATTCTGAAAATTAAGATCTGCTATTTTGTAGCCTACTGGTACCAGCATATGATATGCAAATCTCTTAAGAGGATGGGCATCCGTCATCTTAACCTGAATATCGCTGACCAGACTTTCCCATTGGCGGGGACCATATATGGCAAAATCAGGTCCAACCTCACGCGTATCCTCTGCTATGGTTTCGGGCTCTTCAGCAAAGTTAAGTCGGGCGCCGGTGAGCAGGTGTGGTATGGTTGCGAAATAGCTGTCGCCTACCCAGGCCGCCGGGAAATTGGAGATCAGGTCATCTTTCTTATCAAGAGGGTATACGCTGATAAAACCGCGAGCAGTCTGAATCAATGCTTTATGAGTCAGGATAGCTCCTTTCGGCAAGCCGGTCGTCCCGGAAGTGTAATATATGAATGCCGTATCGTCAGCCTGCCCCAAAGCTACGTTATTTTCAAACACCTGAGCGTTGCTTTCTGTGTAATTCCTTCCGGCCTGAATGACTTTATCAAAGCTTATCAGTATGGGATCGTCGTAATTATTAAGGCCTTTAGGATCCCAATAGATTATTTTTTTCAGTGCAGGAAGTTCATCCCTGATCTCTAAAAATTTATCTGTCTGTTCTTGGTCATTTACTATGGCAAAAGATGCTCCTGAATGGCTGGCTATATATTTGAGTTCCGAAGGGATCGAGTCAACGAATGCCCCGGTTGCTATTCCTCCGGCAGCCTGTACGCCAAATTCTCCCCAGAACCATTCCGGTTCATTATCGCCGATGATACACACTACATCTCCTCTCTGCAGCCCAAGACTGACCAGGCCGAGGGAGAAATACTTGACGTTCTCGTAGTATTCTTTCCAGTTGTATTTATGCCAGATGCCGCGCCGTTTGAAGCACATGGCAATCTGGTTACCGCGCTTGCGATAATTATCCTGTATCAGTTGTGGGATCGTATAAATATTAGTCATAGCATTACTTGCTAAGGGAGGCGATTTGTGGAGTACAGACCGCCGAGACTATGAAAGTCTAAACTGTTCGGCGGTCTTTCTAAAGCCGAAAAGAGAACCCTCAAGAGTCTTGTGGCTGACACAATACGAAATTCTAAAATAACCCGGGGTACCAAATCCATGGCCCGGTACAGTAAGAACATTATGCTTCTGCAATTCGTGGACAAATTCTATGTCGTTTTCGATAGGCGTCTTGGGAAACATATAAAATGCGCCTTGTGGTTTAACCAGCTTATACCCCATATCAGTCAGATTATTATACATGAAATCGCGTTTCTCTTGATACTCAGGAATAGAAACAGTTATGTGCTGAAGGTGGCGGACAATATTTTGCATCAGAGCAGGAGCATTCACAAAACCCAGGATTCTATTGCAGAATATCAACCCGTTTACCAGTTCGTCCTTATTTTCTATATCTGGATTAACCGCTATATAGCCGATACGTTCTCCTGGAAGCGCCAGGTCCTTAGAATGGGAGGTTGCAATAAAACTCCTGTGATACATTTTTAGCACCGGCACGTATTGAAGCCCATCGTACACAAGGCTGCTGTACGCTTCATCGCTTATCAGGTAGATACATGAATCAAACTGTTTTTCTTTTCTTGAAAGAAGATCGAGTAATTTTGCTATGAAATTATCCGTGTAAACAACGCCAGTAGGATTATTGGGGGCATTGATAATTACTGATTTCGTTTTAGCATTAATATGTTTTTCCAGTTCATCCAGGTCCGGCATAAAATGGTCATCAGTCTTAACAACACAGGTTTTTCCACCATGATTATCTATATAGTTGTCATATTCCATGAAATAAGGAGCAAATACAATTACCTCTTCACCGGCATTAAGAACGGTTTTCAAGATGACGTTTATTGCTCCCGCCGCCCCGACTGTCATTACAATATCCTGTGCTGTTATCTTTATGCCGTTTTCCAAGGCGACTTGTTTGGCGATTGATTCCCTGGTTTCATGATAGCCGGCATTTTCCATATAACGGTGCATCCCGGATATGGGGTTGTTGCAGATTTCTCTTAATGCGTGTTTAAATTCCGCAGGAGGTTCGATAATAGGGTTGCCCAAAGAAAGATCAAAAACCTTGTGTTCACCATGTTTTTTCTTGAGGACTGCCGCTTCTTCGAACATGCGCCTTGTCCACGAACCGTCGGCCATTCGCTTGCGGACATTATCAGAGATTGACACTTAATGCTACCTCCCTACCCTTTTCAAAGGCGCACAGATTAATATCCAGTATTTTGGCGGGTAATTGCTGTGTAATCACCTGTTTCCATATTGCCGTATCTATTGGAATGGACAAAAAATGTGACAGGAAACCCAGCATAAAAATATTCAGTGTCCTGATATCACCCAGTTGTGCGGCTTGCTTTGACCCGTCAATAAGGTACACATGGGAGGTCTTTTGCCGGACAGCATTGATAATTTCCTGTTCATCAGGGTATCGTTGTGTCCCCAGTGAAATTGAAAGGGGGTGAATTCCCAGATCATTTATGATTACCAGTCCATCCTGTTTAATATAATTCGTCCAACGTGCTGCTTCCAGCTTCTCAAATGCCAGGAGTATATCCGCTTCCCCCGGATTAATCAAAGGCGCCCAAACTTTCTTGCCGATACGTAAATGACTGGTAACGCTACCGCCGCGCTGTGCCATACCCAGCGTGTCTGTCTTTTTAACATCCATGCCAATTGCAAGAGCCACTTCACCTAAAATATCACTGGCCAGGATTGTACCCTGTCCTCCCACTCCGACCATTAAAATATCCTGTTTGCTTTGTTCCAATGTACTCACCTGCTGTCCTTCCCTGTCGATGGTGCAATAGCCTGTTTGGGGCATAGCTGCTCGCAGATAGCGCATTCGTCTCCCATGCAAGTTGTGGCATCTATATGCAGTTCCCCGTCTTGTTTCTGGATTGCCGGGCAGCCAATCATCAGGCATACGCCGCAATCGTTGCATTTCTCAACGTCGACTTGCCTTGGATTTTTATGCTTTTTATTGGCAACAGCGCATTTTCCCCTGACAATTACAACTGATAAAGCCGGGTTATCCAGCGCTGACCGTATTGCTCCTCTGACCGCCTTAATGTCGAACGAATCAACTACGTGAACATCTTTGACGCCCACGCCGCGCACGACGCTTTCAATATCAACTTTAGTTGTGGTATAGCCCTGGGCTGAAATGCCGGACCCGGGATGGTCCTGATGGCCGGTCATTGCAGTTGTCCCATTATCCAGGACTATAACGGTAATCTTTGAGTCGTTATATACTGCATCCACTATTCCGGTGATACCTGAATGCATAAATGTGGAGTCTCCTATAACCGCCGCTATATGACTGCTAACCCCCGCTTTCTCAAGCCCGATGGCTTGTCCGATGCTGGCGCCCATACATGCGGTGGTATCCATAGCACGAAGGGGCGGATAAGTTGCCAATGTGTAGCATCCGATATCACCAGTAATGATCAGCTTGGATTCTGCTTCGGATTTTCCGTTGGCGTCGAGTACCTTGCTGCGCTGGCCGATTGTACTCAAGACAAAGAACGCTCCCGCATGCGGGCAACCCGGGCATAATAGAGGAGGCCTTCCGGGCAGATCCTTAATAGTATTGACTTCAGCGGCCTGGATTGAGCCGTTTATCATGCCTGCCTTAATAGAGGCGTGTTGCACGGTTGATTTATTCAGTTCACCGTGCCTCGGGAGGTGAGACTTTCCTTCTACGTGGATACCCAGGATTTTAATATTTTCTTCAAGGAAGGGATCCAATTCCTCAATGACGAAAAGCTTTTTTACCCGTTCCGAAAACTGATGAAGAAGTTTTGGCGGCAGGGGATATGTCATACCTAATTTCAAGAAACTGGCACCCGCAAATACTTCGCGTGCATACTGGTAACCAACACCACTGGAGATAATGCCGATCCTATCAGATCCTTCCTCCATATAATTGATAGGCGTGGTTTCAGCATATTCAACCAGATCAATCATTCGCTTATGCATATGAGGTACACGAACGCGGGCATGTGTCGGCAGCATAACGTATTTTTCCACATTGTGATGGAAGCGTTTTGTTCTCTGTTGTCGTTCTTTATCTTTATCTAATTCGACAACTGACTTGGAATGAGCAACCCGGGTAGTGATCCTGAAAAGTACCGGTGTATCATATTTTTCGCTGATATGAAAGGCAATCTGTATGAAATCATAGGCTTCCTGGCTATCGGCCGGCTCAAGCATGGGAATCCTGGCCAGCTTGGCAAAATGCCGGTTATCCTGTTCACCCTGTGAACTATGTATACCCGGGTCGTCTGCGGAAATCACCACCAGCCCTCCATGGATACCGGTTGTTGCTGCGGCCATAAATGGATCAGCGGCAACGTTTAAACCGACGTGCTTCATGGAAACAATGGTCCTGACACCGGCATATGAAGCTCCCAGGCCGACTTCCATAGCTACCTTTTCATTAGTCGACCATTCAGCATAAATATCATTATAGCGTGCAAGATTTTCCAATATCTCGGTACTGGGGGTACCAGGATAGGCCGAGGCTACCATAATACCTGCATGGTAAGCGCCGGTTGAAATAGCTTCATTCCCAGAAAGTAGCCTGCGAACTTTTTTCATAATCAGGCAGTGTCTCTAAACGTTAAATACAAAGCATAATTATAATGATTAATGGGTATTTAATTCAATGTGGTGGAAAGTTTAAAAAACCTGTGGCTTCTTTTTGAGTGTATCAATTAGTTTGTCAAGGGGTATTGCGGGAAGGGTGAGGCTTTGAAGCCCCCCGGCAGACAAGTGAATGGCCAGTTCCGCCGCCTTTTCGTTGCTGGGAGCTTCGACGATGTTGACGAAATCGTACTGGCCCAATAAGGCATACTGAGCGATGATTTTCACGCCCATGTATTCAACTTCTTTATTTAATTCCTTCAGTTTTTCAGGGTACTCTTCGATAGCTTTTCTTCCCTCGCCTGTCAGTGTCGAAAGCATTAAGTATATTGCCATGACAGCCTCCTCTTATTTATTACCTTGGTAAAAATTACAACAAGCAGAATAACGTGCTAGTGCTCTAAATGTTATAGAGCGATATCAAAGTATTTTAACATTATAAATCCAATTCTGTTAACTTGACAGGCTTGCAGAAATGTCAGGTAATATAATATACTGATTTGAGTTTTATTTTTAGTATCGGTTTTATGCACGCTAATAACTATATCTATCGAAGGTGACTCTGGATAAGTTGCCGCAACCCCGCGGCAATGCTGGAGTCACGTATCCCACCAAAACAAAGATCCTTTAGCCTTGGTTGTTGTCCAAAATATTTCTTTTAAGAGGAGGTACTGTCTGTGAAAAAGTCTATTTTTGTTACTATTCTTGTGGCTGTACTAGCAATTTCTTTTATGATGCCTTCCTGCACCTCATCTCCTGCTCCTGACGCCGCTTCTCAAACCCGTTCAACAAGTCCTGCTGAAGATAATAAAGTTTACGAGTTTTCATACAGCGTTTTTTTCCCTCCAACCCATCTGAATGCTGTGTTGGCTCAGCAGTATTGCGACGAAATAAATGCAAGGACCAACGGCAAAGTTAAGATAACGGTCTTTTCAGGCGGCACGTTAACACCTGCTCCCCAGGTATATGATGGTGTTGTTAATGGGCTCTCAGATATGGGGATGTCTGTCCTGGCTTATACGATGGGACGATTCCCGGCCTGTGAAATGATTGATTTACCACATGGTTATGCCAATGGTTTTGTCGCTACAAAAGTAGCTAATGATTTCTATAATGAATTCAAACCTGCAGAATTCGACCAGGTACATGTTTTGTATTTCCATGCACATGGACCGAGTGTTATTTTATCAACCAAGAAACCCGTCAAACAGATTGAGGATCTCAAGGGTATGGTTATCCGTTCAACCGGCGTGGGCGCCAAGATAATCGAAGCTTTGGGTGGAAAGGGTTACGGAGCCGCTCAGGGTGAAGCATATGAATTGATGTCCAAGGGCACTATTGATGGCAGCTATACCCCGCGCGAGACATTGAAAGGATGGAAGCAAGCCGAAGTCATAAAGTATGTTACCGAATGTGTAGACGTTGGCAGCACAGCTGATATGTTTGTGGTAATAAATAAAAGCAAATGGGATAGTCTTCCTGCCGATCTACAAAAAATATTTACAGATGTCAGTAACGAATGGATAGAAAAACATGGCAAAGTATGGACTTATTATGATAAGGTTGCCATCGATTACTTCAATACTTTTGAAGGCAGGGAAGTAATAAAATTATCGTCAAAGGAATCGGCAAAATGGATGTCAGCAGCTACTCCTCTGAAAGATACTTACATCTCTGAAAGAATGGCGAAAGGTGTCCCTGCTGAGAGCTATGAGAAATACTTAAACGAAAGGGCAAAATACTGGGCTGCGAACTCGCCTTCTGAACAGGCATGCGCCGAATATGTTAATTCGGAACTAGTCAAGTAATCGGTACTTATCAACAATGAAAGAATCGCAATTGCCAGTGGATTAAGCAAATCATGAGAAACGGATTCAATAAATTTACGAATGTAGTGAACCTGATTGCCAGATGGTTAAACTGGATTGCAGGGGCCTCTCTCGTAATAATGGTGGTCTTAGTGATGATAGATGTTATAGGAACTAAGGCTTTTAAGACGCCGTTGCTTGGCGGCATCGAATTGGTTAGCTTGCTAAGCGTGATCGCTATTGCACTGGCAATTGCGCAAACTCAGATAGCGCATGGACACATTGAAGTTGAAATGCTGGTAGAAAAGTTTCCGAAGAATTTGCGTCATGTGATTGCTGCAATAGTGCACATATTGGGGATTGTTTTATTCGTTATTTTGAGCTGGAAAAGCTTTGACTACGGAAAAGCTTTACATAACTGTGGCGAGGTATCGATGACATTACAATTACCTTATTATCCTTTTGTTTATGCATTAGGTATCAGCAGCATTATTGTTGCGCTTGTCCTGCTGGTGCAGTTTATTAAAATCATAAAAGAGAGTTAATCGAATGTCTGGAATAATGATCGGCATAATAGGAGTGTTAGCTCTTATTGTTGTCTTTCTCCTGCGTATGCCGGTTGCATTTGCCATGGCTCTGGTAGGAGTCGTTGGCTTCAGTTTTCTCGTTTCTTTTGATGCCGGTATGAATGTACTGGCGCGGGATTTCTTCAGCATTTTCTCTTCATATTCACTTACGGTAATTCCCATGTTTACGTTCATGGGATGTATAGCATCGGAGGCAGGTATGAGCAGGCGTCTGTATGATGCCGGTTATGTTCTCTTTGGCAAATTGCCGGGTGGCCTGGCGCTGGCCAGCGTACTTGGATGTGCTGGTTTTGCTGCCATTAATGGTTCGACCAGCGCTACCGCTGCGGCTATGGGGAAGGTCTGTATTCCCGAGATGAAACGCTATAAATATGATAATTCTATGGCAACTGGTATAGTGGCAGCGGCTGGCACTCTGGGAATTATGATTCCCCCCAGTACTATTTTTATTGTTTACGGGATACTTACCGAGCAATCTATCGGTAAATTATTTATTTCAGGTGTTTTTCCTGGGATTCTCATTGCCGGTTTATTGATGGCCACTGTAGCTATACTGTGCTGGCGCAAACCTGACGCTGCACCTGCTGCAGGCGCTTCTACTTTTAAGGAAAAGATAGAAGCCTTGACTGGAATAATAGAAATGCTGGTGCTTTTTTGCTTTGTGATATTAGGATTATTTTTCGGCTGGTTCAGTCCTACCCAAGCAGGGGCTGTTGGCGTCACCGGAGCAATATTGATCGGATTAATAACCAGGCAGTTGACGTGGGCCGGTTTCCTGAATGCATTGAAAGACACTATACGTATTACCTGCATGGTCATGGTTATCGTGGCAGGCGCAACTGTGTTCGGCCATTTCATTGCGGTTACGAAAATTCCCATGATACTAACGGACTGGGTGGTAGCATTGCCGTTGCATCCAATGGCAATCATGGGAATAATCATCGTGATTTATATGATCGGCGGCTGCTTTATGGATTCTCTTGCGCTTATTACATTGACTATTCCCATTTTTTATCCGGCAGTACTGGCTTTAGGATTTGATCCAATTTGGTTTGGCGTAATAATTGTACTGGTTACCGAGATTGGGGTAATAACCCCACCCGTAGGAATGAATGTTTATGTTATTAAAGGAATAGCACCGGAAGTGAGCCTGGGGACCATTTTTAGAGGGATATTTCCTTTTTGGGCTGCCCTTGCTGTGGCTGCGATAATACTACTTCTCTTCCCTCAAATAGCGACCTTTTTACCGAGTTTGGCAAAGTATTGACAAGTACAAATTGATAATGATGAAGGTAACTAAATGATAACGATTCCTGAGCTGCTGGCCAGAAATGCAAGAATGTATTCTGACGAGTGCGCTTTAATTGAACTCAAACCAAGTAAGCATTACCGGCGGGAAATTACATGGAGTTCCTTTGATCAGGAAGCTAACAGGGTGGCCAATATGCTGCTTGATTCTGGAATTAAAAAAGGCGACAGAATCATTCACTGGATGATGAATTCTATTGACTGGTTGATTGTCTATTTCGGTATATTGCGAACCGGGGCGTGGGTTGTGCCTCTTAATTACAGGTTTACTGCGGAGGACTTTAAATACTGCGTCGATATTTCTGAAGCTAGGATAGTGATAATCGGTGAAGAGTTTATCGAACGTGTGGATTCTATTAAAAGTAATTTATGTGGTATGCAGAATATTATTGCCACCGGCAATAATATTCCCGGTTATATGTCGCCATATAGTTCAGTGATTTCCAGATATCCCATTGATTCACCTCAAATAGAATTGAAAGAGGAAGAAAGCTGCAGCCTGTACTTTACTTCAGGCACAACAGGAGCCCCCAAGCCTATCCTTTTAACGCATAGTAATTTAAAATCCGCTGCCATTACCGAGTATGCCCATCATCATCAAGTTAAGGAGGATAATTTTATATTAATTCCGCCTTTATATCATACCGGATCGAAAATGCACTGGTTTGGCAGCCTGATAGTGGGCAGCAAGGCTACATTGCTTAATGAAGTAAGCCCGGGAAATATATTGGAAGCCGTAAGCAAGGAAAAGGGCACGATTGTTTGGCTGTTGGTCCCCTGGGCCTTTGATATATTAGGCGCCTTTGAGAGAGGCGAAATAAGAAAAAAAGATTTTGATTTAAGTTGCTGGAGGTTAATGCATATTGGTGCTCAACCTGTACCGCCGGCACTTGTAAAGAGCTGGAAAAAAATATTCCCGGATATGCAGTATGATACAAATTATGGATTGAGTGAATCCACCGGACCTGGATGTGTTCATCTTGGTATTGAAAATGAGAGAAAAGTCGGGGCAATAGGCAAGCCTGGTTTTAATTGGGAAGCTAAGATAGTCGACGAAAAAGGCATTGCGATAAAAAATGGAGCGGTAGGGGAGCTAATTGTGAGGGGAGATGGGGTGATGAGAGAATATTATCGCAATCCTGAAAAAACAGCAGAAACACTCAAAAATGGTTGGCTTTACACGGGTGATATGGCTACCATGGATGAAGAAGGTTTCATTTTCCTGGTGGATAGAAAGAAGGATGTAATCATAACAGGAGGCGAAAATATATACCCGGTGGAAGTTGAAGACACTTTACATAACGATAACAGGATTTATGATGTTGCGGTGATTGGTATCCCTGATGAAAGGCTTGGGGAAATTGCAGTTGCCATCATCGACACCAAGCCGGGATGTATATTAACCGAGTTAGAAGTACTGGATTTTTGTAATAATCATCTGGCAAAGCACAAGGTTCCCAGAAAGGTTATTTTTGATAAAGTGCCGAGGAATCCCACAGGTAAAATTGAGAAGCCCAAGCTTAGAAAAAAAT
>JAFGLP010000053.1 GCA_016927965.1 Dehalococcoidia bacterium
ATCGCTCGCGCCGAGGTAGCTCAGTCGGTAGAGCAGTAGACTGAAAATCTACGTGTCCCCAGTTCGATTCTGGGCCTCGGCACCATACCGATGCCGTGAAGGCCGAAGTGGCGGAATGGTAGACGCGGCAGTCTCAAAAACTGTTGAGGGGTAACTCTCGTGTCGGTTCGAGTCCGACCTTCGGCACCAGCTTCTCCCACCTACCCAATATTGCCTTCTTTTTCGATAATAAATAAGAACTGCCGCCATTCAAAATTTGAACGGCGGCAGACGCATTCCTAGCACTATTATTATCAGTCTAGGAGATCAGTATCAAGCTAACATAGATGATAATACCAATTAATATGATCCCATCAAGCAGCATTCCGCTAAGCAAGGCCAATAACCTGTCATCTTTATTAACCAGTTGTATCATCTTGTTCATTGCTTTTCTCCTGCTTTTATTTTTTATTTATACTTATAAAACGCATATAGGCGGAAAAGGTTTAGGGGGGAGAAAAGAATTCTGATGACAAAATATGCATTGACCGGTGCAAAACAACTGTGATAACCTTAACGCCGGATTGCCGAGTTGTGTAGTGGTAGCACGATGGACTTTGAATCCATTTGCCCAGGTTCGAATCCTGGCTCGGCAGCCAAGATAGCTTCCTGGCTGTTACGATTAATAACTAACCTTATTTAACCCTTTCAAGCCAAGCATCTTGCGTGCTTCATCAGGTGTAGCTGGTTCCTGACTCAACTCTCGCATAATGCGGATTATCTTAGCGACTTGCTCGGCGCTACTTTTTGCAAGAACACCTTTGCTTATATATAAGTTATCCTCAAGCCCCACTCGCACATTCCCTCCCATCGCCAGTGCAACAGAGCAAATCGGCATCTGATTTCTTCCAGCGCCAATAGCCGACCATGTGAAATTGTCTTTACCTATAGCCGTCCTGGTAGCATTATAGAGTGTGACCAGACTATCTACAGTCGACGGTACGCCACCAAGTGTGCCGGTCACAAACTGGATATGTACCGGTGGTTTAATATGCCCTCTCTCAATCATAAAGGCCAGGTTATTTACCATTCCCAGATCATAAATCTCCAATTCCGGTTTCACTTCATTTAAAGCAAAAATAGCCAAGAATTCACGCAGTGTCCTGAAAGTATTCGGGAAAATATAGTCTTCGCTTGCAAGAACTGACAGTTTTTCCCAGGGATATCTCCACTCCTTAATCTTCTCTGCCTGGGGGAAAACAGAAAAATTCATTGATCCAAAGTTCAACGATGCCATCTCTGGTTTCAAGCTAATAACAGGGGATGCCCTTTGTTCAGTGCTCATACCCATGCCACCACCGGTAGAAATACAGATTACCGCGCTGGTCTGGGTTTTAATCTCGCTGAGAACTTCCTTAAAAATATCAATATCAGGCGTAGGCATGCCGTTTTCCGGATTTCTCACATGTATGTGAAGAACAGCAGCACCAGCTTCCGCAGATTTTACCGCGTCCTCTATAATCTGCTGCGGAGTTATGGGCAAATGGGGGGACATACTTGGGAAATGGGCTGATCCAGTTACAGCAGCGGTGACGATTACCTTTTCCTGTGGCATCCAAGTATCCCCCTAATCCACACTATTTTTCACAACTATAATCAATCTGCTATTTGTAGTCAAATTTCAAAAGTGCTAACATAAAAAACTCGTGGGATTCCACTGGCATAGAGTCCCCATCAGCATCGTAATTAGACAATCTCAAGAGTCCGACTATTGAAAATAGATCTACACTTACATACCAGCAAACTTTCCCCGGATAGTACCCTCGATCCGGAGGAAGCGATTCAGACTGCAATTAGCCTTGGATTGGACGGTATTTGCTTTACTGAACATGACCGTGCATGGGAATTGACCGACATCGAAGACTTGTCGGCTAAATACCAATTTCCAGTTTTCCGGGGTGTGGAAGTGATGGTAAAAGAAGGGGGTGAAATACTGGTTTTCGGACTTAACCGTAATTTCACTACCGTAATCGACATAAGTTCATTAAGACAAATGGCACTTGAAGCAAATGCATTTATGATTGCAGCACACCCTTTCCGTGGATATCCCTGCCATGCCTTAACCGACTTTGAAAAGGCAGCCGAGCTGGTTTTAAAGCGGCCGGTGTTCGACAAGGTAGACGGACTGGAGGGTTTTAATGGCCGCAACATGGAAGGTAATAATATTTTTGCGTGCCAGCTTGCTAACAAGTTAATGCTCCCAGTATCAGGCGGCAGCGATGCCCATGCTAAAAACGAGATGGGCAAATGCGTTACCATATTTGAAAATAATATTTGTACAGAGGTAGAATTGCTTGCTGAGTTAAAGGCAAAAAATTTTACAGGAGAAAGATTTAATAAACTACCATGATAATAGCAGGAATAACAGGCACTATCGGCACAGGAAAAAGCACTGTATCTGCAATATTTGCCGAGTTAGGTGCTTATGTAATAGACTGGGACAGACTGGGACATGAGGTCGTCCAACCTGGAAAATCCGCATGGAAACAAATAGTGGAATCATTTGGAAAGGATATTCTCAGCGAAGACCAGACACTAAATAGGCAAAAAATGGCGCAGGTTGTCTTTAATAATCCTGAAAAACTAAAGCAGCTGAATTCTATTGTTCACCCTGCAATATCAAATGAAGACCGGCGTCTTGTTGAAGAAAGAACGAAATTGGATCCCAAGGGCCTGATTGTAAAAGACATTCCTCTTTTACTTGAAGGCGGGCCTGAACTGGCACGCTTAATTGTAGATAAAATTATAGTCATCTACTGTTCGCCTGAGGTCCAGTTTAAGAGGCTGATATCAAGAGGGATGTCAGAGCAGGATGCCCACAGCAGGATAAAAAATCAGATACCTGTTGCAGAAAAGATTAAGCATGCTGATTATGTAATTAATAATGACGGTTTGATCGAAGAGACTAAACAACAGGTAAAAAAAATATATTCCCAATTAGTTGATAACCAGCAAAGCTGAAGCATATCCAGTTATTGATCATAGCCCACTACTGATGATATAATAATCCGTCATTTTAACAAAGACACTTCTATCACCATGCAAAGTAGTCTGTTCCTCGGTAGCTCAACGGTAGAGCGGGCGGCTGTTAACCGCTAGGTCGTAGGTTCGAATCCTACCCGAGGAGCCAATTTCACTCTTTTTATATTTGTTAACACGCTAATATATGAAAAAGGCCATGATATTGAGTATCACGGCCTTTTAATTTACGGTTAATAAACGTGGCTATTTATCTGCTTCCATGGATTCGACAACCAGCTCAGCAATATCCTTGGCCAGCAGCGTCTCCTCAGCGCCTTTCGCCTTGATAGCATCCGTAAACATCTGTACACAATAAGGGCAGGCGGTAGCCACAACATTTGCTCCGGTCTCCATCACCTGTTCGATGCGTGCTTCACTGATACGTTTGCCAATCTTCTCTTCCATCCAGAAACGTCCACCACCGCCGCCACAACAGAAACCATTGTTCCGGGAACGTTCCATCTCAAGCAGAGGCAGTTTATTTATCGATTGCAGCACATGCCTCTGAGGATCGTAAATATCATTGTGTCTACCCAGATAACAGGAATCATGGTAAGTGATCCTGTTCTCAGACATACCGGCGATCTTTATCTTACCTTCTTTAATAAGATTGGAAATAAAGGTGCTGTGATGGATCACTTCAAAGTTACCTTCTAACTGCGGATATTCATTCTTGAGTGTATTGAAACAGTGCGGGCATATTGTAATAATCTTTTTTATTCCGTAATTCTTAAAAATCTCCACATTCCCTGCTGCGAGGGTCTGGAAGAGATACTCATTGCCCAGCCTTCGGGCAGGTTCACCACAGCACATCTCCTCCACACCGAGGATCCCGAAGCTGACACCCGCAGCCTTAAGTATCTTGGTCGTGGCGATAGCAATCTTGGTGCTACGCTCTTCCAATGAAGCAGCACATCCTGCAAAGAAACAATACTCAACATCTTTATTTTCAGACAAAGGTGTTATATCCAGACCAGCTGTCCAATCGGTCCTGGTCAGCGTTGTGCCTTTACAACTGTGTCCACGAGCTTCAATACATTTAAGGATAGCTTCACCGGTTTCTGGTATCTGCGCCAGGTCGAGCACAAGGTGCCTGCGCATATCAATTATCTTATCGATATGCTCGATGAAAACGGGGCATATATCCTGACAGGCCCCGCAGGTTGTGCAGGACCAGACTTCGTCTTCGGTTATGACTTCGCCGACCATGGCTTTTACGCCTTCGGCAGGAGCAGTTTCCTCAGCAGGAGCACCTTCAACATTTCCGGCCTTGGCCCTCGCTTTCTTTTCCTCAAGTAGTACAGGAGCACGCTCAATCCAATGGGCTTTCAGATCCTGAATTACCTTACGGGGAGAAAGGGGTTTATCCGTCAAAGCAGCGGGGCAGCGGTCCTGGCACCGTCCGCAGTTGGTGCATGCATCGAGATCAAAGAGTTGTTTCCAGGTAAAATCTTCGATTTTTCCGATGCCGTAAGTTTCAGCCGTCTCAAGATCAACATAGCTGAGAGCGCCCTTAGGCCTGGATGTCTTAAAAAGTACATTAACCGGGGAAATCAATATATGGGTTAGCTTGTCCCAGGCAAATATGACATAGAATACCGCACCTACCGTTATAATAACATGTCCGTACCAGAGTATCTGATACCACAAAACTCTGGTAGCCTCAGGTAACCCAGAGAACATGCCCGCAATCCAAAAACTAACGAACCTGGCTTGTCCCCATTCTGGATGAGAATAAAATTCAGGAGTGGTCAATCCAATTTCCGAAGGTGTAGCGGCAATCATCCTGAAAGCCTGCAGAAAAAAACCTGTTATTACAATAACTAAGATCAATAACAGTGCAATACCGTCGTCCATCACTGTGTTCAGTCTCTTGGGCCGCTGTAAATAACGGCGTATGAAGGCCAACAATAGGCCGACCAGTACCATCAAGCCGCCAATGTTCCATAAACCGCCCAGGTAAATATAGACCGGGCCGTGAATAAAGGCAGCATGAAAAGGCTCGAATATATAATGATTAAGAAAGTCCAGTCCCGCGCCGGCAAATAAAAGAATACATCCAATGAAAATCAGGAAATGCATGATACCCGGATACGGTTCCCTGAGAAAACGTCGATGGAAGATGGCATCGAGGATGGTAATCTTGATAAATTCGCCGATCCTCCACCCGGGCTGGTCAAACCGTTTATCCGGTTTTCCCAGCATCCACATCTGGTAACGCCTGTATACCATGAAGGCAATGAGACCAATGGCTACTATTGCTGAGAGGTAAACAAGAAGTTGGACTACTAAAGGAATTTGATAGAAAATTTCACGAGATGCTTCCATGTTACTCCTTTCGAGGGTATTTTCCTAGAAATCGGTATATTATATTACTTTTTATTTTCGTCTTCCATCCGCTTTATGGCTTAAACTAGATTAAATAAATACAATTTTATATCGGAAATTATAATATTCAGTTAATCAAGTTGGAGTTCCTTACCAGCCGCCGCAAATAGTTTTTTAATACAATCATCCGGTATATCCACTGCACCCAGAGGGACTTCATGTTCACCACAGAAATGATGATAATCTGTGCCGCCTGTTTTCAGCAGCTTATACTTATCTGCTAATTTGTTCAATCTCTCAACGGTCTTACTATCATATTGGCCATAATAGCACTCCATGCCCACTAAACCGGCGTTTATCAATTCTTTAAGCAATGTATCTATTTCCTGAATATCGGCAGGATGAGCGAGAACGGGAAGACCGCCTGATCTTTTAATTATTCTTACAGCGTCGGCCGGTTTCACCTTATCACGTTGCACATAAGCAGGACCATCACGACCTATGTATTTATCGAAGGCTTCTTTTTCAGATTTAATATAGCCCCTCTCGAGCATTGCCTGGGCAATATGAGGCCGGCAAATAGACTCGCCTCGTGCCAAGTCCAAGATCCGCTGCCAATCTACCTGCAAGCCTAAATTATGCAGCTTATTTACCATTTTCTCTGCACGCCCAACTCTTGATTCGCGTATTTTCGCCAATGAACTCGCCAGGTCTTTATCAGTATAATTAATGAAATATCCCAGCACATGAAGTTCTCCGGTAGACAGGTCCGTATTGATCTCCACGCCCGGTATTACAATAATTGACGGTGCTTTGTATGCTTCTCTCAGGGCTTCTTGAATCCCGCCAATACTGTCATGATCTGTTACCGCAATAACCTTCAGACCGCGAGATTTTGCGAGTTTGATGATCTCAGTCGGAGTTAGCCGGCCGTCCGACCCAGTCGTGTGCAAATGGAGATCATATTTCAATCGACGGACTCCTCTTTTCGAATACGCTGAATATTTTTGGCCCTTCCCGACTTATCATCAATATCCAATAATATTGCATCAAGGGCAGCATGTCCTTTTCCAACTGATAGTCGGTGTGGCAAACCTACTAGATAGCTGGTAAGCACATTATCAACATCGTCACCAATGATGGAATTAACAGGACCCACCATGCCAATATCGGTAACATATGCAGTGCCTCTCGGTAATATATGAGCATCAGTAGTGCCAACATGAGTATGCGTGCCATAAACTGCACTGACCCGGCCATCAAGGTATCTGCCAAGAGCTATTTTTTCTGATGTAGCTTCCGCGTGGAAATCAACAATAATTATCCTGGGCAAAAGGTCAATGCTGGATAAAAGAGCATCCATAGCCCTGAAAGGGCAATCTGCCGGACCAACGAATATACGCCCTATTAAATTAACGACCATCACATCACGTATGATTAAATAGCCGTGCCCCGGTGCACCTGGAGGAAAATTAAGAGGCCTTACAATGGGCAACCCGCCATCCATATGCTGGATAATATCTCGCTGCGCCCACACATGGTTGCCCGTTGTAATAACATCTACCCCACAGCCAATTAACTCTTGCGCAGTTTTTGCAGTGATGCCTATACCGTGAGCCGAATTTTCACCGTTGGCTATCACATACTGTATATCATATTCATCAATTAAGCCTGGCAAGAATTGCTGCAAGGCTCTTCTTCCAGGCTTACCGATAATATCGCCTATTGCAAGGATCTTCAAAAATAACCTGCCAGTTTTAACTATTTTGCGTAATCTACCGCCCTCACCTCTCGCATAACAGTAACCTTTATCTGCCCGGGATATTCCAGACTGTCTTCAATTTTCTTTACGATATCACGCGCCAACCTCATGGCCGCCAGATCATCCACCTGCTCCGGCTTCACGATAATACGGACTTCTCGGCCAGCCTGTATTGCAAAGGCTTTTTCAACACCGGGGAAGCTGCTGGCAACATTTTCAAGGGCTTCAATTCGCTTTATATACTGATTAAGCGATTCACGCCTGGCACCCAAACGCGATCCACTGATCTGATCAGCCGTAGCCAGTATGAAACCGAGTGAACTGGTGGTAGTAGCTTCTCCATGATGCTCTGATATTGCCTGAACTACTTCGGCTGATTTATCCCATTGTTTAACAAGATTAGCACCAATAAGCGCATGAGGACCTTCCACCTCATGATCGACTGCTTTCCCTATGTCATGTAACAGAGCAGCCCTTTTGGCCAGGGTAACATTGGCACCGATTTCAGCAGCCAGCATACTGGCAATATGAGCCACTTCCATGCTGTGCGTCAAGACATTTTGACCGTAGCTTGTCCTATATTTGAGTCTTCCTAACAGTTTTATCAATTCAGGATGCAATCCCTGCACGCCAGTTTTTCTAGCTGCCTGCTCGCCCTCTATACGTATAGTGGATTCAACCTCTATTTTAGCCTTATCTACAACCTCTTCAATACGAGCAGGATGGATGCGGCCATCCAATATCAGGCTGCTAAGAGCAATCCTGGCCACTTCGCGGCGTACTGGATCAAAGCTGGAGATAGTCACTGACTCCGGAGTATCATCTATTATTAGATCAACACCAGTAGCCTGCTCCATTGCGCGTATATTGCGTCCTTCTCGGCCAATGAGACGGCCTTTCATATCATCATTAGGTAAAGGCACAACAGAAACAGTAGTCTCTGAAACAACATCCGTAGCACATCGCTGGATAGTCGTAGCTAGGATGTCCCGGGCAATATTATCAATATCGTCTTTGAACCTTACTTCCCATTCACGTACACGTCGGGATGCATCTTCTTTTATTTCGTCTTCTACTGCATCGAGTAGCTGTTGCTTCGCCTCATCGCTGGACATCCCCGATATCGCTTCCAGTCTTTGCAGATGTTTATCTTTAATTTCTTCTACCTGAGCACGTACAGTATCTATTTCTTTTTCTCGCCCAATCAGGCTGCGTTCCCTTCTCTCCAGTGCCTCCAACTTCCTTTCTAATCTTTCCTCACGTTGACTGGACCGTCTTTCAAGTCTTTGAAGTTCGTACCTTCTTTCTCTACTGTCAGCCTCCGCAGCCGCCCTTACCTTTACTGCCTCTTCTTTTGCATCGAGCACCATTTGCTCGTATTTAGATTGAGCGCTTTCTAGAAGTTTCTTAGCTTCATTCTGAGCATTGCGTATTTGCTGATTTGCTAAAAGCTGACGCGCAAAATAGCCTACTAACAGGGACAAAACGGCAACAAGGCCGATTATAATGTAGTATATCCAATCCATAGTGTAGCTGCCTCTCTTTATAAATAAACCAGATTATATTACACATTTATGTAAAATCCTTAATTAAACATTATACTATTCTTTTACACGTTAAGACCAGTATTATAGTAAAATTTTATGTATTTTCAGATAAATTTTTTCCAGTAGTTTTCCATAGCCTGGTAATAGCTCGATGCACCACGTCACTGCTGAAACCACGGCGACTTAAATATCCAGCCAACCGCTTATAGAAATCCGGATATTCCAGGTTGCAAAGCAGCTTGGCTTTCTTTAGTCCTGCAGTATAGGCGCTTTCAGTGTCATCAATATCCTCAGTTACACGTCCGGCAAGTTCATTATCAATGCCCTTTTGCAACAATTCCTTTTTTATCATAAAACGGCTTCTAGGCTTGTAGGTTAATCTATCCTGCATCCATAACTCAGCAAAGGAGGCATCATCAATAAGGCGAACTTGTTTTAGCTTATCCAGACAACGTTCAACAAATACGCTATCAACCCTTTTTTTCTTAAAAAGATAATCTCTTACCTCACCTTCACTCCTGGCCCTGTATTCAAGGAAATGCAAAGCAGCTTCATAGCATTTTTCAAAGCTGTTCTCAGCAATCTGCATTTCCAGGACATTAATATCAACCTCTTGCCCTGTAAAAATACCAGTTTTTTCAACGAATTCACGGCTAGTCTTTAAAGTGGACCCGTCGTCAAAGATCAGATCGGCTGTCCATTTATTATCGCCCGGCCTTATTTCAACAATCATCTTTCTCATAATTTGACTATGAACAGACTCATTTGTAGATAAGTTACACAATATACGTAAATATTAGTCTGTAAGATCTTTATTATTAGCGATTTCATTGCTGCTCAATGCTATGTTGCGTATCTGCTTCTCAATCTCAGCAGAAATATCTGGATGTTGCAGTAAGTACTCACGAGCCTTTTCCCTTCCTTGTCCCAGTTTAGTTCCTGCATAATCAAAGAATGCCCCTGATTTTTTTATCACACCACTGCTTACACCGAGATCAATGATATCGCCTTCCCTGCTTATACCGCAATTGAACAGAATATCAAATTCAGCCACACGATAGGGAGGTGCCACTTTGTTCTTGACTACCTTGGCTCGAACACGATTACCAAATATCTCGGCCCCGTTCTTAATAGCTTCAAATTTGCGAAGATCAATCCTGACCGAACTGTAGAATTTTAAAGCCCTGCCACCAGGTGTTACTTCGGGACTACCAAATATCACCCCGACTTTTTCGCGCAACTGGTTGATAAAAATCACCGCAGTATTGGATTTGCTTATTTCACCGGTCAACTTGCGCAGTGCCTGTGACATCAGTCTCGCCTGCAATCCCACATGGGAATCCCCCATCTCTCCTTCAATCTCAGCTCTGGGCACCAGGGCAGCAACACTGTCTATAACAACAGCATCAAGCGCATGTGTCCTTACCATTCTTTCAGCTATATCCAATGCCTCTTCACCCGTCCCAGGTTGTGCACCCTTCAGCGCATTTACGTTGACCCCGCATATAGAAGCATAGTGGGTATCCAGTGCATGCTCTGCATCTATGTAGAGCACCAAACCTCCCATCTTTTGCGCCTGCGCAATAATATTTAACGCCAGTGTGGTTTTACCCGATGCTTCAGCTCCGAAGATCTCGGTAATGCGGCCTCGCGGGATACCCCCCACTCCTAAAGCAATATCAAGGCTAAGGGAACCGGTCGGTATTACGTCTACTTTAATCTTGGCCAGTCTTTCCCCCAAAGACATTATTGAACCTGCTCCGTATGCCTTTTCAATCTGGCTGATAGCTAGGTCCATAGCCTTCTCTTTTTCTGCTCTGACTTTCTCCGACTCCATTACTCCTCCTGTAAACAAATACGATTTTTTCTTCTTCCATATGTAATTTTCGTTATTCTAACACAATTGTACTAAAATTGAAATAGGTTTTACAAAAATATTTTTTTACTGTTTCAACTTGACTATACAAAACACATTGAGCTAAATTTAATACGGAGTAAATGATATGCCTATCTATGAATACGCCTGTCCCCACTGTCACCATAAATTTGAGTTATTACGTCCGATTTCACAATCAGAAGCTGACTTGGAATGTCCTAAATGCAAAACACCTTCAAAGCGCTCCATTTCAAAATTCGTATCGCGTTCTAAGGACGATATGAGCTTCTTAAACCACATGCCTGCTTCAAGCAGCAGTTCGTGCAGCGGATGCAGTTCTACCAACTGTTCATCCTGCGGTCTTTAATTATTAAACTTCATATTCCATTTTTTTTATCCGCCGTTAACTTCCATGGCAGTGCCTTCTTTATAACAAAGGCTGCCGTCCATATAATGGCAGCTTCGATCAGAATTGTTAAAACCATTAATATCGCTGTATCGTTGAAAAACCCTTGCGGAAACATCATTATCAGGTAGTCCTTAGCAGGATCCAATATCCACAAGTCGTTACTGAAACTTATAAAGTGAAACAACAGGAACAGGCTATAAAAGTCCACTATAGCCCATGCAATCAGCACAACTGTTAAAGTGCCGGTAATGATTGCTCCAATTCGTATTCCCTTCAATAATGGTATTAATCCAACTGTGCTATAAAGCAAAATTGCCATACCAACAAAAATCAGCAACGAAGCAATTAGCATTATTGTGAAAAGCAGAATGATTTCCCTTACATCCTTAAGATGAATTAATTCTTTTTCATTGTACACAGGCTGTTGTTCGCCATTTATATCGACAGTAAGCTGTGGTGTAATTCTTTCACCACCGAAATAATCCACCATTTGCTCAGCTACCTGACCTAATTGTATATTGCTAATACCTGTAACATGGCTGATGTTATATTTTTCAAAACCAGCTTTATATATGGCAACGGAATGAGAATAAACATATACAGTAGACGATATGATTAGTAGAGGAATTGACAGAATCAGCAATATGTATGTCGGCAAATAAATATACCTTGTAAAATTAGTCGTCATAGTATAAATTCCTCATTAAATAATCCCTCCGCAGAATAACCGCTTCCGGTAAATCTTGTGATATAATTTTCGCACAATTCTTCTGGTTGTGCTGTATGTTTACCCACCTGCATGTTCATACCGAATATAGTCTCCTCGATGGTTGCTGCCGGATCAGTCAGCTTGTGCATAAGGCTAAAGATTTAGGCATGCATTCCCTGGCCATTACAGACCATGGCAATATGTACGGTGTTATTGACTTTTATAAAACAGCGCTTGATTCCGGCATAAAACCCATTATAGGATGCGAAGTCTATATTGCTGCTAACGATTACCGCAGCAAAGATCCCGCAGAAAAATCCAATAGCCATTTAACGCTTCTGGCCAGAAATCAGGAAGGCTACCGTAATTTAATTCGACTGGTTACCATGGCTAATCTTGGTGGGTTTTATTATAAGCCGCGCATAGATAAGAAGCTTCTGCAGCAATATAAGGATGGATTGATAGTTTTATCAGGCTGTGCACAGGGAGAGTTGGGCCGCCTTATCCTACAAAATCGCTACGAAGATACGGTCAACGCTACCAAGTGGTATAAAGAAAACTTTGAACATTATTTTATTGAGATTCAGAAGCACCCCATGCCCGACATTGAAAAAATAAATGAGTCCCTTATAGAGATCGCACGTAAACTGGATATTCCCCTCATTGCCACTAATGATGTTCATTATATTAACAAGGAAGATTCTTACATCCACGATGTTTTACTCTGCATAGGCACCAACACCACCATATATGATGAAAAACGTTTGAAAATGGCAGGGGACTATTTCTATTTAAAATCACCCCGTGAGATGGAAGAGCAATATGCCGATATTCCGGATGCTGTCAGCAACACGAAAATTGTCGCCGATATGTGCAATGTTGAAATTGAATTCGGCAAACCCCATCTCCCCCAGGTCGAACTCCCCGAAGGCAAAACCTCACAGTCATATCTTTCCGTGCTTTGCTGGCGCGGCCTCAAAGAGCGCTGGCCTGATGCAGATGTGGAAGCAGAGAAGCGCCTAGCTTATGAATTGGATGTGATCGAAAAAACGCAGTTCGCCGACTACTTCCTGGTGGTGCATGACCTTGCATCATTTGTAAGGCAAAAGGACATATTTTTCGGTGTGCGCGGAAGCGCGGCTGCCAGCCTTGCTCTTTACTGCCTGGGAATTACGGATATTAATCCCCTTACCTATAAGCTGGTATTCGAGCGTTTTCTCAATATAGAGCGCCGGGAAATGCCGGATATCGACCTTGATTTTCAGGATGATAGACGCGAGGAAGTAATAGCTTATGTCAACAGCAAATACGGGGCAGACCATGTAGCGCAGATTATAACATTCGGCACCCTGGGCGCCAGGGCAGCTATACGTGATGTGGGCAGAGCTTTAGGTATGAGTTATGGTGCTGTTGACCAAGTAGCTAAATTAATTCCCACCCGCCCCAATATCAGGCTTGACGACGCTCTTCTTGAAGTCAAAGAGCTTCAGGAAATGTATGATGCTGACGATCAAATCCGTAAGCTGATCGATACTGCTAAAAAACTTGAGGGGATATCGCGACATTCGAGCACCCATGCAGCCGGCGTCGTTATCTCCAGAGATCCTCTAACAGAATATCTTCCTCTTCAACGTGCCAGCAAGGACAGCGGTCAGCAATCTGCCATGACCCAGTTTTCCATGGAGAATGTTGCCAAACTGGGCCTTTTGAAGCTGGACTTCCTCGGATTGGCCAACCTGACTTTGCTAGCCAAGGCCAGAGAAGTTATTTATGAAAATCACGGCATCGAGATCGACTTTCTAAAAATACCAATGGATGATCAGAAGACATTTGATCTGCTGTCTTCCGGAGAAACTACGGGCATCTTCCAGCTGGAAGGTCCCGGCATGCGCCGTTATATAAAAGAGCTAAAACCAACCAAATTCACAGACATCTCCGCCATGGTCGCGCTTTACAGGCCGGGACCGATGGACCATATCCCCACTTTTATTAAATCCAAACACGGTCTTGAATCCGTCCGTTATCCGCATGATGACCTTATCCCCATACTGGAGGATACCTACGGCATTATTGTTTACCAGGACCAGGTTTTATTTGTTGTCCAAAGGTTTGCAGGATACAGCCTCGGTCGTGCAGATATAATCCGCAAAGCCATGGGAAAGAAAAATTCCGAGACGATGAAAAAAGAGAAGAAGAACTTCATCGATGGGGCAAAGACCAAAGGCTATAGCGAGCAGGAAGCAGCGGCCGTATTTGCTTTAATTGAGCCTTTTGCCGGTTACGCCTTTAACAAAGCGCATAGCGTTAGCTATGCGCGTATTGCCTATGAGACAGCCTATCTGAAAGCTAATTATCCCACTGAATATATGACAGCGTTTCTTAACACTTATTATGATAAGACGGAACGCCTGGTCACTGCCATAGCTGAGTGCAGGCGCATTAACCTGGATTTGAGAAAACCTGATATCAACTACAGTTACGCCAGCTTTGTTATAGAGAAAGACAACGGTAACCGGGGAATCAGATTCGGACTTGCCTCAATCAAGAACGTAGGAAGCAATGCTGTCGAACCTATTATCGCCGCACGCCAGCAAGGCGGTAAATTCACAACTATAGAAGATTTCTGCCGCAGGGTCGACCTTAGAGCCATCAATAAAAAGGTCATTGAAAGCCTGATAAAATCGGGGGCATTCGATTCTCTGAGTTTGCGTGGTTCATTATTAGCTGCCCTTGAACGCATAATGTCGCTATCGCAGCGCGAACAAAAACAAAAAGAGTCCGGACAGTGCAGCATGTTCGACCTGTTTGGTCAGAGTGTTGATGTTCCCCTGCCAGACTTAAGCCTTGAGCAGTTTGACGTGACTTTACAGGAAAAGCTGCTATGGGAAAAAGAACTTATGGGAGTTTATTTTTCTGAACACCCGCTTTCGGCGCTGGCATCCACACTGGCAGAATACTCCAGCGTATTGTGCGGCGAGATTAACAGCGATATGGCAGGTGAGAAAATCATCATCGCAGGCATGATCACTTCAATCAGAATAGTTACAACAAGGAATAACCGTATCTTTGCTGTAGCAACACTGGAGGATTTGAACGGTAGCGTTGAAGTAACAGCCTGGGCAGATGTGTATACGCAGACAACTGCTCTATGGGTGGAAGGGAATATACTGGTAATAGAGGGAACGGTGAAGGTCAGGGATGATCGTGTAAATGTGAACTGCGCTAGAGTACGCAAGTTTGAACAGGACATGGACAAGGTCAACGAGAGTAAAGACCACTATTCAGCGCCGCCAAGAAAGCTAACTGTAAATATCAAGCAAAGTGACAACAACGAAAAAGACCTTGCAGATTTCCAGAGGGTAATGGAGATCCTGCGCAAATATCCCGGTAGGGACAGTGTACAACTGTCCATCCATAAGAATGACAAGATTACCCGTATGGAACTTCCTGACCTTAAGATCGAGTATTGCAACGATTTGATTAAAGAGCTCAGTTTTAATTCAAAAAACCTAGCATAGCCGCTCAGCGGTTTTATTTGCCGATGAATTCTCTTATGTACCTGTTTACCAGGTCAGGTTTCTCCCGCACAACCCAATGAGATGCATCGGGTATTCTTTTCACTACCACCCCGGGTACATATTTTTCCATCCCATCTAGGCAACCGGCAAGCAGAGCAGTATCTTTCTCTCCCCATATTACAAGCGTCGGGATGGTTATCTTCGGAATTAAATCTCCCATAAATGGCTTCTTTAGTGCTTCCTCAAGATTCTCAAGAGCTTCGACGTTGGTCGCCCTGTAATAATTGAGCCCCCCGGTCAATGCACCCGGTTTAGACCATGCACTGATATATCCCTTGATATCATCCTCATTTAAAACCCCGCTTTTTATAAGTTCCCCAAATGCTAAATTAAGCAAGGATGAATAGTTATTTTCAGATAAGGTCGCTTCAGCTTGCGGAGAACGGAAAAACAGCATATAGCTGCTGGCCTTTCTCTGGCTGGGATTATTACGCAGTTCTCTTTCAAATGTCGCCGGGTGCGGTGAATTGATAATAATCAGCCGCTCTAGATACTCCGGAAATAAAATTGCAAATGACCAGGCGACACCTCCACCCCAATCATGTGCTACCAGAATGATTTTTTTCTGTCCTAAATGCTCGGCAAGCTGCCGGATATCTTCAGCCAGAACTTTCTGCCTGTACAGCTTGACATCTTGTGGAGCCGATGAAAGGTTATAACCCCGCATATCGGGAGCTACCGCCAGATGGTCTTTAGCAAACTCGTTTAATTGTGCTTTCCACATTTCCCAGTATTCAGGAAAACCATGCAAAAACATTATCAGTTTACCCTGGCCATCAAAGGCATAATGAAGTTTCACGCCATTAACCTGTGCATATTCGTGCTGGATCATCAGAACCTCCGGTTATTTATTATTAGTCTGATAGACAAAGCTGCTTGAAATAGAGACCTTCAAGGGATAAAAGTGTCAGCTTAGTTTGTATACACGACATTTTACCAGCAAAACCACCGGGCGTCCCGTTACAATTGATTACACGGTGGCAGGGAATCAGCAAGGGAACAGGATTGCGTGCCAGCGCACCTCCTACCGCACGTGCTGCAGCAATATTGCCTGTTTTACTGGCTACCCAGCCATAACTTCTTGTTTCGCCAAAAGGGATCTCTTTTACGATATGCCAGACATGTTGACAAAAATCAGACGCCCCAGAAAGATCGAGCGGAAACTCAATGGTCAACGGAAGTCCTTTGCTGTAATTCACGAGCTGCTTTCCCAATTCCGGCAGGTATGAGGGGCTCTTATCGCCACCTTTATCATGCCCGCCTCTCCTTTCTGTATGTATTGACATTCCGGGCAATATAAGACGGCATATCCCCTTCGATGAAAAGAGTACCTCAATCCTTCCCAATTCCGTTGGAATATATGCCTGATACATTTTCATGCTGCGTGGAACAACTATATGACTATTCGGGCCAATTCGTTACAATAAATTCTGAATGTGATTCCATCATAGACAACGAACTGTATCAATAGTAAAGACGTTTGAACATTATCGAGATAATCTCTAACAGCGCCAACGGCCACGTGTGAAGCTTCGTCTGCTGGATAACCATATACCCCTGTACTGATAGCAGAAAATGCAATGCTGATTAATCCTTTTGCCGATGCCAGTTTCAGGCTTTCCGTATAGCAGCTTGCCAGTGTCCCGGCCTCATTTTGTCCTCCACCTCTCCAAACCGGTCCCACCGTGTGAATAATATATTTAGCTTTTAGCTTTCCCGCATTTGTGATTACTGCCTGTCCTGCCGGCAATCTCCCAATGTGCGAAGCGATCTGCCGGCATTCTTCAACAATGGCAGGCCCACCTGCCCTGTGAATAGCGCCGTCTACTCCGCCACCACCCATCAACCCCGAATTAGCAGCATTAACAATAGCATCAACTTTCTGAAGGGTTATATCACCCTGCACAACCATCAACCTGGTGTTCTTTACATTAACCTCATCAGCCATGCCACTCCTCCTGATGATGAGCCATTATGCAGATTCGGGTTGTAAAACTCCATATTTACCATCTTTTCTCTTATACACCACATTGACAGACTGATCATCATTGCTAATAAATATAAAGAAGTCGTGGCCTATAAACTCCATCTGCTCGATGGCCTCATTTGCGGTCATTGGTTTGACCTTAAATTTCTTAAGTTTGACAACTTCCCACGGTTCAACTTCAGTGCTCTTTAGCATCTCACTATCAGCCGGTTTTCGTATCGACGCCTGTTCTCTACCTTTATTGACTTCATATCTGGCCTTATACTTATTTACCAGTCGCTCCATTACATCAGCAACGGCATCTACCGTGGCATGTGTATCATCACCCTTCTGTTCGCCTCTAATTATAAAACCATTGACATTCAATGTAACCTGGGCACTATATTGATGCAGCCTGGATTTGGATTTTTCTTCAATAAGCTCCAATTTAACAGAAGTTATATTATTTAAATATCGTGTAAGCTTATTCAATTTTTTTTCAGCGTATTCTTTAATATCGCCTTCTTCTTTCAAGTTTTTCGTTATAACCTGAATTTGCATTATCTACTCCTGCTTATTAATTTCTCTGGCCAGTGTAAACCCTGTAACACTCCTGGCCCCGGCAGCTCTCAGCACAGATGCACAGGCTTCGAGCGTAGCACCGGAAGTACAAACATCATCTATTACAATAATATCTTTCCCCAGCATGTTTGCTCCGATAGAGCAAAAAGCTTTTTCCATATTAAGCCGGCGCTCTTCCACATTTTTTGTCCTGGCTTGAGGGCTGGTATCTCTTGTTCTTTTTACCATATACTCCTCAACGGGCATCTTAACAATACGGGACATTTCCTTTGCCAGCAAAGCAGACTGATTGTATCCCCTGGCCTGAAGCCGCTTATCATAAAGCGGTACGGGAACCAATACATCACCAGTCATATTATTTTCCAGATAATAACCGGCCATATAATCACCCAGGCATCCGGCAATAGCCCTTAAATTATGATATTTTAACGAGTGTACTGCTTTTCGAACTATTCCATCAAAAATAAAAACAGAACGCACCCTCTCCAGACTGCAGGATGTTTTCCAGCACTCATGACAGAAAGAGCCGCTTGATTCAGGTTTACCACACCTGGGGCATAGCGGGGGGAGCAGGCGGGGTAATTTTTTCAGGCATTCAATACAAATAAAGTCACCGATTTTCCCGCATTCGATACATTCCCGTGGAAAGAAAAAATCGATGACTTCAC
>JAFGLP010000054.1 GCA_016927965.1 Dehalococcoidia bacterium
ATCTTAAAAAACTTCCGTCCTTCCTTTAAGCCTTCCACGTAACTCAAGATGACCTTTGTCTTATCGTCGGTCCCCAGGAATTCCAGGAAGTCTTCAGCATGCAGGTCAGCCTCGTTGCCGGTGCTGACAATGCGGCTTACGCCGAAATTCAGCATCATGGCCCTGCGCGCTATGGTTAAACCTATATTGCCGCTTTGCGATACAACCGCCAGAGGACCGGCTGGAGGATACACGGGCGGCATCTGCGAATACAGTTTATGGTACGGGCTTACCAGGCCGAAGCAATTGGGTCCGATAAAGCGCAGCCCACCCTTTTTTGCTTCCGACACCATCTCCGCCTGCAATGCTTCACCGCTTTTCCCTACTTCGGCAAAACCGGCGGTGATAACCACGGCGGCTTTAATACCCTTTCTGACACAGTCACGGACAGCTTCGACGATAACGGGCGGGGGCACGACAATAACCGCGAAATCCGGCACTTCAGGTATGTCGGCCAGGCTTCTATACACTTTCTTTCCCAGGATCTCTTCCTTTGTCGGGTTGACCGGGTAGATCCTCCCCTCATAACCGCCGTTAATAATATTATTCAGTATACGAAATCCCCACTTTTGCGGGTCATTGGAAGCTCCGATCAAAGCCACGGAGTCAGGTGCAAAAAATTTACTAAACTCAGTCATAAATACCCGCTCTTAAAGAAATTGATTATATTATTATAACTATTTTATCTGCTAACAAAACTGTACATATTCTAGCATTTTGCGCATTTCCGCAACAAGGATTTTAATTCACACCTTTGAACTTCAGCATGGGCTAACCTGTTATAATTTAAAAAAGGGCAGCGCATATACGGCAGGGGGTATGAATGGAGCTTTGGAGAAATCTGCTCAACCGGATGACCAGAGCAGCCGGGATGGACACCAGCCTCTATAAAGAGACAGGGACGGAAGAAGAAGCCGTGGCTCACGCCGTGATGATAGCATTGCTGTGCGCGGTCGCTACAGGGCTGGGAATGGGGCTGACAGCGCCGCTGGGAGGGGCCGGGCTGCTATGGCTGCTATGGGGGCTGGTCAGCGGATTTTTCGCTTCTCTGGTGGGGTGGTCTGCATGGGTATTGATCACTCACTTCGCTACAACGACATTCCTGCGGGGAACTGAGGAGGCCGGCATGACAAAACTCACCATCGCGCTGGGCTTCGCCAACTCGCCGGGCATATTGAGGCTGCTCATCTTCATACCCATGATTGGCTGGTTCGTTATTGCATTGACAGGCATCTGGACGCTGGCCACAGGGGCCATTGCTGTTAAAAAGTCACTCGGCTATACGGCAGGCAAGGCCCTGGCCGCCTGCATATTGGGCTGGCTGTTCTACATGGCAATTCTGCTGCTGGTCTACTTCTGGATACCTTCCCAGTATAAAATGCCGCCGGGGATGTTCTCCTGACCGTCAGACGGGGCAAAAATACTGGCATACCTATCCTGAAAATGATGACGACCCCTGCTATAATATGCAAACTTGGATTGTAAGGAGGTATTAAATGGCATCAGGGGCATTATTCCCGCGCATACTGCGCGCGGCAAAGCTTGATTCTCAACTATATGAAGAGGTGGAGGCTGATGGGTCTGCAACCGGGCAGGCGCTGCTGGTCGTTGTACTGGTCAGCATTGCAGGAGGTATCGGCCACGGCATAGCCGCCCTCATGAAAGGCAGCGGCGAATCAATGATCGCTTTTATTTCGGCCCTGGCCTGGGGTGTGCTGGGCTCCCTGATCCTGTGGTTTATTTTCTCTCTGCTCTGTTTCTGGCTGGGCACATCCCTTTTCAAGGGCCCGGATACCAAGTCCAGCCTGGGCGAACTGCTGCGTACGCTGGGTTTCGCTTATTCGCCGGGTCTCTTAAATGTATTCAGCTTCATTCCTTTTATAGGCGCCTTCATACCGTTCGCCACTTTTATATGGACCATAATTGCGGGCGTGATCGCCGTCCGTCAGGCCTGCGATTTCTCCACCGGCAAGGCAGTAGGTACCGTAATCGTTGCATCCATAATTCCGATTATCATCATGGTGCTGCTTGCCTTGCTGACAGCCGGAGCACTGGCAGCATTGCTTAAATAGAAAAGGCCGGAAGCTAGATATCCAGATACATGTAGATCTCCGGTTTGCCATCGAGAAACATCTTCATGGCACCGAACATCTCTTTAAAATGGGGCGCTGAAGAATGGAATTTCAGCGCCTCATCGTTCTCATACTGCTCATAGAAGAGGAAGAGGCTGGGATCATCGGCACGCTTGACGACCTGATACATTTTGCAGCCGGGATCTTTTAAAAATTTTGGAGCGAAGTCCTTAATGACCTTTGCCATGTCGCCGGCGCTGCCTTCCTTGGCCTTCATCAACGCAGTAATTGTTATCATGGTCCCTCCTTTAATTAACAGGCCCGCTACTCTTTACTATGCAGTAAGCAGCAGGCTGCTCTTCATAGTTTCCGGTTAAATATAACGCGCAAAAATATCTCTGTGATTATGCGACCCGGTTGCCCGGGATGAGAAGTCTTGATCCACCCACTCAACATCGCCGCAGACGGCCAGCAACTCCAGGTGGCTGACAACCTCGCGCTGCGACAGGAACCTGCCCCACCCTTTGCGCAACCCTGGCTCAAAGAGCTCCAGAGAGATATCGTCCGGGCTTAAGGTCCGGCTATTGAGTATTCTCAGTATATTTCCGCAGCGCTCCAGGTGAAAGGCGATTATTTCGGCTGCCCTTTCCGCCGGTTTCAGGTAATTGATCCTGCCCTTCTCGAATAACCGGTGCGCCGGCAGGAGTAAATCGACATCACCGCACTGCGTTTTTATTTTATGCAGCGAATTTATATAGGCCATCAGGCCATAAGCATCGTTGTCGGCGCCGTATCCCTCCGGGAGGATACGCCGGTTGACGAAGTACTCCAGCATCAGGGAGGGGTGCGGCGTAATGGTGGCCAGCAGCGTATCGCCGCTGAAGAGCACCTCCTCCTCAAAAACCGTGCACAGCGCATCCGGGGAATGCCCGGGGGTCAGCAGGAAACGGTAATCGGGAGTGGGCGCAGAAACAAGGTCCTTAACCATATGCCCGATTTTCAAACCGCTTCTTTTTACCTGATAATTCCTGCACCTGTTATTAAATTTATCGGACATCAAACAGCAGCGGCAGGACCCCGGGAAATCGGGATGGGCGGCATTATCGTCTATACCTCTGTGGTACCTGATCATGCTCTCAAAGGCGTGGTGCGCCCATAACTGCGCCCCGATATCAGCCATCAGTTCAGGAAGGTTGCCGTCATGGTCTTCATGGCTATGGGTTGCTATCACATGATCAATATCACTTACATCACATCCAGTCCGCTTGATCAGTGACTTTAACAGCTCGTACCTGTCGAACTGGCCGGCATCGATAAGGACGGTTTTTTCGCCTCGTACTAAATAGCAGAAGGTAGGGCCCAGGTCCCAGTCTTCGCCGGATTCGTAGAAAAGGGGGACACCCAGGCAAAATATATCCGTCCCTTTGCGGGTGCGGCAGCGCATGACAATACCTTCACCGTTGCTTTTACCTTCCTGGAGTATTTCGAGTTTTTGCGCAAGCATAGGGACATCCTCCGGAACCTGACAATTAGACATTGTAAGGCTTTTATGCGCTAAGTGTCCAAAGTTTTTGCTAAAATAAATATAGTGCTTCTGGAGAAAAGCTATTAATAAAGGAGGTGATCAAAATGGAAGACCAGATTATCAGTTATATCTCAAAGCTCAATGCTGACAAAGTTCGTCTTACCGGGTTGATTGCATTCTTTGCTCAAGACATCTCCGGCAACGAAAAGCAGACGTTGATCTACAAAAAAATATTTCCTGCGCTGCTGAATATGGAAAAGGGCAGGAAGATCAAGCTGTCCTGGGACGTTATGCTCTCCCGCTACAGCTTCCCCCGCTATATATACCCTGAAACCGGGCAGGCAGCCGGGGACGGGATTGAACAAGCGGCCATACCTCTGTGGCAAAGGCAGATCGAGAACATATTAAAAAGGCACCCTGTCACCACTAATAAAAAAACGGGAGTGGGCAAGCTGCAGGACAAATTCGAGAAATTCAGCAAGCGGTATGACAAGAGCTCGCAGGAAATCTCGCCTTCTGATGACTGGATCAAGGTGATTACAGCCGTCATGGAAGCCAACCTGTCGCAATATGATGTAATGCATGCCTGCATAGAAGCTTTTAAAGCAGGCGCCGTCTGGGAGAAGTACAAGAAGGAGTTCGAGCAATAGGTGCTGATAGAAAAAACTCTCAGCGCCTGTGGTGAGATAAACGGACTACTAAGATAAATGGATATCATAGCTCCGAGTTTTGAGATACTCAGCCAGATAGATTATCCGGCCATGCTGAAGGCAATCGAGACAGCAGGCCGCACTGCTTATAAATCTGAGAACCTGATGACCGAGGATTCCTCTGAAAGGTTCGTCAGGATGCTGCTGGGCAGGGGCCATGAAAGCGTGCTTGAGCATATCAATATCACGGTACGCTTTATATGCGACAGGGGCATAAGCCATGAGCTGGTGCGGCACAGGCTGGCAGCTTATACCCAGGAGAGCACACGCTACGTTAACTATGAAAAGAAAGGCCTTGCCGTAATAGACCCAGTAGTGTTCAACAACGACAGGGAAAAACATGCGGTCTGGGAAGAGGCCATGCGGCAGGCCGAGCATTACTATAACAGGCTGATAGAGATGGGGGCGAAACCCGAGGAAGCCCGCACGGTGCTGCCTCAATCAACCAAGACCGAAATTGTCACAACCTGCAATATACGGGAATGGCGCAATATCCTGAAGCTGAGAACGATGCCGGCTGCTCACCCGCAGATGAGGGAGATAATGACCTCACTGTTAAAAAAGTTCCAATCTGAAATGCCTGCGCTTTTCAACGATATACAAACGGAAGCTTAATCCGGCTTATCCAGCTCCCTGGCCACACCCAGCACCTTCAGCAGATCCGCTTCCCCTGCATTCCTGTAAAAGACCGCCTCCATGGGACTGCGGTTTAATTCCTCCACCGTTTTAATGGCTTTGCGTTCCGAGAGATTCCAGTGAAATACCAGCCAGGCAGCCACAGCCTGACCGGTCCTGCCCAGTCCGGCGGAGCAGTGCACCACGGTTTTATTGCCCTGTACAGCAGAAGCATGCAGGAAATAGCAGATATGATGGACTGCTTCAGCGCTTAACAGGCGCTTGTCCGCTGTCGGCGCCCACAGGACATTATCCGGCCCGAAAACCTCCGCATAGACCCCCAGCAGACCACCCGTCAGAGTAGGATAATAACCCAGCTCCTCCTCGGACAGCAGGCAGACAATGCGGCTGACTCCCTGCTTTTTCATAAAGGCAACCCATTCGTCCACCATCTGCCTCTGGACAAATTTACCCGGGAAGCCGGGGCGCTGAGCGCCGTAAATATACTCTTCTTCTTTGGAAGGGGCCCCAAATCCGAATTCCGCCATTACCAACAGTCCCCTAATCTGAAAATGCCAGCATACCTATTATGACAATATTTACAAGCGGAATCATTAAAAGCAATCCCCACCATCCCGGCTTTGCCCTGGCTTCAGCGATTTTCCACCAGAGTATGATAATGAATATTATATTCACATATGGAATAAGGCAAAGCAACACCCACCACCATGCTTTGCCTGCTATCACGCACATTAAATATATATTGGCAACAGGTATCCACGCCAGCCAGCCATTAGGTGTATTCGTTTTTTCAGCGATCTTCTGGAGGCATATCGCCAGATAAACATAGATAGCAATGCTGAATATAACGTAAAGCCCAGCAACCATCCCGGTTGGCGGTTCCTGTGAGGCCGAAACTAACAGGCTGTTATTCAGGGCAGCCATATAATTCAATATTCCGTACATCCCGGCCTCATTTCAATTACAAACATTATCCTCCTCCTTGCAAAATTATATACCACGCTATATTGTACACACAATCTTGACCACCAGGCATTTCGGCGAATTGACGAAACTCCTGTTAACCCATATCATTATCAGGTTGGCACTATCCCCCCAAATAAGATGGAAACAAACGAGTATCTGAGAGGCTCAGCATGGGAATAAAAATAACCGATACGACTTTACGTGACGCACACCAGTCCCTGATAGCAACCAGGATGAGGTCCAGGGATATGCTGCCCATGGTCGAGAAGATGGACAAAGCCGGTTTCTTCTCTCTGGAAATGTGGGGCGGAGCTACGTTCGATACCAGCATACGGTATTTAAACGAGGACCCCTGGGACAGGCTGCGGGACATTCGCAGCAGAGCCAAACACACGCATCTGCAGATGCTGCTGCGCGGGCAGAACCTGGTGGGATACCGTCACTATTCTGACGATGTAGTGAGGGAATTCATCCGTCTGGCAGCCAAGAATGGCGTGGATGTATTCCGCATTTTCGATGCCCTCAATGATATCAGGAACATGGAGCTTTCCATAGCAGAATGCAAAAAGCACAAGGTCCACGTACAGGGCACCATCTGCTACACCATCAGCCCGGTGCATACCACGGAAGGCTTCGCCGAGATGGCACACCAGTTGGAAAACCTGGGCTGCGACTCCGTCTGTATCAAAGACATGGCAGGGCTGATCTCACCACCTGAAGCAACTTCAGTCGTAAAGGCGATCAAGTCCAGGGTCAAGATACCTGTCGACCTGCATTCACATTGCTCCAGCGGCATGGCGCCCATGAGCTACCAGGCGGCGGCAGAAGCCGGAGCAGATATACTTGATACCGCCTTTTCCCCGTTTGCCTGGGGCACTTCGCAGCCGCCCACGGAGAGCGTGGTGGCCGCCTTCAAGGATACGCCCTACGATTGCGGCATTGACCTGGAGCTTCTCTATGAGATCGGCGAGGATTTCGCCCAGATGGCCGGTAAATACCGCCCGCTGCTTACATCAGAAGCCACTCGCCCCAGCATCAACGTATTGCTCCATCAAATACCAGGAGGCATGTTATCCAACCTGGTCAGCCAGTTGCGCGAACAGAACGCCCTGGACAAAATCGGGGCCGTTTTCGAAGAGGTTCCGCGTGTGCGCGCCGACCTGGGATATCCCCCGCTGGTCACGCCCACCAGCCAGATCGTCGGCATACAGGCCGTGCTCAACGTGCTCAACGGGGAGAGATACAAGAAGGTAACCAAGGAAGTTAAAGACTACTTAATGGGCCTGTACGGCAGGCCGCCGGGAGAATTGAACGAAGAAGTCCGTAAAATGGTCGTGGGGGATAATGATACTATCACAGGACGCCCCGGGGAACATATAAAACCGGAGCTGGCAAAATTGAAGGACGAAGCTAAAAAACTCGGCATCCTGCATAAGGAAGAGGACCTTGTAACATACGCCCTGTACCCGCAGGTAGCGGTGAAATTCCTGAGAGGTGAAGCCAAGGAGGAGATCATCGCCGGTCCCGCGCCGGAATCGGCCCCCAGCCAGTCCGGCCCTGATGTCCCGACTGCTTTCAGCGTAGATGTCGACGGCGAGATATTTAATATCAAGATCACACCGGTACTGGGACAGACCTTCGATGTCGAAAAGAAGAGCAAGCCGAAGGAAATACCTGCCGGCGCCGTAATGGCCCCCATGCAGGGCATGGTATTGACCGTCAAGGTAAAGGTCGGCGATAAGGTGAAGGAAGACGACATCGTGGTCGTAACCGAGGCCATGAAGATGCAATCCGATGTGCATAGCCCCTTTACCGGAACCGTGAAAGAGATCTTTGCTTTCAACGGCGAGATAGTTAATAAAGACGACGTGTTGATGGTGATCAATTAGCATGCTAAAAAAAATACTCATAGCAAACCGCGGCGAAATTGCCATACGCGTCATGCGCGCCTGCCGTGAGCTCGACATACGGACAGTGGCCGTTTATTCCGAAGCCGACAGCGACGCTCTGTTTGCCAAGTACGCCGATGAAGCCTATTGTATCGGCGCAGCGCCGGCCACAGAGAGCTATCTTAATATCAAGAAAATCATCGCGGCAGCTAAGGAAAGCGGGGCAGAGGGCATACACCCGGGATATGGTTTCCTGGCGGAAAATCCCAGCTTCGCTTATGCCTGCGAGCGTGAGTGCATTAAATTTATCGGCCCTTCCAGCGGGGTAATTGAGTTAATGGGCAGCAAGGTGGCGGCACGCAAAGAGATGACTAAAGCGGGAGTGCCAATTACACCCGGTACGGAGGACTGCGTCCGCGAATACGACGAAGCACGCAGGATTGCCAGGGACATCGGCTATCCTATTATTGTTAAACCATCAGGCGGAGGAGGCGGCATCGGCATGACCATAGTGCACGATGAAGCCAAGCTTAAAATGGGTCTGGAAAGCTCCAGCAAAATCGCCGCCAGCACCTTCGGCCTTCCGGAAATTTACATTGAGAAATACATTGAGCATCCCCGCCATATCGAGGTCCAGGTGCTTGCCGACGCGTACGGCAATGTCATTCACCTGGGCGAGCGCGAATGCTCCATCCAGCGCCGCCACCAGAAGCTGATCGAAGAAGCGCCTTCCCCCGCTTTGACACCCAAACTGCGCGCTCGCATGGGCGAGGTTGCGGTCAAGGCTGCCCGCCAGATCAACTATGAGAGCGCAGGCACCATAGAGTTCATATTCTCCAAAGGTGATTTCTATTTTATGGAGATGAATACCCGCATACAGGTTGAGCACCCGGTTACCGAGATGGTGACAGGCATCGATATTTTAAAGGAACAGCTGCTAATAGCCTCTGGCCATAAACTAAGTATAAAACAGAGTGATGTACATATGAACGGCTGGGCTATCGAATGCCGCATCAATGCCGAAGACCCCCTCAATAATTTCGCCCCATCGCCCGGCAAGCTCCGCGGCTACCGGTCACCCGGCGGGGTAGGCATACGAGTGGATAGCGGCGTGCACACACGCTATACCGTCTCGCCTATGTACGACCCAATGATTTCCAAGCTGGTAGCCTGGGGACGCACCAGGGACGAGGCTATCCAGAGGATGAAGCGGGCTTTGTTCGAGTATGTCATTGTCGGAGTAAATACCAACATCCCCTTCCATAAAGCCGTGATGGAAAATGAGCGTTTCCAGACCGGGGAACTGGGCACGCACTTTATCACCCAGGAGACCACGCTGATAGACGATATGCAGGCTATCATGGCACGAGAGCAGCCGCTGGAAGAAAGGCTGTCCCAGGTTTTTAACGACAGCAAGCGGACGGCCGCTATCGCTGCAACGGTAGCCTACACCCAGATGATGCAGGCCAATAAGAAGGGCAGTGCTGAAACCTGAAAACCGGCGATTTAGCCGGACTGCTCCTCCCCGCTGTCTTTGGAGCTCTTATTCTCTGTAAATAAATCAGCCACGTTTTTACCGAACGCCTGTGCCGCCCTGCCGACTTCCTTGAATTTTGCCTGGACCTCGTCATCTTTGAACCGTTCCCCCAGCGTTTCGGCCGATTCTTTGGCGGCTTTGCCCAGGTCGTGGGCCTTCTCTTTCAGTGCAGGGTCGTTGAAAATCTGGCTCATCGCATTTCCAAAAGCCTCGAACATATCGCTCAGGTTATCGGCGGCTTTTTTGTTCTCAGGCTGCTGCTGTTCTTCCATCTTCGCCTCCTTTTCCGCTCTTTGTTGTACCAGGTTACGTACTTATTGTAGCGTAAAGATCAACTTTCCGCCGCGCAACACCGTTTTAAAATTTGATAAGATATTATTTATTTGATAGTTCATCCGGCAGTGAAGGAGGGAGGACATGAAAGTTATCAAAGCAGGGGACAGGGCAGTGGTAATAGCGCTCGAGGGAGCGTTGACTCTTTCATCAGAAAATGAACTTTTTACACTCGCCGAGACAGTATTTTCGGGCAAAGCCAGCGCCATCATACTGGATTTCAGCGACGTCGACACAATAGACAATACCGGATTAAACCTGTTGGTTAAATTCAGCGTATCCAGCCGCAAAGCCCGTCAGAAGCCCATAGCATCCGGCCTGAGCAAAAGTTTCCTGGAGATATTCAGCATGTCCAGTCTGGACCATGCCTTCAAGGTCTTTGCCAGCACTGAGACAGCATTGAGGGCGACCGGTGTGAGCGGCGAACCCTTCTTGAAAGAAACACTGGACCAGCTCGTAAAAAGCGATAAAACCGTGCTGCTGGAACCCGAATACTGGGCGCCGACGACGAAAAAGCTGAGTGTGCCAGAAATGCCCCCTGAAGCTATTAATCTGAATGTAGCCGGACGCAGGACGGCAGGGCCGACCCGGGGTTTCGGGCAGCTCTGGGAAAAGACCTATGCCATCGACCTTACTGACAGCAAATTAGACCCCGAACAGATAATCAGCACATTGAAGAGCAGATTCCCTGGATTTCAGCCATCGCATAACCGTTTCTACCCAACCCGGGAGGGCATCAAACCCGGCGCGGTGGTGCTGATCAACGCCTCCACACCGGGCGGCATGGTAGCCACGGGAGTAATGGTGCTGTATGCCGGACCCCGGTCCTTCACATTCATCACCCCCGAAGGGCACCCTGAGGCAGGCTGGGTTACTTTCAGTTCTTTCCAGGAAGACGGGCGCACGATGATGCAGGTACAGGGACTGGCGCGTGCCAGCGATCCGGTATACGAGGCTGCTTTCCGCATAGCCGGATCCAATCTGCAGCAGCAGATTTGGACCTACCTGCTCGAAGCGCTGGCCAAATACACCGGCAGCACATCACGGGCACAGTTCCATAAACAGTGCCTGGATAAATCCCTGCAATGGACAAACTGCCTGAATATTTTCCGCAACGCCCAGATAGTGAGCATACTTTTCAGCCTGACCCACCCTTTCAGAAGGAGCAAGCATGCGGTGTGACCTGGTAATACGTGACCCTGATTTCGAAATCACGGTGGTGGGCTCCGGGCCGAACGGCCTGTCGGCCGCTATAGCACTGGCCCGACGGGGTCTGAGGGTAATGGTGGTCGAAGGATCGGACAGCATCGGCGGAGGCGCCCGCACCGGGGAATTGCCCCTCCCCGGGTTCCGTTATGACGAAGGGGCCGCCATCATGCCCATGGCAATAGCCTCCCCTTTCTTCGCCGCATTGCCGCTGGCCGACTCCGGCCTAACATGGATTACTCCC
>JAFGLP010000009.1 GCA_016927965.1 Dehalococcoidia bacterium
ATGGCCGTCTGCCTGGATACGGAGAACAATATGTTCGGCCTGTGGCAGGAAGACAGGAACGCCGCGTAAAAACATTCTTGTCAGCTAATATGTTTTATGTAGCAGGTGCTTAACATAGTTATGATTTGTTGATTTGGTTTGTGGTAAAACTACCGATAACCTGTCAGGCTGTTTCAGGGGCTTCATCATGGTTCATGGGCAGAAGCTGATAGGCCAGCCAGATAACAAGCAAGGCATCTGCTACCAGTGCCGCAGAGATTGCCACTTCCATCCAGTGGGGGAAATAGGTAAAGCCGGGGCGTATGGCCAGTGCCAGCATGCTTACGTTGAAACGGTTAAATATTAACCCAAGAACAACCAGCACTGCGCTCCAGAAGACACCGCTTCTGCTTTGTCTTACCCGTGATATGGACAAAAGTATAATTGGCAAAATAACCCCGATAATCACTTCACCCCACCACAGCAAGTTTTGCGGGTATGCCGTAAATATAAGTCCTATCTCTCCTGTCACGATCAGGTCCGCTAATTTAATGATCAGGTAAATTCCGAGGATATAGGGGATTCCCTTGCCTATGCCGCTCAGAATATTCAGTGGTAATTTGTGTCCGAATGCTTTGCTGCTGAGTGTAGTTTCAAAGATGACCATAGCAGGCCCTACGGCTATGGCACTGCAGAGGAAAAGAATTGGCAGGATGGGAGTATGCCAGAGCGGGTGCAGCGTCTCCGGCATCATCAACAGCATTGAGCCCAGCGAAGATTGATGAAGGGTTGAAAGAACAATGCCTGCGATAACCAGCGGTATCTGGATTGACCTGACAAGGCGAAGAGGCATATGCCAGTTAAAGCGCTTTATGACCGGCAGATTGCTTTTGCTCAAGGCTTCAAACACTGCCGGACTGAATTCCAGTGCCAGTACCACGGTATATGTCATCACACATAGCGCAACCTCGAAGAGCGGCGAGTGGATGTTCCAGTAGATCATCGCATGCCAGATATACCAGGGCTGGCCAAGATCAACCAGCAGAGCAAGAATAACCAGTGTATACCCCAGAAAAGCGGTTAGCACTGCCGGTCTGGCCACGGCATGATACTTCTCCCGCTTGAAGACATAGACCCAGCCCGCCATAGTGAAACCTCCGGCTGCCAGGGCGACACCACAATAGAGGTCAAAACTTATCCAGAAGCCCCATGGACGTCCGTCACTTAAATTGCTTACAGCGCCAAGGCCATCCACAAAGCGAATGATTATTGGAATAAGACCGAGTATTACCACAGCAGTCAGGATAGTTATACCGGGAGAGTATGATTGTTTCTGCTGCATTATCCGGTTACATCCGTTTTTTCATTCTTCACAGATAATTTCCACCTTCTTGCTTCATGGATAATAAAAAGCCGCCGAAATACACGATTAAGACGAATTCCAACGGCTTCACGATACATGTTAACGCTATGCGCTGATTTTTCTCTCTACTGGTGTTTCACAGTTTTTCACCATCGGGTTCGTCAAACAATTATGCTTACCTGGCTTCCATAGCGATTTCGGAGCTTTTTTCCTGGACAGGTTGTTTTGCTTTCATCTGGTTAACATAAGCAGCGAATATACCGCCCATATTAAGATGCCAGACTAAAACCACTGGAGATAATATCAAAGGTACCGCCACTACTAATGCTACTATAACTTGCCACTCCATATTTTACCTGTACTCCTTATGAATACACTCAGCATATGGGTAATTTGTCGATTAAAATGGTACGAAAGCTGAAATGACTATCAATACTTCGTGCATCCATTTATTAATTCTTGCTTTAACGATAGCATGTCGGGATGAACTAAACTTCCGTAATGATGCCTGTTATCAGATTCCGGAAATTATGTGTTTATACCTGTAATATCAAGTAATAAATTAGTAATTATACGGAGTCGATCAATCAGTATTTATGCGGTTATTTCCCGTAGATATACCTGCCTTGACCGGTAGGTAGCGCATATGATTATTTTGAGAGATTGTTTTAGCTACAGATTTACTGGTAAAACTGATTGTATTTTGCTCTATGGTGTGAACTGTCTGAAAAATACTTTAATGACAGGCTAAAAGATCTCAAGGATAATATCAGTAGAATCACTTATAACTTTACGGTGCACGGCAGGTGAAAATGCCGTATTTCCAAGTTGGGAGAACAAGTAGCAAAACGGATGATGTAGCCACGTAAGCAGTGGTATAGTTGAACGAACGATACCGTACATCTGGTGATGAAATCCTTGCCAATGACTTCACTCTATGTATTTTAATGAACTTAACCTTGTCCGGGAGATGGCCGGCTCTATATAGGTAATATATCATACTCGCATTTTGAAACCGTGAAGTATTAAATTATCCGTGAAATCGTGAATTGAGGTGTAACTATGAATAATTTCAAGGATATGTCCCGCCGTGAATTTTTAAAGCTATCGTCATTGTCTGCTGCTACGGCGGGTTTGTTATATATCGGCCTTGCTAAATATGAAGGGGCATTACCGGTATACGCGGAATCAAACGCAATAACCGAGATTCCCGTAATATGGCTGCAGGGCGGGTCATGTACAGGATGCTCCGTGAGTCTCTTGAACTCTTTGAGCCCTAATATTCAAAATGTTCTGGTGGATGAAACTATTCCCGGCAAACACTTAAATTTACGATTTCATACAACGATAATGGCTTCAGAGGGTGAAAAAGCAGTAGATATATTGACGCAGTCTTCACTGACCAAAGGTAGTTATGTCCTGGTGGTAGAAGGTGCTATTCCAACAAAAGATCAGGGAGTTTATTGTGAGGTAGGGGAGGTTGACGGCAAGGGAATAACAATTCTAGAGCATGTAAAAAATCTGGGTGGGAATGCCATGGCGGTTATAGCTCTGGGCACATGTGCTGCCTATGGAGGTATTCCGGCGGCAGAGCCAAATCCCACTTCATGTGTTGGCGTTATGCAGGTCTTCGCAGATGCGGGAATCAAGACTCCGGTTATCAATGTGCCGGGTTGTCCACCACATCCTGATTGGTTCGTGGGGACGGTGGCCACAATACTACTCAATGGATTGGAAGCTGTTAAAGTTGACCAGCATGGACGGCCAATTGTGTTCTATGGCAAACGTATTCATGATATCTGTCCACGGAACGGATATTTTCAACTGGGACAGTTCTCAAAAAAATTCTCTGATCCATATTGTATGTATCAATTGGGGTGTAAGGGGCCTGTAACATATGCGGATTGTCCTTCACGGATGTGGAATAGCGGTACCAACTGGTGTATTGGTGCAAACAGTCTTTGTATCGGCTGTACGGAGCCGGGATTTCCAGACAAGCTATCCCCATTGAGAAAGGAAGTTGAAGATTGGCAAGTGGTCCCGCTGGCAGTTTCCAGGGTAAAAGATGATACGAAGGGAATTGGTACAGGCGCGGCAGCAGCCCTGGGTGCGGTAGCGGGCGCTGCTATAGTTGGGGCTGGAGGAGCGATCATTAGTAACTCCATGAACAAACAGGGGGAAGAAGAGAAAAAGGAGTAATGTGTTGTGAGCAAAATCATAATCGACCCGTTAACCCGTATTGAAGGTCATCTGAAAATCGAAGTTGAGATTGAAAACGGCACTGTCACAGATGCAAAAAGCTGTGGCATGCTTTTCAGAGGGCTGGAAACGATTTTAGGCGGCCGGGACCCCTTCGATGCCCAGTTTATCCTTCAGAGGATCTGCGGTGTCTGTCCTACAGCTCATGCAATGGCCGCAGCGTTAAATCTTGATGCTGCCTTTGGTATTGCGGATCAGATTCCTGATAACGGGCGGATTATACGTAATTTAATTCAAGGAGCCAATTATATCCAGTCGCACATCCTGCATTTTTATCATCTGGCGGCGCTGGACTATGTCGATATCTCAAAGGTTGCCGGGTATAACGGAAAAGACCCCGCTTTAAATTCCGTAAAAACATTTATTAACCGCAATCAGAATGTAGATGATATAGCCTCGCTGGCCCCTTTCTATCCAAGATATGAAGGTGACTACCGGTTGACGGATGAGGCAAATATTGCTGCTACCAGTCATTATCTCAATGCTCTCAAGATCAGGAAGCTCGCTCATGAGATGTCTGCGGTTTTCAGCGGTAAGATGCCGCATAATGTGGCAATTGTCCCCGGCGGTGTCACGGAAGTTCCAACGGTAGATAAAATCACAAACTTCCTCTGGAAACTGAATACGATACGGGAGTTTATCGATAATACCTATATACCTGATCTTATTATGATAGGTAGTGCCTATCCTGATTATTTCAAGATCGGAAGAGGATGCGGCAATTTATTGAGCTATGGTGTGTTTGACCTGGACTGCAGAGAAAAAGACCTGTCCAAACGTAATCGCCTGTTCAAGCAAGGAATAGTCTCACAATCTGATCTCGAGCTTGCGGCGTTCGATCCCTTGAAAATCGCCGAACAGGTTACATACAGCTGGTATAAGGATAGCGCCGCTCGA
>JAFGLP010000055.1 GCA_016927965.1 Dehalococcoidia bacterium
AATGAGAATGCCGCCGGTTTCGGTCTGCCACCAGGTATCCGCGATGGGGCATTTGCCCTTGCCGATGACATTGTGATACCACATCCAGGCCTCGGGGTTGATGGGCTCGCCGACGCTGCCGAGGAGGCGGAGGCTGGAGAGGTCGTGCTTGTTGACGGGGTCTTCGCCTTCTCTCATCAGAGCGCGGATGACCGTGGGCGCAGTATAGAATACGCTGACCTTGAATTTTTCCACGATCTGCCAGAAGCGGTCGGGGCCGGGATAGGTGGGAGTGCTTTCAAAGATGATGCTGGTGGCGCCGTTGGCCAGGGGGCCGTAGACGATATAGCTGTGGCCGGTGACCCAGCCGATGTCAGCCGTACACCAGTAAATGTCATTGTCTTTGATATCGAAAATGTATTTTACGGTAGCGTAGGTGTGGAGGAGGTAACCGCCCTGGGTGTGAAGCACGCCCTTGGGTTTGCCGGTGCTGCCGCTGGTGTAGAGGATGAAGAGGGGTTCGTCGGCGTCCATGGGTACCGCTTCGCAGACGGGTTTGATATCGGGGGCGGACATTTCATCGTGCCACCAGGTGTCGCGGCCGGCGGTCATGGCAGTCTCGATGCCAAGCCTCTTGACGACGATAGCTTTTTTGATGGTGGGGCATTCCTGCAGAGCGGCGTCGGCGTTGGCCTTGCTGCCGACGTGCTTGCCGCTGCGCCAGTAGCCGTCAGCGGTGATGAGCATTGTAGCTTCGCAGTCCTGGATGCGGTCGCGCAGGGCCTCGGCGCTGAAACCGCCGAAGACGATGCTGTGGATGGCGCCGATGCGAGCGCAGGCGAGCATGGCGATGGCCAGCTCGGCGATCATGGGCAGGTAAATGGAGACCGTATCGCCTTTCTTGATGCCAGCCTTCTTGAGAACGTTAGCGAATTTGCAGACCTCTTCATAGAGCTGCTGGTAGGTATAGGTGCGGGTATCTTCATCAGGTTCACCCTGGAAGATGAGGGCTACTTTGTCTTTGTGGGTCGGGAGGTTGCGGTCAAGGCAGTTATAGCAGACGTTGATCTTGCCGCCGACGAAGTACCGGACTTCCGGGTTGTCCTTGAAGTCGTAGACGCAGAATTTATCCCACTTTTTATACCAGTGGAAATTTTCAGCTAACTTTCCCCAGAATTTTTCCGGGTCATTGATGGACTCTTCGTACATTTTCTTGTACTCGTCCAGGCTTTTGATGGTGGCGTTCTTGACGAACTCCTCCGAGGGCGGGAAGACCCGGTGCTCTTCCATCATGGAAGCGATGGCCTGGTCAGATATCTGCCCCAGAATTTCTTCTTTTTCCTTGTCACTCACTTTATGCTTTACTCCTTTTCTCTTTTGGTTTATCACCCAGTGATTCCCAATAAGATATAATTATTTAACGCGTATAACGTCATACGCTTTCCCTGATGAGCCAGCTTAAAAGCCAAGTGGCGTGGCGGCGGTCAAGGTTACTGACCCATCCCTCTATCTGTTCCATGTTACCATTAACGAGCGCCTCTAACTGCTCCTTGGTGAGGGTATAGTAACAGTTATTTTCATCATCCGCTTCATTGGAGCTTTCAACAGAAATCCTGATATCTCCCCGGGCCCTGGTAAGAGCGGCCAGAAGGGCGCTCCTCTGTTCAATATTAATCTCCGGCTTGATATTTCTGCTCATACCTAACCTGACCAGGCAAAGCTGGCAATCATTTAATAGTAACACCTTCACAAAATTTATCGAACCGCCCTCCAGGCACATACTCCCTGCCCCTAAGTCGTATTTATGCCTGCCCTTTGGTTCTAGAACTTTTGGCCTATCGTCCTGTGAATTGCGCTTTTCACTCGAACGTTTTACAATAGTAGGGATTACAGGGGAGTGAAAAGACATATGCCGGGAGTACTATGAAAACGAGAATATTGATCGCCGATGACCATGCCATGCTGCGGGAAGGCATGCGTAATCTGCTCGAGAAGGAGAAGGACTTCGACCTGGTTGGCGAGGCAGCCGACGGTGAAGAGGCCGTACGCATTGCCGGGAAACTCAAGCCGGATATCATCATCATGGACATCGTCATGCCCAAGCTGAACGGCGTGGAAGCGACCAAGCAAATCAAGCTGGTAAGTCCATCCACGGCTTTGCTGATCTTGACAGCTTACAGCGATATCCGGTATATCATCGGCCTGCTGGAGGCCGGGGCCTGCGGCTACCTGCTGAAGAACTCCCCGGGCAAGGATGTCATCCGGGCGATACGGGCGGTGCGCTCCGGTGAATCCGTGCTGGATTCCGAGGTTACCCGCAAGCTGGTACAGCGGCTGGCCAGCCTGTCCAAAAGCCCCGATGAACGCGAAGCCGGGGGACAGCTCACTACCCGCGAGATAGAAATCCTGAAGTGGGCCGCCCGCGGTTTGAGCAACAAGGAACTTTCCGAGAAGCTGTTTATCAGCCTGCGTACCGTTAAAGCCCACATGACCAACATCTTTAACAAGCTGGGGTGCAGCAGCCGTACCGACGCCATCATCAAAGGGCTGAAACAGGGTTATATCGACCTTAACGATATCCAGTAACCGTCTTTTCCCGAAATGTCAGGACATTGACTAGTGATCGATTATTTCCGAGGTATTAAAAAGGCTCCCGTAACCGCAACCAACCCTCACCTGTGGATACTGCTGGCCATGTTCATCATCGGCGCAGTTTTCCAGTACCCGCAACAGATCCTGCGCGTCGATATACCTTCCCTCCTGGCATTTACCGGGCTGACGCACTTTTCCGTGGAGCGCGCTTTGTTATTATTCCCCATCGTGTACGCCGGTATGGTCTTCGGGATGAGGATGGGGACAGCGGCGCTGGTTATCTCGCTGGCAATTATCATCCCGCGGGTTTTCACGATGACCAGTTTTCAAGCGGAAGCTTTCCTGGAGACCGGGGGCATCGTTTTCCTGGGGATACTGGCGAATCTTTGGTTCGAGGTAAAGAGAAAAGAGACCACGCTTTATCAGCAGCTGGTCGCCCGGCTGGCGGAATCAGAAAAGGGCATGAGCGCCTCCGAGCAGAAATACCGCTATCTTTTTGAAAACGCCAGCGATGCCATCTGGGTACAGGATGTCAACGGGATGTTCCTGGACGGCAACCGGGCATTCGAGAAACTCTCCGGCTTTACGGCCGATGAACTAAAAGGCATCCACCTGGGCAGATTTTTAAGCGGCGAATCGCTGGCGCTGGCGCGCACCGTGCGCAGCAGCCTCGTCAACGGGCAGGAATTCGAACAGCCCTATGAGCAGCAATTCTTCGTCAAGGACGGCACGATAAAAACGGTCAAGATGTCCACGGCCGCCGTCGTGGTCGGCGGGCAGATACAGGGCTTCGAGCACGTAGCGCGCGACGTCACGCTGGAAATACAACAGCGGGAAAACGTGCAGGCTTACATCCAGCAGATCACGCGGGCGCAGGAAGAGGAGCGCAAGCGGATCTCGCGGGACCTGCATGACGATGTGTCCCCGGATATCCTTATCTTGATACAGAAACTGGACAACCTGTCCGCAACCAAGCGTTTAAAGCTGTTAACGGTCAGGGAGAAGCTGCAGGAAATACGCAGCCAGGCCGTGGTGGCGCTGGAAGCCCTGCGGGCCACCGCCCAGGGTTTGAGGCCCCGCATCATCGATGACCTGGGATTGAC
>JAFGLP010000056.1 GCA_016927965.1 Dehalococcoidia bacterium
CGGTCAGGCTATCCAGGATATGCTCTGTGCCGGCGGCATCAATAAATTCAAGCCCATGATCTCCTGCAATACCATCACCTGGGCCAATAACGCCAACTTGGTAAAGATGGATGGTGGAAACTCAGTGGACGTGCATATCCTTACAAGCTATGATCCCAAGACCCTTGATGCTGTCAATGCACATAAAGCATATACGGACACGGATGGTGTCCCTGTTCCGTCGCTGTTGCCTGGCGGCACAGATGTCCCGGCTGGCTGCAAATAGTATATTTTCTGCAGTTCGCCATAATGTGGGATAGACTGAAGATGTAAAAAAATTCAGTCAGTAGTTTAGCTATAGCATTAAATAGTCTTATCAATCGCAGGAGAGATATCAGGGCTGCAAACAGAATATTTAGATCTGAGAGTTTAAAACCAAAAGGTCATAAATAATATTCTGTGGTAATGCAAATTCGAAATATCTCTCCTGTGATTTTTTTAGGGCAGTCATCAGAAAATCAGTGTAAAAGTTGCTGGTAATTTTGGCGGGGCTCTGTTTATTAACCCAGTCTTTATAATATCTTTGTAATTCTGTTTGATGCACTGGAAATCCGTTTGACTGCTGTTTTGTTGGAAGGCGGCCTAATTTTCAACCTGCTATTTAGATGCATTTGTTCCCTGCCGAACTTATACTAGTCAAGTTCATTATGATAAAATTACACTGTTCTCCAGGGGTTTTTAAGTTGAAAATTTTAGTTACTAATGATGATGGAATAAATGCCGATGGACTGTGGTCTCTGGTTTCCCACCTCAAGAATATTGGACAGGTAACTGTTGTAGCTCCTGACCGTGAGCAAAGCGGAGTAGGTACATCCATAAGTTTTCATCACCCCATACGCATCTCAAGGATACATGAAAAAATCCCGGGAATCGATACTTACACGGTGGAAGGGACTCCCGCAGACAGTGTTATTATGGCTATCCGGGTGGTGATGAAAGAAGGCATCGATATGATCGTGTCAGGCATCAACCAGGGTCCAAACTGTGGCTATGACGTATTTTTATCAGGGACAGTGGGTGCTGCCTTACAGGGCTTTTTCTACTCGATTCCATCCATAGCGGTGTCCATGAATTCATTCGACGATCCGAAATTTGAGACTGGGGCTAGCGTGGCAGCAGCAGTTGCCGACTATGTAATAAAGCACAAAATAAAGGGTAAAATGCTGTTAAATATCAACGTTCCCAGCTTGCCTGTGAGGGAAATAAAGGGAGTGGAAGCCACGCGGTTGGGGGAGCAGATATACGCGGCCGGCATTGATACGGGTAATGACGGCAGGCACGATTACTACTGGATATTACACAGGGGGACCAATATGGATGCTGTAGATGGCACCGATATGTGGGCTTTAAAAAATAATAAAATATCGATAACGCCTCTGCGGTTTAACCGCGGTGAATATAACACTGATTTTGTAAATCAAATGGTGCCGGTTATTGCCAGGCGTATCCTGGATAAAAATAAGTGATCAAAATAAGGAGGATCATATGTCAGACGTTGTTATTGTAAGCGGAGTGAGGACGGCTATTGGCACTTTTGGGGGAGGACTCAAAGAAGTAACTGCTGCCAAGCTGGGTTCTATCGTAATAAAAGACCTGTTGAAACGGGCCGGGTTGAAACCGAAGGCAGGAAAAGAGCAGTTGGATTGCTGCCCGGGCGCACTGGCCGGGGAAGGACTGACTGAACTCGAGAAAAAATACTATGACTGGCCGGACAATCTGAAAGAGGTCCAGATTGATGAAGTAATCATGGGTAATGTATTGCAGGCGGCCCAGGGGCAGAACCCCGGCAGGCAGGCGATGATCTATGCCGGATTACCCAAGGAGACCCCCGGTTTTACAGTAAATAAAATCTGCGGTTCAGGTTTAAAGGCTATTGTGCTGGGCGCCCAGAGCATCATGCTGGGTGAGGCTGACGTTGTGGTTGCCGGCGGTATGGAAAGCATGAGCAATGCGCCGTATGCCATGCCAAAAGCCCGCTGGGGCTACCGCATGGATATCAGCGGCAAAGGTGAAGTTTTAGACCTGATGGTCTTTGACGGCCTGTATGAGCTTTACTATGGCTATCATATGGGCATTACTGCTGAAAACATTGCCGCCAAATATGGCATTACGCGTGAAGATCAGGACAAATTGGGTGTGATGAGTCATGAGCGCGCCATGGCCGCCATCAAGGACGGCACCTTTAAAAAAGAGATCGCTCCTGTCGTTATCCCTCAGAGAAAGGGTGATCCTAAAGTATTTGATACCGATGAAAGGCCGATGGAAACCAGCATGGAGAAAATGGCCAAGCTGGCTCCGGCTTTCAAGAAAGACGGTACAGTTACCGCAGGTAACGCCTCGGGTATTAATGACGGCGCAGGCGTAGTGCTGTTGATGTCAGATAAGAAAGCCAAGGAGATGGGGCTTGAACCTATGGCTAAAATAAAAGCATATGCCTCCGGAGGTGTCGATCCGGCTTACATGGGTTTGGGTGTTATCCCGTCAGTAAAAAGGACATTGGCCAAAGCAAAAATGACGGTGAAAGACCTTGATTACGTTGAATTAAATGAGGCCTTCGCTTCACAAGCCCTGGCCTGTGTTAAGGAACTTGGCTTTGATCTGGACAAGACTAACCTGCATGGCAGTGGTATCTCATTGGGGCATCCTATCGGGGCTACCGGTGGGCGTGTGCTCGTTACACTTATACATGAAATGCAGCGCCGCAATCTTAAAAATGGTCTGGCTACCATGTGCATAGGCGGTGGCATGGGCATTGCCATGATCTTAGAGAGGTAAAGCAACGAAAAAAACGGCGGTTAACTGAATGGGTAAAATTCTCATTGTCAATACCGGGTCAGCCGAATATGAGTACGCAGGCTGGAACCCTGTGCTTGATAATGAAGGTCAGGCTGAGCCTATGGATACGTGGGCATCGGCTGCAGCCGGGAAGCTGCAGGAGTACCAGTTAGCCGCCGTTTATTTCATCCCTGTCCCCGGTGCTGAAAAGATGGCGGCTGTTATAGCAGGCAAATATCAATTGAAACCGCAAATCCTGTCTGGTTTTGCTGAATCGAATGATTTTACATGGAAGGGCCTTAATCACGAAGACGCAGTTGCGCTTGATTGTGGGCTGGATAATGGACACATCGATATTGACTGCATCAAATTACCCTTCGATGTGGACCTGAGACAGTTGAGATCGAATCTTGCCTCAGCACTGGATGAAATTTTCTCCGGTCATAAGAAAGAAACTATTGCAATAGTAGCACACAGGTCGATATCCGTTATAATGATCCTGCATATGCTGCACATGGATAATCGTCATTATGGCCAGATAGCACAGGATAAAGGCGCAGTCAGTCTGTTTGAGGTCAGGATGGGCATGCCCTCTGCGCTTTACATAAATGATACGTGCCATTTGGAGGGGCTATTAAAGTTGAGAAAAGGGCGAAATATATGAAGAAGATCAGAGCGGGAATTATCAACGTTACCGGTTATGCGGGTGTAGAGTTGGCCCGCATCCTGTGGCTGCATCCGGACGTGGAACTGGTGTCGGTTACGGGCCGCAGTGCGGCGGGCAAGAAGCTCGGCGATGTTTTCCCTCACATGGATTGTACCGGACTTACTATTACCACTGAGCTGGAAACCAGTTTGGATGTCGTCTTTTCGGCCATGACGCATAAAGCCAGTGCCGAAGGTATTGTGCCTTTAGTGAAAAGGGGTGTCCGTGTTGTTGATATCAGCGCCGACTTCAGGCTCAGGGAGGCAAGCTGGTATGGTCAATGGTACGACTTCGAACATCCGGCCCCGGAACTGCTGAAAACTGCAGTCTACGGGTTACCGGAACTGCATCGTGCCGGCATTGCCTCTGCCAAGATCGTCGCCAATCCCGGATGTTATCCCACGTCCGCCATCCTGGGGCTTGCTCCGCTGGTCAAGGCGGGATTGGTTGAGCCCGACCTGATAGTTGATAGTAAATCGGGCGTATCCGGCGCGGGCAGGACGCTCACCCTGGCGACCCATTTCTCCGAGGCAAGCGATAACGTGCGCGCTTATGGATTGGGCGGGCACCGCCATTTGCCTGAGATATCACAGGAGCTTGACGCACTGGACCCGGTGGCGGGAATTTCTGTGACATTCGTGCCGCATGTCGTGCCGATGACACGTGGTATTGAGAGCACGTGTTATGCCCGCGCACGTAAGGGGAAGCTTACCGGCGGTAAAGAAGAGCTGGATAAAATATACTACGATTTCTATAAGAATGAGTCATTTACCCGGGTAGTTCAGCAGCCTCCCGAGTCCAAGCATACTCTGGGAAGCAATCTCTGCTTGCTTTATCCTGCTATAAATGAAAAGACCGGCAGGGTAGTTGTAATAAGCTGTATCGATAACCTGGTAAAAGGCGCTGCTGGACAAGCAGTACAAAATATGAATATAATGTTTGGTTTTCCAGAGAAGGCAGGCCTTGAAGCGCTGCCTATCTATCCGTGATTACGTGCCCCCATCGTCTAGAGGCCTAGGACACCAGCCTTTCAAGCTGGGCACAGGGATTCGAATTCCCTTGGGGGCACCAC
>JAFGLP010000057.1 GCA_016927965.1 Dehalococcoidia bacterium
ATTACCGGTGTTGCAGCAAAGAGAGGCATGGGACATGCGGTCGCCCTGAAGTTTGCCGGGGAAGGGTCTGATGTAGTGATCGTCGATAAGTATCGTGCGCCGCAGAGCCATTTCTCGGGAGATGAAGGGTGGAGGGGGCTGGATGATGTGGCGGATGAAATCAAGTCTCTCGGAAGGAAAGCTCTTGCCTTGGAAGCGGATATTAACAGCAGTGAAGACGTTGATACTGCCGTAAAAAAAGCGGTTGAGAAATTCGGCACGGTAGATATATTGGTCCATTGCGCGGCAATTCGCGGCCCGGTGGCGACTCCGATTGCGGAACTCGATGAGAAAACATGGCGACAGGTACTGGACGTAAATCTTACCGGAACGTTCCTTGTTGCCAGGGCTGCCGCCAGAGTCATGGTTGAGAAGAAGCGGGGTGGGAAGATTGTTCTTATATCTTCGCTGGCAGGAAACCGCGGAATACCGGGAAGCGGTTCTTATAGTGTTTCCAAATGGGGAGTTCTTGGACTGATGAAAACCATGGCGCTCGAGCTTGCGCAATATAAAATCAACGTTAACGCGATAAATCCGGGGACATTTGGCACGCACTTAAGAGACGATTTTTACGTGCAACAGGCAAAAGATGAAGGTCTCACGGTCGATGAGGTAAGAGAGAGGCATAATAAACAGCTGGTTAAAAATATCCCGCTTGGCAGAATCGGTCTGCCTGATGATATTGCCAAACTGGCGTTGTGTCTGGTTTCAGAACAGGCCGATTATATCACCGGGCAGGCTATAGACATTTGCGGTGGTTGGGGATTAAACCAGTAGGGATAGTATCTGCAGTATGCTCGAGCACCGATATAGCAAGCGCATTATGAAGGAGTAGGAGAAGAATGGACAGTCTAAAGAATAAGATTGCAATGATTACAGGTGTAGCAGCAAAACACGGCATGGGCCGTGCGGTTGCCAATCTATTTGCGGCTGAAGGGGCAGATATAGTCCTTGTCGACAAGTTTCGCGCACCCAAGAGCCTTTTTGCGGGTGACGAGGATTGGAGAGGAATGGATGAGGTTGCCGACGAGATCAAATCACTTGGACGGGAATCTCTTATCCAGGTAACGGATATCAATGACAGCAAAGAAGTTAATGCAGCTATTGAAAAAGCGGTTGAGAAATTCGGCAAAATTGATATACTCGTCCATTGCGCCGGTACTCGCGGCCCTATGAATGTGCCGATTATTGATCTTGATGAAAAGACCTGGAGAGAAGTTGTCGATGTAAATCTCAGCGGAACATTTCTTATCGCCAGGGCTGTGGCCGGACATATGATTGCCAGGGGGGGCGGCGGTAAAATGGTACTCATAGCCTCGCTTGGAGGAGTAAAAGGCATGCCGGGGAGCGGCTCTTATTGCGCTTCTAAATGGGGGGTCCTGGGACTGATGAAAACCATGGCACTGGAGCTGGCGAAGCATAAAATAAACGTCAATTCCATAAACCCGGGTAGTTTTGGTACCCATTTAAGGGATGAGACATACAGGAAGCAGGCGGAAGCGGAAGGACGCAGTATTAACGAGGTCAGAGAAAGTCATAATAAACAGTTAATTGACGGCATTCCGCTGGGCCGGCTGGGCGATCTGGAGGAAATAGCCAGCCTCGCTTTATACCTTATCAGCGAACAATCCGCATACATTACCGGAGAAGCGATCAACATCACCGGCGGTGTCACTTAGCCACGGTCTCATAAATATAGTACAAAGCCGGTATCCTTTTTTCTTTAAAGCACCGGCTTTATACTACGGGAGGTACAATTTGCCGGGTGAAATACCCTGCGGCAACAGCCTGTATTACTTGAAACCGGAACTTCCGCCAAGATAAGCTTGTTTGATCGCCTCGGTTGACTGAAACTTTTCAATATCCCCTTCCAGGACGATCTTGCCCACCTGCAGGGCATATCCACGCTTGGCCACTCTTAAAGCTAAAGGTATATTCTGTTCTACCAGAAGTATAGTGACACCCCGTGCATTGATATCGGCAATAATATCACCGATATTATCCACCATAATGGGCGCCAGACCTACTGACGGCTCATCCAGCATTAGCAGCTTGGGGCTGGCCATTAATCCTCGTGCGATAGCCAGCATTTGCTGTTCGCCTCCGCTCAAGGTTGCGGCTTTCTGGGTATAGCGTTCTTTAAGTCTGGGAAAGCGCTGGAAAATTTCATCCATATCCTGTTTGATAGCGGCTTTATCTTTGCGCAGGGAGGCACCAAGCTTTAAGTTATCGAGCACGCTGAGATAGGGAAACAGCTTTCTGCCTTCCGGAACCTGTATCAGGCCCAGTTTAACTATATCCTGTGTCTCCATATGGTCGATACGTTTATCTTCGAACCATATTTCACCGGATGTCAGCGTTACAAGGCCGCAAATTGCGCGCATTATAGTGCTTTTGCCGGCGCCGTTGGCACCCAGAATACTTACTACCGAGCCACGGGGAACCTCCAGAGATATGTCATCAACGGCCATTGCTTTGCGGTAATGTACTGAAATATTGCGTATGCTAAGCAAGATTACCTGCCTCCAAAGTAAGCCTGAATGACCTTTTCATTATCTCTAAGCTCTTCCGGCGTACCTTCAGCGATTTTTTGTCCGAAGTTGATAACAACAACCCGCTCGCATATGGTCATTATCTGCATGTTATGTTCCACCAGCAGAATAGTCATTCCCTGCTGCTGTGTCTTTTTGATAGCGTCAATTGTGAAATCAATTTCTGAAGGGTTCATCCCTCCAAGAGGCTCATCCAGTAACAGCAAAGTGGGCTTGGTTGCCAGTGCTCTGGCGATG
>JAFGLP010000058.1 GCA_016927965.1 Dehalococcoidia bacterium
CCGGCAACGGTAAATATGTTAAGTCCCATTGGCGGGGTAATCAGTCCTGCCTCCATCATCAGAACCGCGATGACGCCAAACCATATGGGATTAAAGCCGAGGGCCAAAATGACCGGGAAAATGACCGGCATGGTCAACACCATCATGGATATGGCATCAAGGAAGCAACCTAAAAACAGATAGATGATAACAATAATGGTGTGAATTAAGTAGGGGGAAACTTCAAGAGCGGCCGCCCAGCTCGCCACCTTCATAGGGATTGTGGATAATGCCAGGAAGTAGCTGAACACGTTTGCTCCAGCCACAAGGAACAGGACCATGACCGAAATTCGAACAGCCTCCAGCAGGGCCCCTACCAGGTTTTGCCCGTTCAATTTCCTTTTGATTATGGACACCAGAAACAGTACTGTCGCGCCCATCGCACCAGCTTCAGTAGGAGTAAATAAACCCCCGTAAATACCCCCCATCACCAGTAAAAAGATTGCCAGTGGCTCCCATACACCTAATAGTGATGAGAACTTTTCTCTCCAGCTGACCGCTTCAGGACTGGCTGGGGCCATACGTGGGTTAATCTTCACCCAGACTACTATGATACCCATATAGGCTGCCGCAAGAATCAATCCCGGTATCATGCCGGCCACCAGGAGCTTCCCGATGGACTGCTCCGTCAGCATTCCGTAGACAATAAATCCGATACTCGGCGGGATCAGAAAACCCAAGGTCCCGCCTGCAGCCACACTGCCTGTTGCGAGCCTCGGATGGTAGTTAAATCGCTTCATTTCCGGAAGCGCAACCATCCCCATTGTGGCTGCTGTAGCCACAGAAGACCCTGATACGGCGGCAAACCCTGCACAGGCTCCAATCGTAGCAATCCCAAGGCCCCCGGGTAATTTTCGAAACCATTTGTCAAATGTGCCGTACAGATCTTTGGTCATCCCGGAGCTCCCAGCGAAGCCCCCCATCACGATAAAGAGCGGTATCACCGTATAGGGGTAATAGGTCGTTACTTCATAGACCGTCCTCGCAGCGATGGGTAAGGCTGCCTCTATGCTTGCCAAATAACTTATTCCAGCAAAACCTACAAGCATCAGTGCAAACGCGATTGGCATTCCCAGAAACAGAAGAAGGAATACGAGAACAGTGCCTATGACACCTGCAATGACCGGATCCAAAGGTCATCTCCTTACCAGTTTTCCCACAGAAACCGTCAGATCAATCAACAGTTCCAGACAAAGAAAGCACGCTGCAATTGCCACCAGCAGCCTGAAGGGCAACTGGGGCATCCTGAGCATGTCTGAAACGGTTCGTTCTTCAATACCTACCACCCAACCCTGCCATGCTAATATTGCGATGATGAATAGACTCAAAAGAGTAGTAAAAACATCCAGGATGCCCCCTACCCTCTCAGGAAGCCGGGATACAAGCATGGAAACACGCACATGACCTTTCACCTGGTGTGTATATGCAACACCAAGGAGGATAAAAACGGCCAACATGTAACTGGATAGCTCGACCGTGCCGGGGATAGGCTTGGCCCACACGGACCGGCCTATCACGTCACCTGCCGTGATCAACATCATGGGGATCAGAAGAAATATGCCGATGTAGCACAGAAAACGCGTTACTCGCTGTATCACCCTGCTAATGGTTGCTAATCGTTCCATAGCTTCTCTGTCCTGGATTCCATTCGAAAACTCAAGGGTGTCCACCCCGGAGCGCGGGATGGACACATTCAAAGCATATATAGGTCAATTACTTCTTCCACTCAGGCGGAAATGCAACGCACTTCACGCCCTGCTTCTCGCATTCTTCGTTGTACATAATTACGGTTTCTTTTGCAGGAAGCCCTTTATCCTCCAGGCCTTTCACCCATTTCCTCGTCTCGTCCTGGAATCCTGCATACCAGCGAACCGCCTCTTTATCGGGTAGGGTATAGAGGTTAACGCCCTTGTCGGTGATTTCCTTCATCATGACCTTGTATACGTCACGGGTCAACCCGCCTGTGGTGCGGAAAGGATTGCTGCAGACTTCCATAATGATAGGTTTTAGGTCATCAGGGGTTTTATTCCAGCTTTTTTCATTCATGATGACGCCTTCGGTGACACAACCGAAGGTGCACAGGGCCCCATATTTTGCAACCTCATAAAGTTTGAAGGCAAGGACCAGGGGCGGGCAGGTCACGAGACCGTCAATGGTGCCGGTCTCCATAGCCAGATAGACATCTCCGAGGGGCATAAAAACAGGCTCAGCTCCAATAGCTTTGATGTAATTGGTCTGGTGACCGCCCGGTGACCGTATTCTAAGTCCTTTACAGTTTTCAAGGGTTTTCACGGGTTTCGTAGTCCATAGATGGGCCTGAATGCACCCATTTAATTCGATCATCTTTACGTCCGGGAACTCTCGTTTCAGGATACGGTCGTACATGGCATTACCAATGTCAACACCCACGTCTTTGCCATCCACCGTAACAGCCAGTGACAACACATCACTCAGCGGAAAACGACCTGCAGTCCACGTGGCGGTAAAATACCCCATATCAGAAAGTCCCTTTCTCACGATATCATAGTGCTCAGGGCCTTTGCCAAGGGCGCTGCCGGCATACATGGTGTAGGTTATCCGGCCATTACTCTTCGATTTCAGTTCCTCAAGCATGGGTACAAAGACCGTTTTCACCTCTCTGCCCACAGGCGGATGCCAGGTACTGAATTTTATGTGCATTTTAGATTCAGCCATAGCATTAATTGGCAGGAAAAAGATGGTTAACAATCCAACGACCAAAGCGCCTTTAAGCATACTCTTTACCATTTTCATTTTA